>JAEOTX010000218.1 GCA_016839605.1 Candidatus Thorarchaeota archaeon | reverse complement strand
CTTCCAATGCTGAGTGAGGTCAATCGTAGCTTCTCTTTGAGAGTGGAGGAGACAGTCACAATCCCAAGAAATATCACAATTCCACCAAGAACAGCTTGGAGAACCGTATAATTCTGGAGTATGTACCTGCCAATCAGCCCAGATATTGCAAAGAATAAGGCAAGCGAACTCAAAATGCCTGCCGTGAGTGCGAGAGTTACGATTACGCTTTTGGACCTGTTATCTGCAGAACTAAGACTTCTAATCAGGAACAGCGGCAGCAGCGGGAAAATGCAGGGCGAGGTTGCTATATACAATCCTGATAAGAATGCTGCTGCTAATTGGGTGAGTTCAATGAACTGTAACATTTGCTTCGCAATTCCTGTTCATAATTCGAGGAAATCGAAACGCTACTGCTTCCTACCCTGATAAAAGTTGCACTATTAGGTAAAAGGTTCATGGATAATATTCCGCAACTGTGTATACGCCATCTTGGTGTTATCAGGATCATAGTCTGAAAGCACAATAACTGAAATCCCCCGATTCTAGGCCATATCAAAGAAGGCTGCATCATAGCAGGTTTATGGCTGGAGTGGAGTCTGAAACAAAGTCACGAGTGAAAAACGGAAAGCAGAAGTCACAGACAAACCATGCATCATTTTCAGGTTCGAATGGACTGATTTCTAACCTTTCGCAATGAAACACCCAATCATACATATGCCCTGTATGCCACCCTCTTAGTAGAAATGTCTGATTTGAGAAGAGTGCTGGTAGTTGGATCAACCGGCTACATTGGGACTAGGTTAGTAAGTGCATTGCTGCAGAGGAAATTCGAAGTCAATGCAGGATTCAAGAATTCTGCCAAGATTGAAATGAAGACTTGGTCTTCCCATCCGAACCTCACTCCAATGAAGGCAGATGTGTTTGATGTTGAGTCTTTGAAAAATGCGGCAGAGGGATGTGCCGCTGCATACTACCTAGTGCATTCCATGTATGGTAAGGGAGATTTCGTATCTCTTGACAGAGAAGCAGCAAACAACCTAGTCAAGGCCGCGGAACAGGCCGATTTGAAGCGAATAATCTATCTTGGGGGGCTGGGCGAGGCTGAGAGTGGGCTTAGTAAGCATCTTGCATCTCGAATGGAAGTCAGTCGTATTCTACATAGCAGCTCGGTTCCGTCAACAACTCTTCGAGCGGCAATGATAGTTGGAGCAGGAAGTGCATCTTTCGAGATAATGCGATATCTTGTTGATAGATTGCCTGCTATGGTGACTCCAAGATGGGTTCGCACAAAAAGCCAACCAATTGCCGTGAGCAATGTCATCAGATATCTCATCGATTGCCTTGAGAAACCAGAAACGGCCAACCATGTTTATGACATAGGCGGACCCGATATCCTCTCATATCATGATTTAATGAGAATCTATTCTGAGGAAGCTAGTCTGACTCGACGATTCATTGTTCCAATTCCCATGCTGACTCCGCGATTGAGCTCTTACTGGCTATCTCTTGTGACACCTCTCCCAACACCGCTTACAAAGCCCCTCATTGAGGGACTGAGGAATGAAGCAATCTGTCAGAACAGTGATATTCAGTCCATCGTACCTCAGAAATTGCTTACTGTTCGCGAGGCTATCCGTCTGGCGCTTCAACAGGATAAGGAAGCGATATATTGGACGAGAAGAAAACTCCCCACATCTGGAGCCATTCTGGAACAGGTTCAGAAGGGAGATCCACATTGGGCTGGGGGCTCATCATACTGGTTGACTTGGAAATTAAAAGTGCCCGTATCGAGAAGTAGAGTATGGAATGCAATCCAATCCATCATCGGTACGAAGGGCTGGAAGTACGGTAGCTGGATTTGGCCTATACGAGGATATATAGACAATCTTCTTGGCGGAAAGGGCATGGGTGAGTCTACGAAACATCTCTCTCTTTTGAAATCGGGCTCACTGGTGGACTGCTGGGAACTCGTCGAATTAGTTCCGAGTAGCCGTCTGACATTGATGTCGACTTTGAAGATGCCTGCCTTGATGTCGTTTGCAATCTCAACGAAGACCATGGACCCCCAAGGCTGCGAAGTCGTCGTAGAACTCTATTATCGCCCCTATGGGCTGGCAGGTCTGATTGCCTGGTATGGCTTGTTGCCATTCAGGAAATATTCATTCGGAAAGCTAATCGATAGAATCCTGCAATCCGCAAAATCCGAGTATGAAATCTAGACTTGATTGATTTGGTTGAGGCCGACCTTCTTGAGTGCATCCACTAATGATTCAGATTTCTCTTCGGAAATAGCTCCCGATTCAGTCCATAATACATCTCCATCTCTCGAAACCAAAAAGAGGTGGATATCAGTTTCGTCAGGAATCTCGAGCTTCTGTCTAAAGGATTCTTTATCGATATAGAGTGTAATAGTTCTCCTTCGAGTATCTCGAGATGGAATGCCTGCACGCATACCATTGTCTAATATGCTTCGATTGAGCCAGTTCATCTTTCTGATGGTTGGCAGCTCATAGTAATCGAGTTCAGGATATTGTTCCACCATGTTGTTTAGAAAAGGAACCCATGAATTGACAAGGCCTTGATGCCACCGCTGGAAGGCAATTATCAAGACATTGAACCTCGAACTCAAATCTTCTGGCAATGTGACCTTGGTCTTCAATAAATCGTTTCCGCTTACTTTTGGAAATTGCATGTCCCACACATTCCTAGAATAAGATTGTTCTTCTACATGAATGATTATTAACAATAGTTAATAATACTAATAAGTCTTTGCTCTGGATTTCTACACCATGATTCAGGAAGAACGTGTGAAACATTTGAATTCCAATACAATTCAAGATGGAAGGTACGTTCTTTACTGGATGCAGGCATCTCAAAGAACGTTTTGCAATCATGCTCTTGAGTATGCAATCCTGATGGCAAATAGGTACGAATTGCCAGTTGTGGCATATTTCGGGCTAACCGCCGACTATCCTGAGGCCACAGAGAGGAGCTATCTCTTCCTAGTAGAAGGTCTTGTCGATGTGGAGGCAGACCTGCAAAAGAGGAATATTACCTTTGCTCTGCGCCTAGAGGATCCAAGTACAGGAGTAAGAGAACTAGCCAAAGAATGTGCTCTAATGATTGTGGACCGCGGCTACCAGCGACTTCAGAGAGAATGGCGCAGCAAGGTGTCGGAGTCAGTTGACTGTCCCGTAATTCAGGTCGAGTCGAACGTGGTGGTTCCGATTGAAACTGCTTCTCCCAAAGAGGAATACTCGGCGGGGACATTTCGTCCAAAATATCAGAGAGTACTAGATGCATTTCTTGAGCCTTTGCCAAAGAATGAAGCTGCACTCTCATTCAGAGGGAGCATTTCCTCAATCGATATCAAAAATCCTAGGAACGTTTTGGATGAGATTCAGATAGACAGATCTGTGAGGCCTGTGAATTGGCTTCATGGGGGCTCAAAAGAAGCAAGGAGAAGGCTAGTCAAGTTCATCACAGATAAACTAGATCGGTTTGGCGACTTACGCAATGATCCCTCAGAAGACTATCTGTCATGCATGAGTCCCTATCTCCACTTCGGCCAAATATCGCCTCTCGAGATTGCGCTGGAGGTTTTAGACACAGGAAGTGCCGGAGCCGAGTCATTTCTTGAGGAGCTGTTGGTTCGTCGTGAATTGAGCATGAATTTTGTTTATTACAACGAGGATTATGACACAATTAGATGCCTACCTAATTGGGCAATGACCACATTGGAAGCGCATTCCACTGACCCCCGTGAACACGTCTATTCATTAGCAGAGTTCGAATCTGCCGAAACCCATGACCCATATTGGAACGCCGCCCAAAGCGAGATGATGAAAACCGGAAAGATGCATGGATATATGCGGATGTATTGGGGAAAGAAGATACTTGAGTGGAGTTCATCTCCGAAATTGGCATACACCATTGCACTTCATCTCAATAACAAGTATGAACTAGACGGTCGAGACCCAAACGGATATGCGGGAGTCGCATGGTGCTTTGGAAAGCACGACCGAGCTTGGGGAGAGAGGCCAATCTATGGGAAGGTTCGTTATATGAGTTCCAAGGGGCTCGAACGGAAGTTTGCCATCGACAAGTACGTGAAGAAAATGAGTGCCTGACATCAACTCAGAAAAATCCCCTATCGACATAGTGCAATTGTTGGACAGTGATAGTGCACAAAAAGAAGTCCTCTATCCACATGATGGAGGTTTTTGCGTGGATTACGAATCATTCTTTCAAGTTTTGAGTCGCTTCATTCGAGACCGTGAGGGATTGTACAATGATATCCAAGGTGAAAAGAATCTCAAGAACTACTTTGTAACCTCAATTCTTGCGACCCTTCTGTTTGGAGCACTCTACGGGGCGAGCATGGGGACATATGCAGGTGGAGCCCAAATCATATTTGATGCAATTAAGATTCCAATGCTGTTGCTGGTTGCAGTCTTTGTTTCGCTGCCCACTTACTATGTCCTGAATGGTATTCTAGGGGGTGAGATGAGCCTTCGCCAGATGGCAGTCCTGTTTATGATAAGTATCACGGTTATGGCCACCATGATGATTGCATTTCTCCCCGTTACACTATTCTTCATGCTAACCACCCCTGAACGGACATTTGCCGCCTACGCTTTCACAGTCCTGCTCAATGTCTTCTTCTTCGGGATATCCGGTGTGACCGCTGTAAGCTATTTATTGCAGGGTTTCAGCAAGATTCACGGTGAGAACAAGAAATGGGTGCCGGCTATGATTACCGGCAGCGGTGTTCTTGCATTCGTGGGCACACAATTGGCATGGGTGCTTCGTCCATACTTTCATCTATCAACAACCTTCATTGCACCACCGTCTGGGAATTTCTATATCGCCGTAATCGAGCTCATCGGACGATTGCTATTTGGAGGATAAGCAAACGAATATCCGAATCCTGGAATGTAACTGTATCCTCACAGTCACAGATGCTTAAATCCTAATTTACACAGCGAATCAACTATTAAAATGGTGAATCAGATTGATGACTGATGAACAGCTCGAAGAAGAGCTGCATGATATTGGATTAACTAAGAGTCAAACCATTGTGCTTGATCTAATGAGGACGAGAGGAAGAAAGGGCGTGACTCCAAAACAGCTTCTTCAGGAGGTCCCTTTCGCAGCAAGGACAGTTAGATACGCACTAAGAAAGCTTCTCAGGAAGAAGTTGATTAAACGGAT
>JAEOTX010000217.1 GCA_016839605.1 Candidatus Thorarchaeota archaeon | reverse complement strand
TGGCCCCTTGCAGGAGACGCATCATCTGAGCAGGATTTCCATACACAAGAATAACGTCCGGTACAATCTTTGTTCTTGTCAATGGTGATACTATTAGAGCACTATATCTTCCCTTCTCTAGATGGTCCACATTCTCAAGGATGGTTTTTGCTCCTTCTTCATCTGCAGCATAACCTGCTTGAAGGAAGAAAAATGCAAGCGTGGATTTATCAAACAACTCTTTCCAGCCATAAGCGAAACTAGCACCAGGACAACCACTATCTTCCTCTGTGATACCCATTGTCCAGCCAAATCGTCGAGATAGACTTAGAGCTTGACAAATTGCGATCTTGCTTTCGGGTCTTCGCGTTTTCTCAGGAAATTCTGATTCATCCTTAACTAGCTTGACAGCTAATGGATATGTAGAGGGTCGAAGAATTTCCTCTAAGGCTTTTCCGATATCTCTCCATGAATCCATGTTCAACTAACCACATCTGAATTCCTTAATCTGCCGAAATATCTCTTTCGAGTTGTTTAGCATGAAAATGCCTAGCTGGATAAGCTTGTTGATCTTCGAAGTAGACAGACCTCACTGGATGAGTTCGACGACTCCTGAGCTATAGAGAATTCCTATGCCTATCTAGAAACTCCTGTTTCTTGGCAGGATTCCATGAAGCCCACAATTGGAGATAGATTGGCGACCAGCGAAACATCATACTAATTGGATTCTAGGAAACTATCACATCTGGAAACGTGGACGCGATTATGTTCTTGAGATACCTCATACTTGGCGACTCTGCTGTCTTCAGGACCTCCTTCAACAGACTCTGAACCTCATCATGACGTCCCTGTTTCTTGCGAAGACTTGCCTTGAGAATCAAAGAACGAGCAGCAATACCAGGGAGATCGTTCTTCCGTGCATGTTCATCCAACCTCTCCATCCAAGGTCCAGAAGAATCAGCAGTGGGATCAATCGATTCCGGTGATTGCTTTTCGATCTCAATCTCCACAAGATTGAGTAGACATATGTTCTGCCATAAGGGAAAAGGATCTTGCTCTTGGCTCCTCAAAACTTCCTCAAAGACTTGGACAGCACTATCGTGATTGCCTTCCACTTTTTCAAGGATTCCTTCGACCAGTTTTGAGTAGATATGCATACACAAGTCCCCGGTCTTCGGTACAAATTCTTTAGATTTATGAAGCTCATCTTTTGCCTCATTAATCCTGCCAAGATTAATCAAAGCCCATGCCTTTTGTGTGTGCGGAAAGGGAACAAACCTAGTCAAATGGGCAGATATATCCTGCCACTCAACTGCCAGTTCTGTAAATTTCAAAGCTTTCCTTCCGTTTCCCATCATGTTGTAATAGGAAGCTATGACGGCGTTATGGTTACCCACTGGAAGGCCAATTGCTTCTTTTATTGAACCCATTTCGAGCTGATAATCAATGGCTGCATCTAGTTCTCCCCGAAGACCCATGATATGACCCAGTTCACCATGAACTAGACCTAGACACTGTCGATAGTCATGCAGATTGCACAGATCCCTTGATGTGAGTAAGACGTCTATCGCCTTTCTCAGATCAGTGTGTTTGACAATATTGGCCTTCAGACGTAGAAGATATGCGAGTCCAATAAGGTCTTCGAACTTCCGGGATACAGTGATAGCTTTTGTAATCGCGACATTTGCTTCTTTCAAAGAACCTTCTCGATGCAATCTGACTGCTTTCATTCCATAAAGGTATGTTTCGAAATACTCTAACTCCTCATTCTCACTGACACTTCTTTCAATCGTTTCAATAGGGCGGATATCGACATCAGTTTCTGGGTATTGAGATTCTGCCGGCCATCTCCAAGCAAGGTAGAGTAGAATTGCAATCCAATCGTTGGGTGAGATATCTAATGCCTTTCTGAGAGATTTTGTCATATCGTTCCAGTCAGAGATTTCGCCTCTGCTTGCACTTGAAACCATGTGAAGGGGGACTGCAAGGTCTGTTACTCTATCAGCATCAGCCAGCCTATCAAGTAACGCAATTTCGGAGATATACCAGGCAAAGTAGTACGCAAAGAACTGTAATAGTGGAGGAGTGGGCTCTGTACATACTTTATGACATAGTCTTTCTGCAAAATCAGCGTAATTCTCCGCTTCATCCATCACTGATTGCAGCACAGATCGTGTTTCTTCGTCGACGTGTGGAAAACACATGGTTATTGTCCCGAGTGGTTTCACTCTGAGCGCCTCAGACTTGCAAAAACAGTATCATTCAGCTGACCTTCTACATCAGTCTTTTGGCATGCTGCTAGTAAGGAAAAGCAGGACAGTCCATTTCTAGCTCATAGTGTGTACCTGTGTCTGTCGATGAACTCCTGTCTCTTTGAATGATTCCAGGACTGAAGATTTTGTAGATACCCAGTGATCCGACTGATTACGTCACATCCAACATACCCGCACTTCGGGCACTGAATCCGATTGAGATCCTCGACGGATGCGAAGTTCGCGTGCCTCCAATCGATGCCGCCTTGATATCCGCAGCTGCTACATGCAAGAACGTCCTTTGTAAACGCAAAGTAGCTGTTTAGTGTGTCCTTGGCAATCTTCTTGGTCAACTCCCAGAGAGCCTCCGGATCAGGATTAGCCTCACCCAAGTAAATATGAGTCAATGCCCCGCCATCCATCAGAGGATGGAACATTCCTTCTTTCTTAATTCGCTGAGTAAGAGCTAAGTCGGCTGCAACATCCAGAGTCGTACTGTTGGTGTAGTATACATTGGGATGTGCACCCTTGAGATATTTCCGCATGCCGGGGTATGCTTTGTAGTCCTTGACAGCGAGTCTACCAGCAGCACTCTCAGCGGGAGTTCGAGTCACACCAAAGTGCAGACCGGTTTCTTCTTGGAACTCCTTGGCCCGTTTCTTTAGGTGCTTCAGGACTTTGATGCCAAATCTGGTTCCCTCTCTCTCATGGAGATGATGTCCAGTCTGAACCATTGCCATCTCTTCGAATCCCACAGTGCCCAGCAAGAACTCTCGCTTGTTCATATCTATCAGAGGGTCGCCATTTGGCTTGGGTTGTGTGTAGAATGGAACGCTCCCACTTGCTATGAGTTGTTCCATGAGAGATTTCTTCTCTAAGACCACTTCTTTGCTAAGTTCAATGTACTCATCCACTTTCGCGAAGAATCGGTCCTCGTCGGATCTCCCAATCCATGCAGCTCTGCCGAAGTTTGGAGTGACCATTTGAGATGCTCCAAAGACCATGTTTCCGGTCAGAAACTCCTCAAGCTCCTCATCACTGCTTGCTGTCCAGAGGTGAGAACAACAGCTACTACAGCCTGCCTCTATCTCAGACCTCCAGTTCAGATAGTTTTCAAAGTATGGAGATCCGAACTTGGCTGTGAGCTCAGCCACGCGTCTCCAAGACTCTTCATGCTCAGGCTTCATGAATTCCTCTCTGAGAACAACGTTTGGCTTTGGAAAGTTGAAGCCCTTAGCCTTGGCGTCACCCTGTAGCATGACCTCCATGAACGCATTGAAGAACTGGCTGGCCTCGACCTCAAAGTCACCATATGTCATCTCTGTAAGCTTACCGCCAGGAAGGACAGCCGGGACGTCCCTCATGATCTTAGGAATACCTGGTGTCAGGTCGACACTAGAGAAGATGACTTGGCCGCCACGTGCGACATACTGTTGGGTCAAAGTGAAGATCAGTTGCTGAGCAGCCTGCTTGATTCTCTTATAGCTCGCTCCTTGCATGAAAGGTGCTAGGAATGTGTTGTAGTAGAAATACCCCTGGCCGCCTGCGAAAGAACTCTGGGCGGCGGCTAGCCAGATTGCTGAATGATTGACGGCTACATGCAGGTGTTGTGCTGGACCTGCAGAGGATGAGTGCATGCCTCCGAGTCCGTCAGGTGCTAGACCAAGTTGAAGGACTTGTCTGAGATCCCATGTAGCGCAATAGTC
>JAEOTX010000216.1 GCA_016839605.1 Candidatus Thorarchaeota archaeon | reverse complement strand
TCTCCAGTTCCATCCTGCTGACCATGCTCACTGTCAGCTACAGTGAACTGGAATACAAGAATCGAGTCATTGTAGGCCCAATCCCAGCCCTCCAGCTTGATATCGAACTTCATCTCATTGGAGTTCGTTAGGTTGATGTGGACACGAATCTCAATCTCAAGATCCATAGAGCTTGGCATGTCCGCCAGTACAATGGGAGTTGGAGGTACAAAGGTATCCTCGTTGGTGAAGTTGAAATGGACTCCAGTCACAACATCACCTTCTTCCTCGGTGGCAAATCCACTGAAATCCCAGTCTTCAGTTGGAAGTGTATAGGGATCTCCATAGCGATGATCCACTTCTGGATCATATGCGCCATTTCCATTGGTATCATTCGCCTCAAACAGCTTGCTGAACGTGACGTGGTAGTCAGCTCCAGGCGTGTCATCGCTCTCGTCCCAGAAATGGAAGTGAGGCACTTTATTGAATGCGCTCACCTTGATTCCAATATCATCAGTAGTGAGAGTCACAACACCGTTAGCGTGCTGATACTGTATTCCTGTACTCTGCGCGGCGACAAATGGCACTGATGCCAATAGAGCCGTCAGAGCTAGAGTAAACATTAGTGTTCTGCGCTCTGTGATCATCTAATCACCGTATTTATTTCTTTCAAATAGGTATATAATAGTTCCATTCGATATCTATGGAAATCTCACTTCGATATTTCTCGAATTGATTTCGAGCACTCTTTCTTGAGTCACAATCCTTGAAAGGGAGAAAACTGCTTGCTAAATAGAATCAAAGATGAAGAGGCTAAACTCATGGACATGGGTCTGAAGGATCGACATGTAGTTGTGACAGGTGGTTCTGGCGGCATTGGACTAGAAACGACTAGAGCACTGTTGTCAGAAAATGCCCTAGTGACCGCGACCTATCGAACTTCTAAGCGCGGGTTGGACAATCTTCCAAGTAAATGGTCAGAAAGGGTCAACATTGTGCGAGCTGATATTCTCAAAGAAGCAGATGTTGCACAGATCTTTCAAATAGCTAATGCCAAGTTTGGAAGAGTAGATATTCTTGTAGCGAATGCTGGTGTTGCCAATCATGTTGGTAAGGCTGCACACAAGATGACACTAGGGCAGTGGGAAACCACACTAGCTATCAATCTGACAGGCGCATTTCTCTGTTCAAAACACTTCTTCGCCAACCTTGATGCCAATCCAGAAGACTATGCATCACTAATACTCGTTGGTTCAACTGCTGGTTATTTTGGTGAGGCTTGGTATTGTGACTACTCAACATCCAAGGCTGGACTTCATGGTTTAATGCTGAGTCTCAAGAATGAGATAGTCCATCTAGCACGTAAAGGACGAGTGAATTTAGTGAATCCTGGATGGACAGTGACACCAATGGCGGAAGACGCCCTTAACGATGATGATATGGTTCGTCAGATTCTACAGACCGTTCCATTGCGGAAAGTTGCATTAGTCGAAGACATAGCCAATACTATACTGTATCTTGCCTCTGATGTACTATCTGGACATGTGTCCGGTCAGACAATAAATGTGGCTGGCGGAATGGAAGGCCGCGTTCTCTTTTCACAGGATGAGGTTGATCTATCCAAATCGAGGGGGTGAATGAGATAGAGACCTTTGACGAATTGGCATTGGTGTATGACAACTCAATAGACTGGGAATCAAGACTCAACCGAGAGCTGCCTTTTCTACAATCATTCATGAAACGATCCAAGAAGCATAGAGTGCTTGATATGGCCTGTGGGAGTGGAAGGCATGCTGTAGAGTTGGCCTCTCGTGACTGTCATGTCATTGGCTTTGACACAAGCAATGGCATGATTTCGGCGGCTAGAAGCCATGCAAAAAAGGCTGGAGTTGAGGTTGAGTTCCATCTTGTTGATATGCAGAGCTTCTCCTCCAAGGTGGATGGTTCCTTTGATATTATTCTCTGCCTTGGAAACTCCTTAGCACTGCTCCCTGGTTTTAAGGTGTTACAGGAAGTCATCGAGGTAGTCTATGATGTGTTGAGCCCATCTGGTTCTTTCATATTTCAAGTTCTGAACTTTGAGGAGATTCTGGGCACTGGATTCAGATTCTTTCCGATAAAGGGCGGGGTAACCTCCGATGGCAATGAAGTTGTGTTTTCTAGATTCTATGAGCATGGAGATAAGTCATGGTCAGAATTAGTAGCCACTTCTTTTGTGAAGAAAGGCCGCAATTGGGAAACAGCAATCTCCACACAGCGTGTTTTGCATACTACTCTCGATGTATTGAAGAATGCAATCACAAAAGCTGGCTTTGGCCTCATGGAGGTCTTTTCAGATTACCATAAGAGTGAGTTTGTAGCTGGTAGCTCTAGAAATCTAGTAGTCAGTGCGAAACGGTGATAGAGAAACGAATAAGTGTGTATTATCTGGGGCTCAGATGAAGAATTCAAATCGGGGGATCATACTGCGAGATAGAGACTCTGTAATGGATGATGTGTATAGCGCACTATCACATCATATCAGACGTCAGATAATAACCATGATAGGTGATCAAGGCGCCGTTTCATACACAGACCTCACAGAGTTAGGATTAGAACCAGGTACCCTGTATTTTCATTTGGATAATCTCAGCAAGTCAGATGACCCTTTGGTGTCCCGCACAGGAAACAAGCTATATTCTCTTACAGAACTGGGACAGGCTGCGTACGATATTATTCAACAAAGCGAGGATCAAGTAGATGCTGTCGTAGCGACCCATGAAGGTGAAAGCACAACTAGAGATTTTGTACTGGACATATTGGCCATGAAACCAATTGTGAAACGGATTCAGTCTGATCCATTGCGTTTCTTCTTCGAGATTGTAATCTTTCTTGGTCTCTATGGGTACTTTGCTGCAGAGGTCAGTCTACTTCCGGTCTTTCTCTTCTTTCTACAGGGTGTTTTTGACACGGGAGTCACGATACTAGCCGCATTAGTGGCATGGATTACAACATTCCTACTTGTTGAAGTGTTATCAATTCCCATTCTTAGGAAACGAGGTCTATCCAGAGGGCTCTTTGCTGCAGTACCTATGGCTTTCGTGCCCCATCTGCTTGTGGTGCTGATGTGGTATTTCATACCAACTTTGGGCGTCCTCAGTGGCTGGCCCCTCACGATACTCCTGACTGTTGTCATCTCGTGGAGCACCTATATCCTAACAATTGCTCTAGCTAGGGCAAAGACCGTGAGAAGCTCTCGGGCGGCAATTGTGACTCTCATCGTCACAAATCTGAATATTCTCCTCCTCGCCCTCATCAGCTCCGCATTGATATAATGGGTCAAAATGACTTCGAGAGTTCTCGAAGTCGTATTTCAATAGAATTAGAATAGAACGATTATATACCTATTTGATGAATCATTAACTAGGTGTACAATCATTGATTGACAAAAGAACCATTGCAATTTTGGCCACTATGATGGTATTAGCATCAGCACCTTTTGTGGCTGCTCAGCCCCACCACCGAATGTTCCAGTTTGAAGAATCACTCGGAGTCGTTACTATAACGACTGGAGAGATAGGAGTTCGAGTGGCATCACATGGTGAAGTGCCACACTTTTCATGGTGGAATGAAACCGATCCTGGGACAGACTATCATATTATGTTCAATAGGCTCTTTGAGGCAAATGACACAAATGAAAATGGAGTCTTCGATCCTCGCCTTGACCATCTCGTTGGCGCTATGTTCACACTACCAATTGCCGACTGGGAGTTTAGTGGGTTTGTGACTGAGGAACAGAATGATGTAATTACAGCACTGCACTTCAACTTCACAAACACTGAGAACTA
This sequence comes from Candidatus Thorarchaeota archaeon, assembly GCA_016839605.1. Classification (GTDB taxonomy): domain Archaea; phylum Asgardarchaeota; class Thorarchaeia; order Thorarchaeales; family Thorarchaeaceae; genus SMTZ1-83. The sequence continues at coordinate 1,458 of JAEOTX010000216.1, read as the reverse complement.
TGATCACCAAGGTCCTGGGATGACAACCATTCCTGGCATTCATAAGATGCCCGGCCACACAAATCCAATGGATGTTGAGATTCAAATCCGTGTCCATTTCTATCTAGCAACTCCAGACCAGTTCAAATTCGACCTCAGGATATCCGGTTGGGAGTGGACGAACAGTGATTCTATTCTAGTGTTTCAGTTCACTGTTGGTGAGAGTGAACATCGTCGAAACACCAGCGACCGAGATGTCGAACTGATTAAGCATGAAGGTGAGAAACTCTCGTTCGGCAATGCATGGATGGAATATGCCCAGAACGCTTTTGCTGGAAACGCATCCCATCAAGTCCAAGTAAGAGCATCACACGGCGATCCTCTCATGGCACAAGAGCGAAAGTCTATTTTCCTCACTTTTGAGAACTTTGGAGACGAAACTCTAGATTATGACCCTGTTCTTGGAATCTCTTCCCTCTCCACCGCTTGGACTTTCCTAGGCATAGATTACAACCAGCTTGTTCTTCTTGCAGGTGGCTTCAGTGCACTTGCACTGATTGTTATTGCAGTAAAGTACAAGAATAACGGAACCTAGAAACAGTCTTTCAAACATATCAGGGCCCGGGACCTGTCCCGGGTCCAACCTCTTCTTTTCAGATTAGCTTGATTGGGGAACTTTCCACAGAACTCTGTGAAAACGTTCCATCAAAACTTCAGGCCAGCTGCCTACAGACTTCAGGGTTAGGTCTGCCAGAAGAGTGACAGATGCATCATGCTTAAGCTCTTTTAGCGCCTGACAATGAAACAGAGGAGAGATATCGATTCGTTTGAGTCTGTTCTCCTGAATTACAAGCTCCTCCAGCATGGGGCACTCAGCAAGAGGTGATAGATCTAGGGTTCGAAGCAGGTTGTTATTGAGTCTCAGTCCTTGAAGGTTTGGGCACTTTGACAAAGGTGAGAGGTCTATCTCTCTTAGTTTGTTATCGCGAAGGCTTAGGTCTTCAAGATTTCGGCACCAGATTAGGGGCAGAAGATCTACAGAAATCATGTCGCGAAGGTCAAGATTGACACATCTTTCACTGGTCTCGACGCCAATGCTCTTCTCTTGTCTAGAGGAATTCACGTACCAGACATAGATCTCAGCCATCGAGAGAGCGTCTCCTTAAGTCATTCCCGCCTTGACATGGGGTAGCCCTCATCCAGAACTTCCTTCTCTTAAGATTTGTTTTGATTTCCTTCGCTTTGAACCGACTATCTAAAGAGGAATGGATTCTCATTTCACACTATCATATTGAGGCGATAAGCTGTGAGAAAGCGTTGTTACCCTTCGACATTTTCGATTGTAGCAAGAGACCCCTCAAATGGCGACATTGGGATTATAGTCCAGTCCAAGTTTCCCGCTGTAGGTGCTGTGGTTCCTTGGGCATTGGCTGAAGCAGGTGGAGTGGCGACTCAGGCTTGGGCAAACACATCCTACGG
>JAEOTX010000215.1 GCA_016839605.1 Candidatus Thorarchaeota archaeon | reverse complement strand
ATTTCAGGTTCTTCTCCAAAAATGCAGCCCTTCGGTTTCCAGAGATCGATCTCAATATCTTCCCTGGAATGGGTGCTGCTTCTAATCTCCTTCATCTAGTTGGCCCTTCTAGAGCCAAAGATCTCCTGCTGTCAGGGCGAACTATCGAAGCAGATGAGGCTTTACAATTAGGCCTAGCCGATAGAGTATTCGAACATGGGGAGCTATTGGAAAAGAGCATGGAGTTCGTAAGAGAGCTCACTCAGAAGGACAGAAAGATGCTGTTCAGGACAAAGACGCTGGTTGATGGTATGACTGGAAAAACAGTCTTTGGTGCCATGGAGATGGAATCAGCATACAGTGAAGAATGGCTAAGAGAGAAACGTGACGAATAGACCACGCTTTCGACTAGCTCTTTAGCATCTCTTCGATGAATTCTTTCTAAGGTACCTATGAATGCAAACGTACTCCCTGATAGAACCTGATAGAACCCAAACGTACTCCCTGATAGAACCTGTCAAACCAAAGACACCTGACCCGACCTGGAAAATGCTGCTCATTCGCCCTGACACTTTCGTCGCCAATAGTGTAGTTTCTACCCAGCAGACCTCGGGAACCCCAAATGTATCCCTTGACTTTCTTGTCTTCAAGAAGAAACTCGGTGAACGCAACCTGGAACTCTGTTCGGTTACCTTTGTTGTAATGCGCTGGTATCTGAGTAAAAGAAACAAGGTGCGATGTGGTTGAACCTCCGATCTTCTCCCGGTATGTCCAGTCGTTCCCATCATAAGTCCATCTGTGCACATCTCTATCTGTACCAGTAGTGAAGATTGTTATGTTGTCTGAGTCATGGACAATTGCAGCGGCTGGATTGCCGCTTCCATAGTGAGTAGTGATGTTCATATCTTCCCACTGAGATGACGCAGAGTCCCAGTAGTGATACTTCAACGTCCATGCTCCTGGAGAATGGAACTTACTCGAATTGCCAATGAATGTAAAGATATGTGGTTTACCGTGGCTGTCCAAGAATAGATCCGGATAGCCGTTTCTACTTCCGTCATCATCTGGATAGTCGTATACTAGGCAATTATCCAAATCTGCGCCCGATACTTGCATGCCTTGGTCATGGTTTCTAACATTATAGACACGACCATTTGAAACATTGAGATAACAGTAGTAGAAATCATGGTCTGCGCCGTGCGTTTCAGTTGGGAGCATGTTGTGGTTTAGCCATGCAACGTGTATAATCTCACTATGGTTAGGGTCAAGTTCAATAAAGCCTCTGTATGGACGCACATCTGTGGGTGTGCTAACAAACTCATGTTCGGCAGACCATGTGATGCCATTGTCTAATGAACTGATGTGAACCAGGCCATAGCCACCAGCAGAGCCTCGATAGATCAGGTGTGTTATGTTGGTCAACGTATCGTACATCACAGCTGGGTAGGTCTGATAATTTCCAGGAGAAGGATTGGATTGAACTATAAAGCTCGTTATGTCGTTTGGGATGCTGCTTCTAGCGTGTTTGATTGGTCTACTCTGATGCGCACCGTAGAGAACGTGAATATACCCTTCACTGTCAATCCACATACACGGTGCACCGTGGGTGTCTCCATCGAAAGCCGGAGGCGGCCAATTGTTCAAGGGGTTCACTGCAACCCTATAAACATCACTCCATGAAGATGACGCATGTTGATAGTACATAATGTGGGGGTCGAGGTCGTACCCATTGGTATCAAGGTCCGCCTGGAATACCATGTAAGTCCGATCTGTGCTAGCATCGTAATATACAGAGGGTGTATTCGTGTGCGCCCAACCGAAACTTGTGATGTTTTCAGTGAAGTACTCTCGTGTTTCTTCTCCATTCTCTATTGGCGGAACCTCTTCAAGCAGGAATGGAACCGAGACTGCAAAGACAAAAACCACAAAGAGGATATACAAAACGGCGACATTTGTCCGAGATTGCAGCCTTCTCAAGGAGTTTCCCTTCTTCTCATTACTAGAGCTTGAGAAACCCAGATTGGAACTAGTATTAATTGTATTTGTATCACCTAGAATCGAAGACAGATAGCCCTGTGTATATACACAGTCCTTGGTCAGCCTAGTAGGTCGTGCTTGTGTCGGTCAACCGCCTCACGAGTTTTTTGTCGGGTTTCCCTCTACCTGATTCTGCTAAGCGAAGTGTGGCGTCAGCCTTAATTAGGACTAGTGTCCCAAGATTGACCTCTGTTCAAGAGAGATGATTTGAATGTCAAAGAAAGCTGTAGTTGCAATAGGTGGAAATTCTCTAATTAGAGATAAGACGAAGAAAACAGTTCCAGACCAATATGCCGCGACGGCAGAAACCTGCGCACACATCGCAGACATGATTGTAGAGGGGTGGGACGTGGTCATCACCTCGGGCAATGGCCCTCAGGTAGGGTTCATTCTGCGAAGGTCCGAGCTGGCCGAACACGAGCTTCATCCAGTGCCGCTTGATTATTGCGGTGCTGATACACAAGGTGCTATTGGATATATGATTCAACGCGCCCTCTACAATGAGTTCCACAAACGCACCATTGACAAGCATGTTGCCACCGTTGTCACTCAGGTCAGGGTTGCCAAGGAAGACCCAGCATTTGAGAACCCAGCAAAGCCCATCGGTTCATTCATGGATGAGAAGACCGCGAAGAAACGTGCTGACGCTGAGGGCTGGCAGATTAAGGAGGACTCTGGAAGAGGATGGAGAAGAGTGGTGGCTTCACCGATACCCAAGGAGATTGTAGAACTCCCAGCGATCAAGGCACTCAACAAGAATGGGATAATCGTCTATGCTGTCGGCGGCGGCGGTATTCCGGTGGTTGCAGGAACTGATGGTCAGCTTGAGGGAGTGGCTGCAGTCATAGACAAAGACAGAGCATCAAGTCTTCTCGCAACCGGACTTGACGCGGACCTTTTGCTTATTTCAACAGCTGTCGAGAAGGTCTATCTCAATTTTGGTGAAGAGAATCAAGAGGCCATTGATAAGATGGACCAGTTCGAGGCTCAACAATATCTAGACGCAGGTCACTTCGCTCCAGGAAGCATGAAGCCAAAGGTCGAGGCATGTATCGAGTTCATAAAGAACGGTGGAGAGATGGCCATCATAACAGACCCGCCAAACATCACTAAAGCCCTTCGTGGAGAGACCGGTACCAGAATTGTAGGAGGTCATGCAGTTCCCCCACCGCCTCCTGTCCGGCATTGACCGCTACATTAATGCTGAAGATTGATGTCGCGATACAGGAACTCCAATGAGTCGCGAAGTAGTTTCATCGGATAAGGCACCAAAGGCAATTGGGCCGTACTCACAGGGTGTCAAGGCGAATGGATTTGTGTTCTGCTCAGGGCAGATACCATATGATCGTGAAAAGGATGAGATGGTGTCAGGTTCCATAACAGACCAAACCAGACAGTCACTGAAAAACGTCAAAGCAGTTCTTGAGGCTGCAGGGACAAGCATGGATAAGGTTGTCAAGGTGTCAGTCTTTCTGAAAGACATGGATGACTTTGGTGAGATGAATGCTGAATATGCCAAGTGGTTTGGTGACAAACCTCCTGCCAGAGCAGCTGTACAAGTGGCCGGATTGCCTAAGGATGTTGATATCGAAATAGAGGCGATTGCAGTCCTGTGATAGGACGAGTGATACCAAGAAGCAGACCGCAGAAATTTACCATGAGAACAAACCTTTTCTAGGAATTTCTCTGGCACTGATTAAGGGTTGGACCACGTTAGAGTGTTGATGCTTCACGTGGGGGTTTGAAATTGACCATAAGAAACGCTGAATCCCAAGGTGTTGTACAAATTCTCAATCAGGCTACGGGTCTGATGAAGAAATCAAGATTCATTGAAGCAGCGGATGCCTTGGAGAATGGTCTGGCAAAGTACCCTACCAACAAAAAGATTCTAGAACAACTTGTTGTCTGCAACCTCGAGCTCAAGAGACCTCAGAGTGCACTATATATGCTTGACAGGATTACTAAGACTGAACCAAGTGCACTGTCTGCGTGGGCTGACAAAGGCTTCATGCATTTGCTCCTAAATGAAAACCAAGAAGGAATAGATGCCCTTACAAAGAGCCTAGAGCTCGACCCACGAAATAGCCATGTCTGGCAACTGCTTGGTCTGGCCCACATGGGAGAGGAAAGGTGGGCAGAAGGCCTCAATGCTTTTTACCGTTCGTTGCTTTTAGACCCCAACTCAGCCATAACCTGGTATAATCGTGCGGTTTGTTTCTTCTTCTTGGAATACTTCCATGAAGCTCTTGCTTCAGTAGAACAGGCTTACTCTATCGATCCCGACCTCAGAGCATTAGCTGAGGACTGGGTTAGTATCTTACAGGAAGCAGTGGAAGAACTAGGCATCGATTATGTGAGTGATATTGAAACGCCTGCTAGCTAGCCTTTGTCTTCTTGCTCGCCGTCTTAGCTTTCTTCTTCTTGGTTGATTTGGCTCGCTTCTTTGTCTTAGGAGGTTCAATCCCATCTATCAGATCTTGGATGATTTTCTGCTCATCCTTCATCTTAAACTTTTTAGCAGATGCAAGCGCCTGTTGCAGTGCACCTTGGAGCCGCTCTGTCTCGACCTTCTGCTCCTTCGTATCTGTCATTTTCTCGATAGCTTCTCTACGTTTAGGCAATATCCTGAGAAGGCCCTCTATGGCTGCCGCAGCTTCTTCCTTACTGACAAGCTCATCCCTAGGATCAGTCACTGTAGCTTCAATGATGCGGCTGATCTGTGAGAAGACACGCCTGTGTTCGTCGAGTGCATCACTTAGTATTGACTCCACTTCACTTCCAGGCTCCGCCTCTTTGAGTCGTTCGCTTATCTTTGCCATGGCCTCCTCTAAGAATGCCTTTCGCTCATTGAGGCTTGTCTTCTTTCGTTCCATCCAACGCCATTCATTCATGATCCCATGAGTCAAGGTAATTGCTTGATTGATCGTTTCTCTGTATATGGTGACCTTTGCCATGGCGTCGCCGAGTTCAGCCTCGAGCGTATCAGCAGCATCAGTCAGTTGGTAGCTGAGAATGTTGCCCGCTTGAGCATCGGATAATACTCGGCTCTCCTTGATGGCCCTGGCTGTTTCATCCCATAGTTTGTCAACCATATCATCTTGAAGGCGTACCTGGGTATCGGGCTCGATCTGTGCAGAAATCTCTGTAATCCGTTCCGTAAGCTGCCCTAGCTCTTGTATTTTCGACTTCAGTAGAGATCTCCCCAGTTGGTCATTCAACTCTTCTGTGAGCTGCTGCCGTTCCTCCGGGACCTCCAGCAATGCATGTGTATTGTCAATCAGATATTGCAAAGCCTTCTCGTATGCGGCTACTGCATCTTGATGATTTCCCTCTTCGAAGTACCCATCACCCTGCCGTTGAAATACGAGTACAGACTCGAGTACATCATAAGGAGAAGTTCTCAGTAGACTGACGCCAAATCGAGATTCGTTTGACATACTCAAGTCGAGAGGAACCTCACCGATAGTCAGGGAAATGACCTTGATTCCGCTGCTTCCAATCACATATACGTGAAGATTGTCTGCTTCAATATATCCTATCTTCTCATTTTCCATTAGGAATCGGCCCATCTCATTACCTTTGAGGAGATCCCATATTGAGACTAGACCTGAGTTCATAGCCGCAACAAGAAACGTGCTGTTTGACCACATGGATACTACAGGGTTCGAGGATTTATCTTGGAGAGTCCTGATGAGCTGCCACTCAACTCTATCCCAAATTCCTATTTCTCCAGATTCAGTTCCTATTATTACATAATCAGAATTGCCAACGAAGACAGTGGGGCGTATCTTCTTGTCCAGCCTTGCGAGCTCAGTAGGCGCCGTGTTAGGCTTATGAAGCCAAGCTCTCGGCTCCTCCTTCCGGCTACCTGTTAGAATGACTCTATCATCAGACCATAGAGTTGAGATGTCAGACTTATGGAGTTGCCAGCTCGAGGTTTCGTGAGTGTCTTTCTTTATTGATACCAATCTGCCATCACGAGCTCCCACATAGAAACTGTCACCTTGAAGTGTGGATGTGACAGCTTGATAGGTCAGCTCGAACCATCCGGTCATTCCCCATGTTTCTTTCTTCCAGACATAAACGCGGCGCTCGCATGTAGCATATACTTGGTCGTCATCGACATGTACTACAAGGGGCTCCGAGCTTGTCTCGCCAAGCTCCGCTACTAATTGCCAGTCTTCCTTTGACCAGACTCTTACCGTTAGGTCTCTACAGGCAGCGTATAGAAACCTCTCATCATGAACAATATGTACTGCATCCGCCTCTAAGACGGCAATGACCTCATGACCGAGTGGCAAAGCCTCACCTGTGCTGCCTCCTGCAGAGATGGGCATAATTCTATCCCGCTTTTTCTATTTTCGCGCTTAAGTCTTTGGTTCTTCGTATATAAAACTCAATTTGGGACCTAAATGCGCATTCCAGAGTCCACGCGGGATTTGTTGAAAAGGAATTGTTAGTCTAATGAGCAATGCGCGAAACATACTTTTATAGCTCGAAAAATAGAAGATAGCAACCCCTAGGCTGGAGGTAGTCGTTTTGGATAGTCACGCATGGAGACGCGAAATCGATAAGGTCGCCGAGATAAAGGGTATCTTGATCTCCCTCAACAAAGCTCTGGAAGACCAGACGGATAGAACCGCACGCCACTTGTATGATACACTGGCGAAGTTTGCAAAGTTCGAGAGTGATGCAGGTTCAGCAGGTTTCATGAAGAAGAGAAAGTTAGTAACTCAGATGGAGAAGACTGCTAGCGCTCTCGAAGAGGACTTCATGAGAGCAGTTAGGGACTTCTCAGACTTGCTTCGCAAAGAGCATAGAGAAACATTGATAGTTCTCCCAAAGCTTCAAGCACAGAAGCCCAATGAGGCAAATGCAATCGGCACGTTGACATTTCCATCGACAGGAACAGGGGATGCGAAAGATCTTGAAACCCTCCTATCATTCGCAAAGAACTTCTCAAAGCTCACCCTCAATGTCCATCAGGATCTTTCCAGAGAAGTCAAGGAGTTCCTTGACGAGAGCAAACGAATTGTTGAAACTTATGAGAGACACATCACTATTGATCGGGGCGAAGTCGCAGCGACAATCTCTAACGAAGAGGTAGCGCATCTGCCAGTAGGTGATATTATAGGGCTGTCAGAAAAGCTTCATGCTGAGCGCATGTACCTTGATGGACGGAAAGACGAAGTAAGTAAGATGATTGGAACTGCGATTGTGACAGAAGTGGAGTCACTACAAGCCTCTGTCGAAACAGCATCCAGATTAGGTCTAGAACTTCCAATGGATTTCGCTCAACAACTCAGGATTATTGCAAGAGATTCATCAAAGACAACGAATCTAACATCGCTCATTGCATTGGAAAATCAGCTTCATTCAGCGCAATCAAAGATGTCGAATCTGTTACGAGACAGGATTATCAATATGAAGCATGAAGTCACCTCCAAGATTGTTGAAGGCGGCATCCCTGTCACCGCTGCTATCATCCCAGAAGCCCCTATCGTGGGTGTGGAGGCGGATGATGTTGCTACTCAACTCTCAGGTTATCAGAAGATGGTAGAATGGGAGTCTCAAGTGAAGATTTCCTTGAAAGATCATGTCGAGGAAGTGATTGAGGAAATTGAGAAAGCTATCGACGCTCCTGATGACACAGGAATCACCGACGTGGCTAAGGTCAAGAAGTGGATTGCAGATACTAAGAAGGGCCTGACGAAGAAGCCCACTATTGATGGAATGGTAGCGACCTATGTTAAAGCCAATGGCATGCGTGAGGAGTACCGAAAATACCTGACTGATATCATTCGAGGGTATATCACCAGGTTCAATGAACTGGCCACTTCAGCAGACCGGGTGCTAGATTATGCTCAACTCAGCAAAAAAGCACCCAAAGTCGATGACCTTGAAGGAGGCATTGTCTATCTTCTTCAGTCACTGGCTAGTCTGCGTATTGCTGTAGAAGATGGAGTTTCCACTTTTCGTGATGCATGCAAGCAGGAAATCGAGGTTATTGTGGAGGATCTTCAGACTATCAAGCCTGCTTATGCAGAGATCTTCTTGCCAATCATTACAGAGCTGGATGAGGGCTCAAACCGAATTGAAAAACTGAATGACTTTGGCGAAATCAGATCTGAGATGAGAACTATCAAGGACACTATCCTCGTTAAGGCTCAAGAATCACTTGAGAACCTGCGATACAGACTCGGGGTCAAGATAAGACTCGCAGCCGCCAAGCTCATGGGGGCAGGTGTTGAGATTCCAAAGGAAGCCCAAGAGGCCATAAGTGAGCTCAATAGCGTTGCTGTGGCTGCTGATACTGTATTCAGTCTGCCAGCAATCGCTCGCAAAATGGTCGAGCTCTATGAGCACAAAATAAGCGCAGAAGTCATTGAGTCACTCAAAGAAGAAGTCGCCAAGCTTCAGAAGTCATTCGATCAGGCTCATGCGATTGGTGTTCCAGTTGATAGTGAGCTCAAACTACTCAAGAAGCTGCGGGACACACCCCCAGAGGAATTGGAAACAGCCGCAGACTCATTTGATAAACTCATGGGCTTGACGACATCTCCAGATGTGCATAAGAAGATCAAGAATCGTGCGGAAGAAGCATATAGCCAGATACAGGGCGCTGTTTCCATATTCGAGGAACAAGGAATGTCAGACTTCGTAGGTCGTCTGAAAGGCCTCTTGGAACAGGTCCCAGATCAATTCGCCAAGGACTCAAAACACATCTTCGAAGTTCTAGACGTCTGTCTGACCCTCGCTAACATCCAAGATGAAATGCTTCAGGTCATCAAGGGAATCGCAACCAAGGATGGTGAAGCACATCTTGAGGAAATCAAGAAGCAATCTGAATACTACTCAACAATCGAGGCGGTTTATGATAAACATCCCAAAGACTTTAGCAAGCTCATATTCCCGCTTCAGAAACTCAATAAGCTTGAAACGGAACTATCCAATGCAACAGTGCTCTCCGATGCAATCACAAACTTCAACGAACTTAAGGGACTTCGAACTGAGTGGATTGAGAAAGCAGGGAAGATGGATGACTGGCATAAGTCGATGAAGGTCTTCATGACCGGTTTCAGTCCATCTGCCTCAGCTGAACAGCGTGAAACATTCCTTACTGATGCTATCAAAAAGGTGAAGGAAACATACAGCAGAGAGGACATCAGTTCCTATCTGACTTGGGCGATTCGGGAGATCGCTGATAGAATGGTCGGTAAAAGAGGATAGGTGAAAGGGGACATAACTAATGTTACGAGGAACATCTAGTGATGATGAACTGACGAAGGCCGCAGAGGTCTTCGCTATTGGAATCGGAGAATGCGGAAGCAACATCGTAGGCTCCTATCTGAAAGCCAGTGAGGACAGGAAGCTCCCTTCGAGAGTTAGAGGCTATCTGCTCATGAACACTGATCGAGCTGACCTCACAAAGGTGCGCCAGAAGTATGACATTCCAAAAGAGCACACAATGCTTTATGGTGCATCAGAGATAGGCGTCGGTGGGAGGTTCATGGACGGGTACAACGCGGTCCACGAGTCGAAAGACATAATCTTCGACCAGCTCAGCGATCTTGGCTTTGAAGGGGTTTCAGGATTCTGTATATTCACAAGCCTTGGTGGGGGTACAGGTTGTGGTGGAACTCCAGCGATAATCGAGCTTCTGAAGCAGAGATTCCAAGAGGAAGAAGGCCGACGAATCTTCGTCTATGTAATTGGCATATTGCCGTTCGAGGGACAGTCTAGTGAAGCCCTCAACTCCATCTGGGCAGTTTCACGACTACTCAGAGCCCAGCTCCAAGAGCGGGGAGCGGACCTCACAATTCTCCTCAGCAACCGAACAATGTTGAAGCGCATTCTCCAATCGAGAGGAGCTGACAGCGTTGACTATCTTCAACGTGAGTTGGAGATTGACTTCGCCAACGTCGACCAGATTGAGACTATGGTGCCTTCCACGCTGGATGAAGGAGGGGAGCTTGAAGCGCGGACTGAACAGGCGTTTGTTGAGCTAGTGAATCCTCTGGCACTAGATGTCGTTGAAGCAATGCTCTCGCCAGGTGTGTATGAAGCCCATAAAGATGTGTTTCCAACAACAGACCTTGCAGATTACGCCAGAAAATTGGATCCCGTCGTTGTTCCGGCGCTTTATACTGATGTAGGTTTGATACCAGATGCAGGGAGTATGGCCAAGCAACTCAGGACAATGATGGACTTTGCCGTGAAAGAATGCTCCTATGCAGACGTAGGTGAAGAGCCAAACGCTGAGAGTGTCTACTATGTCTTCTCTGGTCCGAGGCATGTTTCTAAAGCCGAGTACGGGATGCATCTGAAAGAAGCACTCCATAGCTTCATTGCTCCAGGAGCAGCCATAACTCCTTGTTATGTTCAATACAACACCAAAGAACCATCAACTGATCTCTTGGTTCTTCTAGGTCTACCTAAGATTCCGGAGTTAGTGCAAATTATCAATGAAGCTACGCAGCTCGTAAACCTACATAGTGGTTCATCACCCCTAAAGCAGGGGTGGTTCATGCGAGCCAAGGGTACAGGCAGGAAGGAACTCGTGGATGCAATTGCCGACTTCAGAGAACTGTTCTCCTACTACATGACTCCTGGTGATGCTGCAGAGCCAATGTAGATGAAGGAGGGGTGCGGACTTGACTGAAGGAACGAATATTGCAGAGGACCTCTTTGATAGAGTCCTACTGATTGTCACATTGAATTCTACTCTCCTTCACTTTCTTCTAAGCACCCAGATAGAAGGAACAGTTGACCCGGATAGGGTAGACTCGCTAATTCAAGGTCTACTCAGAACTCGCCGATGGATGGAAGAGGCTTCAGACATGAAGAACGTCACTCCATCCACACAGAATATCATCAGCTTAATTGTAAAGAGGCTCTCCCAGATTGAGAGTCTACTCCCCAAGCTATCAGCAAAGGCGAAAGAGGCTGAAGCCAAGGGAGCGCCAGCGGCAGAGATTCTCTCACTGTTGGATGAGAGCAAAGCAGTAATAGCTACAGCCACTCCATCTTCAGGCACCGCAACTGCAGCTCAGACTCAGGCGACTCCTGATTCAGGAGTGATTCCACTTGTCGGAGATGAAGTTGAAGCACCCGTTGAGCCATATCGAAAAGTGCAAGTTGAGAATGACGAGTGGGGTCTCATAGGGCAGATGCAGAGGATGATTACATCCTACAGCAAGCGATGTCATGTCCTTCTACCTACTTTCTGGGTTGATACTCTCAGAGAACTGCATAAGTATCGATCAGACTCACCGTACTATGGAGATGTGATAGAGCTTCCTGGTAGGGTACTCGTCAAGATTGTGAAAGGCCTACTAACGGAAGCACCAGGGGCAAGACTTCTCCAAGACCTTTCCAAGAAGCGCCCACAGGAGAATCATCTGAACCCATCCGAGATGGAACGAATAGAACGCGCTGTGGCCAAATACTTCACGGGAGTAGTAGATATACTCACTGAGAAAGAATTCAATGTAGAGGACAAGATATCAAGCGCACATGCTAGCTTTGATTCATTTGGCTGGGGCGGTCCCGAGCTGGAGAAACGAATCATAAAGAGAATTAATCAGCAGTGCCAAGAAGCATTGCAGAATGCTGAGTCAGCCAGTGACCCACCGAGACAAGTCATCTATGCAGAGATCACGAAGCTGTTGACCAAGCTTCAACACGCAATCCTTGCAGAACCAAGGCTGCGTGAGATTCTAGCTCAGATGAAACCGTGATTACAGGCTCCGCAACACATCTGATATAAGGGGCAACATCAAACACGATTCAAGACAGGTTGAGGGAAGTCCATGTCAGGTCTCAAGACAATGTTGAATCCGAAAGTCACAGCCGTAGTTGGTGTTTCCACATCCAACCCATTCTCCCCAGGCAATGTGATCTTCAGGAAGCTTTGCTTCGAGAATAATCTACCAACATATCCGATAAATCCTAAGGGGGGGATTGTTGAGGGGAAAGAAGTTTTCAAGAGCATTAACGCAGCGCCTGATGACATCGAGCTTGTCGTCATTTCGGTGCCAGCAAAATACGTGTCTGGTGTTCTGCAACAATGTGCGGACAAGGGAATCAAGTCGGTAATAGTAGTTTCAGGAGGATTCAGTGAAGTTGGGGAGTCTGGAAAGTCTCTTCAAGACGAGATTGTTGATATCGCAGTAAGTAACGGTATCTCAATGGTTGGTCCAAATTGCATCGGAGTCTTTGTTCCAGACCAACTGGACACCTTCTTCTTGCCGTCTGAACGTGTTGCTCGTCCTCGAAAAGGATGTGTAGCGATAATCAGTCAGAGCGGAGGCTGGCTTGTAGAAAGACTCGAGGAGTTCGCATCTCGAGATGTTGGAATCGCAGCAGCCATTTCCATTGGCAATCAGGCTCAGACAAATACCACCGACTTTGTAAAACACTTCGGCGAAGATGAGGGAGTTGATGTTATTCTCGCCTACATCGAAGGATTTGGCGAGGGTGAGGGGAGAGAGTTTGTAGAAACCTGCTCAAGGATTGCTCCCAAGAAACCTGTGATTGTACTGAAGGGCGGCGAATCAGAGGCAGGGCATCGAGCCACTCAGAGTCACACATCATCTCTTGCGGGAGATATGGCAATCACTGAGGCAGCGTTTGAGCAATACGGCGTGATTCATGCAGTTGATGAAGACGAAGTGATGGCATATGCAAAGGTCTTCTCATCAAAACCAAAACCTATGCCTGGCTCAGGGGTTGGAACAATGACGGTGAGTGGGGGTCATGGAGTCATCGCTAGCGATGAAGCGTCTCATTACGGTCTAGTATTTCCGCCATTCACAAAGGAGCAGCAGGATAGGATGAGGAGTGTAATGACGCCTGCGTATCAGGGAATCGCCTCATTTAGAAACCCAATTGATCTCACGGGCAGTGCTGCAGACGTTGATTATGAACGTGTTCTGAATGAAATGCTCACCTTCGACTCCATTGATGCTGCGCTATTGCTTTTGTTACCCTATGCTCCAGGGATATCCCTGCAGATAGGTGCAAGGGTGGCGAATGTCGCCAAAAGGCATACAAAGACCGTGGTCTCGTTTGTGCCCAACTTGGACAAGTATGAGGTCATTATACGGGGATTCGAATTGAATGGAATCCCAGTTGCGGATACAATTGAAGAAGCTGTCCAGATGCTAAATGGTATCAGGAAGCGCTCCAAATACCTCCAGAGAATCGGAGCAATCTAGCCAGCAATCTTCTTGAAGTCTATATCCAGTGAGTTGAGAGCATCGATAAGTTCTCCACTTAGGATAAGGGGTCGTTCAGCTAAGTCGTCCACTCTACTGCACCCAGTCAGATACATTGCAATCTTAAGACCCTCTAGAATGCGTTCTACCTCAACTACAACATCTAGTGTTGAACCCATTGCAGCTGGCCTAAGCAAAGGATGAGCAATGCCTGCCGCCATAGCACCAAGTGAAAGAGACTTTGCTACGTCAAGGCCATTTCGAATCCCACCAGTAGCAATAACATCAAGTTCTGTAGCATCCCGAACCATAATCACACTCAAAGCAGTTGGTATTCCCCACGACCAGAAATCAAGCCCAAGTTGGGCTTTCAGGTCATCATCTTCCTTGACCGCTCTAAAGTACTCGACAGCCGCCCAGCTAGTTCCACCTACTCCTCCGACGTCAATGGCGTCTATCCCCACAGACTCCAATGATTGAGCCACTTCTCCTGAAATTCCAGCTCCGGTTTCCTTCACAATGACAGGAACCTCTACAGAATCCACAATAGATGAAATGTTATCAAGAACACCTTCAGAATTGCAGTCGCCCTCAGGCTGAACTGCCTCCTGTAATGGATTGAGGTGAATTGCAAGAATATCTGCGTCAATCATCTCTACTGCGTCGGGAGCTACATCAACATGAGTTGCACCAATATTAGCGATTACAGGAACTGAAGGCGCAGCTTCTCTCACAACCCGAAAAGTATCTGCAAGAGAAGGGTCCTCTACAGCAGCCCTCTGACTTCCAACCCCTATTGGGATTCTAAGTTCTTCAGCAGCCCCTGCCAGCTTCCTATTGATCTCATAGGTCTTAGGATGACCACCCGTCATAGCGGCTATTACCAGAGGAGCATGGGCACGAAGTCCTAGAAAATTGGTCGTGAGGTCGATCTTGTCTTTGTCAATTTCAGGCAATGCATTATGGATGAGGCCTATGTGTTCATACATAGAAGACCGGCGGCATTGCACATCCTCATCAAGACAGATCTCAATGTGTTCAATCTTCCTTCTTCGTGTCATTGAAGCTTCGGACAGATCGTCCTCGAGTTTGTCTTCTGCAACTGGCTCTCCTTTCGCCATTGAGTCATCTCCAATTGAACGAATGGAGTACGGGGATGTTGATAGCCGTTGTGGTCGAGACCGCACTCAACAACCTACTGCTTGTATGCAAAGGTTTTATTCAGGGTCAACCGGGTAGTGAAGATAGTGTAAGCTATGGAAGATGAGTCAAAGTTCAGAGTTGAGGCTCCCGAACAAGAGGAGGAAGAGAAGACCGGGCTCCTTAGACCACTTCCTGAAACCGCAAAGCCGACGATATCCCGAGAGGGCAAGGTAGAACCAATTGTGAAGCTACTCGGGATAGGCATGACTGAACGGCGGAGGGACCGTCTTGTCATGATATTGATGCCTTTGTTTGTTGGACTCATTGATGCCTACCTGTATTCCGAGATCATGATTTTGCGAATTGAAGCTACGGGATTATCCACCTTCGTTATTCCGATGATTGTTGCTATACCAGTTGGACTGGTGATAGAAAGGACCAACCAGAGCCTCTTCGCCGCTTTGATGGTTACATTCTTCTTTGTGCTATTTTTCATGTTATACCTAGTCAGCCCTGCTTTGATCTGGCCAGCATTTGACATAGGTCAATTCGTCGTAAATGGCCTAGTTGTAGCAGGAGTCTATCTGCTACTAGTTGTTCTTGCATCACTCCTGGGTACACTCATCGGAACTCTGATACGCGAGTTCCTCTAAAACTGAATATCTTCAGAAATCTCCATCAGCCAGATAGCTCCAACCAGCTTCAACCATCTCACGTTTAGTCTTTAACCACGACTCGTATCCTTCATCGCGAATCTTTCGTAAAGCTGGCAATGCCCATGACCGGCTCTTCAGTTCTGAGCAGGTCTCCATTCTGATGCAGTCCAAACACGTTTGATAGCCTCTATCTTTGGCGCAGGATCTCACTTTGCAATCAGGAATGCCGCCCCCTTTTCGGCACCCAGCACAACTTCCAAAGACCTCCTTTATTCCGTTCATTACCTGCTCAAATTCGTCGTAGTGCTTGAACGCTGGTTCTTCCTTGCTGAGAGCTTCCTTTCTATCACCTATCTTGTAGGAAGTGAGTATCTTCTGAAGGCCCTCAACTCGTTCTGTAACTTTGCCTTGGTGTATTCCACACCCAGGGCAATAAAGGCCACAGTACGAGGTCAAATCATCCGAATCAGGCATACTAATCGCCTAGATATGGTATAGATATCAGTTCAAGATAAACCTTCTATACTCATGAGTTCATCCATTGCCCTCTGAGCACAGTATTATTAACCACTTCTTCCAAACCAACCTAGACGTGTCTTGCAGGTATTCGGAGGCTTGTTGCTATGACGATAGCTATCGTCAAATTCCCTGGGACAAATAGCGAAAAGGATGTTTTTCGAGCGCTTTCTGTTATTCCAGGAGCAAGGCCATACATCGCATCGAGCCGTGATGGAGTTGGAACGCTAAGTGAAGCTGATGCGCTTGTCATTCCAAGTGGAGTTTCGATCGATGAATATGTGAGTGTGGGTGCCGAAAAGTGGATTGACGGTCTGAAGAATGAGATTCAAGAATTCGCTGAATCGAATAAGCCTATTCTAGGAATTGGAAATGGCGTCCAGATATTGACACGATTTCGCCTACTCCCCGGACAGCTCCGCAAGAATGTGAAGGGGCGATTTGTTTGCAAGTGGGTATATCTTCGCGTTTGCAAAGACCCAACGATTTTCACAGATGGCCTCGAAGGTTTGGTAATTCGAGTTCCAGTCGCCCATTCTCATGGGAGATTTCACTTCAAGAAGAAAGAACTGGAAAGAATTGTTGATAGTGGAGGAGTCTTGTTCAGATACTGCAATCAAGATGGTGAGATGATTCCTGAAGCAAATCCAAATGGGTCAATGGATAATATTGCGGGAGTGAAGAATGAAGCTGGAAATGTGCTCGGGATTGTGCCTCATCCAGAGAGAGCAACCAAGGTAGAGCTTACGTCAGCAGACGGGCTCATTCTGCTCGAGAGCTTTGTCCGATCTATTACGGCAAGGTGATGAGTTCATCATGATGACTGACTCTGAAAAAGGCCAGCTGTCCTTAGCTCTAGGTCGAGAGCCTACTGAAACTGAGTTAGGGGTTGTTGCAATTCTATGGTCGGAGAGAAGGAGCTACAAAAGCAGTAGAAGATGGTTTAGTGAGTTCAAGACCGATGGTGAAAATGTAGTGCTAGGCCTTGGAAAGGGTGCAGGGATAGTTGACCTCGGTGACGGCATCCTACTTGGTGTAGCGATGGAGTCCAACAATCATCCCACACAGGCCAATCCATACATTGGCTCTGCACTTGCGATTGCAGGGGTGATCAGTGATGTGATTGCACACGGCTGCAAACCAGTTGCGTTATTGAATAGTCTGAGATTCGGAGATCCAAGCATCAAGGATCATGCCTTTGCGTTGAAGGAAGCGGTGAGAGGAATCTCAGAGTTTGCAAATAGTGTAGGGATTCCAATGGTAGGGGGAGATGCTGAGTTCAACGATTCATTCGGAGAAAATTGTGTACTAAATGCTGTATGCATCGGCATAACTGAAGCAGATAGCATGGTAATGAGCCGGGCATCAACACCCGGTCATCATCTCGTTCTCTTCGGCGCTAAGACCGGCAAAGAGCGTCTCATTGACGATACTGAGTCATCTGAGAGCAGTAATACCTCTGTCCCTGGGAATCCTTTGGCAAAACGAATAGTCATTGACACCCTAGAACAGCTCATTGATGGAAAGCTCCTCAGAGGTTTGGAAGACGTGGGTGGAGGAGGATTAGCCCTGGCAGGAGCAAAATTAGCAGCGCGAGGGAATACTGGTGTTGAAATACATTCGGACAAAGTTCCAATTTGCGAGGAAGATATGAGTGCGCTCGAGATTGTAACATCTGATTCACAGGATCGAATGCTTGCAGTAGTGGCTCCTGAGAATCTGGAAAGAGTTCTCGCCATCCTTGACGGATACAACACACCGCATTCAGTGATTGGTCAGGTCACTGATGAGGGATTTTACAACTTGTATCATTATGGAGAATTGAAGGTTAGTCTACCAGCCGTTCTATTAACAAGCGGATTCCTAGAGCCAGACCGATTTGAGGAGTGCCTGCCTGAGAGAACAGCATCGATGGACTGGCTAGTAGAACCCCTCGATCATGTGCAGATGCTGTTGTCGATGCTTTCCTCTGTGAACATTGCAGACAGAACGTGGATTTACAGTCAGTTTGACCAACATATACAGGCGAACACCATTGTTGACATTGGAGATAATTCTGGCGTCATTGAGCTTCCTAAGGGAAAGAGAATAGCCCTTACCACATCTTGTAACTCATCTTGGAGCCACCTTCACCCTCAGATTGGAGCTGCCAACTCTGCTACACTAGCTATGAGAAACTTGGTAGCATCAGGTGCCAAACCCATTTTCATAGCAGATTGCTTGAATATAGGAAATCCAGAACGCCCGGAATCCTACGCTGAGTTTGTAGAGGCTGTAAAAGGTATTGGTAGATTCTCGCATGATTTCAACATTCCCGTTCTAACGGGGGGCGTTTCACCATATAACGAGAAGACAATAGATGGCAAATCCAGGAGGATCCATCTCACTCCCCAAGTTATGATGGCTGGCGTTCTGCCGGGTAACCGTCTTCCTGCAAGAAGGAGCCTATGTACGCCATGGGCCAATCTCTTCCTTGTTGGTGAAACGCATAGGGAACTTAATGGATCCGTGTTTCAACAGGTTCAGCTCGGTAGAGTTCAAGGACTGCCTCCTGGCTATCAAGCTGGAATGGAGAAATCTGCGATGGAGGCAGTGCTTGCATCTCACGCAAAGGGAATCGTTAGATCCTGCAATGATATCGGCAGAGGAGGCTTGGCCATTGGTCTCATGAAGATGGCGCTACGCGGGGATTTCGGTTTCAGACTTGATCTTTCAGATATTCCAGGGTCTGCGATAGGTATGACAGAGATTCTTTATTCAGAGACCTCAGCTAGATATCTTGTTGAAGTAACTGAAACAAATCAGGAAGAATTCCTCCGTACAATGGAGAGCTGCAAGGTAGTAGCTACTGAACTCGGCTTGACTCTGAATGAACCAATAGCAAACTTTGGCAGTTTCAGTGTTGACTTGAAGGAAGCTAGAAAAGCATACATGAGTGGAATTGCGGAGCTATTGGATAAGTGAGCTCTTGGCCCTGTTTTACTGAAGCGTTGAGATAATAAGGCCAATGGGGATTGACAAAACAGTGCATCATCAATGAGCAAACTAATCTACCCCTATACGGACGCACTGCTACAATACGAGTTCAAAGAGGATCATCCCCTCAAGCCAGATAGACTCTCCCTGACCTATGAACTATCTCAGGCTGTAGGTCTTCTAAAACATGTCAAGCTCATCGAGCCTACAATGCCTACACGAGAGGACCTCGAGACATTTCACAGTCAGGCCTTTATCGATGCGGTAATTGAGAGTGGTGATTCTCTGACATCAAGACCTGAGTATGGACTCGGCACAATGGACAATCCTGTCTTTCCGAATCTTTATGATGCAGCTGCTCGCTACGTTGGAGCCACACTGGATACGATGAAGGCTATGATGAACGGAGCATCCAAAGCCTTCGTCATTTCAGGCGGACTTCACCATGCGCATGAAAGCATGGCCTCAGGTTTTTGCGTCTTCAACGATGTTGTAGTTTCTATCAAGTATTTGCAGCAGCAAAGAACAGCCAAGGTGCTATACCTAGACATTGATGCTCATCATGGTGATGGAGTTCAGAATGCCTTCTATGGGTCCAAGGATGTACTCACCATCTCAATACACCAACACGGCCAAACACTATTCCCTGGCACAGGATATGTTCATGATAATGGCAGTGGCGAAGGCGTGGGGCATTCTGTCAATGTGCCTGTTCTACCTGGAGCAGGCAGTGATGAGCTCATTCAAACATTCGATGAGATTGTGGTTCCGCTATTCGATGCTTTCCAGCCACAATTATTGGTAACACAATTAGGAGTTGATGCTCATTTCTTGGATCCAATAGCCCAACTCAGCTACTCATCACGGGGATACGAGCATGTCCTCCGTAAACTGAAAGAGATGGCTGAGAAGACATGTGATATCGGATGGCTTGCTGTTGGGGGTGGAGGCTATCACCCAGTGAATGTTGCCCGTCTATGGACCCTATTTCTATCTCTTATATTGGACAAGAAGGTGCCATCTGACATGCCGGATTCGTTCGTGCAGCTCTGTAAGGAAAGAGGATACACAAAATTCCCTATGAGTATGAGAGATGATGAAGAGGTCGTTCAACTATATCTTCCTATCGAAGAGGTCAGGCTGCATCTTGACAGAGTGCTTCGTCAAGTGAGAGAAAAGGTGTTCCCATGGCATGGACTGTGGTGAGCTAGTCTTTCTCTTTCATGCTGACATCTATCCACCGTTGCACCATTCTAGTAACCATGTCGGATGCAGCAGCGATAATCAGAACATCGGCATCCTCCGAGAGCAAGGAAGACGGATCTACGCCTGAGCGGGCCATGCGAAGCAATGATGGATAACAGAGGAAGCCCAAGGCCTCCACTATCTCTACAGCATCAGCGCCTACAACACTTAGATTGCCTCCTAGAAGGTCTGGAGGTGAAATGCGCGGATCGCTATCAAGAAGGTCGACTAGTGTTTCGAAGTCAGATACAATTACGACGTCTGGCTCAATGCACTCATCATATACCTTCACAAGTCCACCATCAAATACAATGGAATATTCGTCATCAGTATCAGAAGTTTTGAAGCAGAGTGAAATATTCGCAAACGAATTGCCACTTGTGTGCATGAACTCCTCAAATTCATCTTCAGACATGTTGTGAAGTTGTCTTGCTTTTTCCACACTCACGCTTAGGGCGGACCTGCAACCATCGACAATTGGTCCCAGATACTCCATTAGCATGAAGCGGTCTACGTTGATATCACTTGAGAGGCGGCTAAGACTCCGTCCAATGCTGCGGGGTTTCTCTTCGTTCTCAGTCAATTGACTCGCCTCGAAATGCAATATTCTTCCTTTTAGGGATAATGATAAGCTCCCAACAAATAATATTACTCAAAATAATCAGTACTGAGATGCACCACATGAGGAGTGCGCGTCATGACGACGGATATTCACACACATCTTGGAACAGATAGGAACTCGCTTCATGAGATTGATAAACACAATCTCGCAGAGCAAGTTGATCTGCTTATCAGTCGAATGGACCACTTTGGCATAGAGAAGGCTGTGCTCACTCCTCTGAATCCCTTCAAAGACAATGAGCTCAATCTAACTGCAGCAGCTATCTATCCAGATCGATTGTTTAGTGCCTGTACATTACTTCCACGCCCTATTGATT
>JAEOTX010000214.1 GCA_016839605.1 Candidatus Thorarchaeota archaeon | reverse complement strand
TGAAGGGGCATGCTGTCGTTTATCTCTCTAGCGACTGCAATAAGCCGAGGCTCGTATCTCCCTTTTGCTCCAAAAGCGAGAAGCCAAGAATCTTTGGGAAGACAATGACCGCCAACGCCAGCGCCAGGCAGCAGCATATTTCGACCAGGCACTTTGTTGACGAGTTCACGTACTTCAAACACATCAACACCGATATTCTCACAAAGCAAGGCAATCTCATTGGCGAACGCAATCTGGACATCACGGTAGGCATTCTCTGTGGTCTTCGCCACCTCTGCTACAAGAACATCAGTCTTGTGCAGCTCACCTTTGACTATATGTCTATAAAGCTCGATTGCTGCATCAGTGCTTGCGTCGTCTATACCACCCACGACCCGGTCCATATTCACAAGATTGTAGAGTAGCTTTCCTGGCATTACCCGCTCTGGAGCTGTTGCGAGCTTGAAATCTACCCCTGCATTGAGGCCAGATTCTGCCTCCAAGAGTGGCTGGACGATTGTTCTAATTGTGCCAGGCGCAACAGTGGATTCAACAACAACGAGAGTGTTCTTTTTGAGGTTCTGACCAACACTGCGAGAAGCTGACCGAAGGGCTGCATAGTAAGGTTTGTTGATGCGGTTGGAAAAAGGGGTTTCTACCACAATGAGCACATAGTCAGCACTCTGTATCGCAGTATAATCACTTGTTGCTCTTAATTGCTTACTAGCTACCACGTTTGACACAAGTTCACCGAGATTCGGCTCATCACCTTCAATTGGAGATTCACCTGAGTTGATTCGGTCAATCTTCTCCTGAACTATGTCAATGCCTATGACATTGAAGCCTACCTCAGCAAATTTGGCTGCAACTGGGAGCCCAACATATCCTAAGCCAACAACAACGAGATTCCCTTTCTTCAAGGCGATTCACAGTCATAACCAATTTGCTGTAGTTATAACTGTTATAGAAGAGATGTCCCCCTGCTCCTTTGTTACAAACCTGAGAGTTGTTCTTAAGAAAACCCTACGCCTCTATTCACCAATTCAGCCTCAGTGATACAATTCATAAACCTCACAATTCCTCCATCAAAGCGGATGCAAATGAAAGAAGATCTGGAGGCAGAGCTGGAAGAGATCGTGAGAGTAGGCTCTGAGAAAGCAGCCAAAGAGGAATGGTCAACAACACAATCTAATCATGATGCAGCTTTGTACAACTATAGGTTTGATCATGTGAGGCAGGTTGTGAATGTATCGAAAAACCTTGCTCGTGAACTTGGAGCTGATGAAGAAGTCGTGGTGCTCGCAGCTTGGCTTCATGACATTGCTAAGCCAGGCATGGGCAGTGTCAAAGAGCATGGTGATGCGGGAGCTGAAATGGCACGAGAGATACTTCTTGAGAAGTCAATCAGTCAAGATGTGGTTGAAAGAGTGTGCGATGTGATTCGAAAACATGTGGGCTTGACACTGAAGGAGCCGATTCAACCACTTGAAGCGCAGGTACTTTGGGATGCTGATAAGATTGCAAAATTGGGAGCTGTGGGGCTGATACATTACTTAGTCAATGGTATCAAAATAAACCCGGGATTCCTGCTCGATGAAGTCTCAGTCCAAGTGAATGACTTTCTGCTGCTTGCTGAAAGGATTGTGGCTAGCATGAACACCAAACCGGGTAGAGCCATTGCACAGGAAAGATTTGATACTCTCAAGTATATCGCTAGTGCGCTTGAATCTGAACTCAAGCTGACTGGAACCTCGAGGTAGATGAAGGTCATGAAGGCAGGTATTCTCACAATCGGAAACGAAGTGCTCGACGGACTTGTGCTTGACACCAATGCAAACTGGATGGAGATCCGTCTCAAAGCCCTTTCAGCTGAGATGTACCGCCTTGTGGCTGTGCGGGATGTCAAAGAGGAAATCGGACAGGCCCTTGATTTCTTGATTGCAGAGTGCCAGCTAGTAATCACATCTGGTGGTCTGGGTCCGACGCATGATGATATGACCTTGGAGTCCATCGCGGCGCATCTTGGTCTGTCTTTGGTCGAAAATGAGGATGCTCTGGCAATTGTCAAGAGGCAATACAAAATGTTGAGTGACAAGGGCATTGTTGCAGATTCTGATATCACTGAACCTCGAAAGAAGATGGCGCAGATACCTGAAGGTTCGACTCCGCTGGATAATTCAGTAGGCGGAGCCCCGGGCGTCATGATAGAAGTCAATGATACCACCATATTCTGTTTGCCAGGAGTGCCAGCGGAAATGAAGTACATCTTTGATAGCTCTGTAAAGCCTTGGGTGAAAGAGAGAGTCTCTGAGGTGTACGTTGAGAAGATCGTTGAGTTTGGATTCAAGGATGAGTCTGTATTTGCTCCTTACATCGATAGAGCAATGACAAAGAGCCCTGGAGTCTACATCAAATCAATGCCAAGAAAATATGGGACTACAGATGTCCTCAGAGTCTGGGTCTCTGCAAGAGGAGATAACAAGCAGGCCCTAGAGGACCTTGTTAGAGCCACCATAGAACTCCTGGCAACAGACTCGGGTCAGAATCCCACATATGTCGAGGGACGGTAAGAAACAAGCCGATAAGTATAAGCAGGCGTTTATTTGGCAAACACATTCGGAGAGTCAATTCGGTGCAGGTAGAATTTGCAATCGAGTTCACTGATATTGTAGTTTATTTCATCGCAGTAGTTTATGCGGTGATTATTCTCACAACTGCTGACCTGGCTAGGCGCAAGATGAACTGGGGATCCGAATTCACTAGAAGAATAGTTCACCTATTTGCTGGGATTGCGATATGGACTGTCCCATACTACCCGCATCCTTGGGTGGCTACATTTGTGGCTCTCACATTCGTGGTAATGCTAGCTCTGGCAAATCATGAACGATTCAGTAAATTCTTTGAAGCGATGGCTAGGCCAGAGGATCTTGAGCATGGGAGCGTTCGCGGTCCCCTATGGTACGCAGTATCCATTACCATCTTGACGGCAGCTTTCACGTTTACCGGCTATGACAATTTCTACTTCATCGCTGCTGCCGCCATTCACATCATGATGTTTGGGGATGGAATGAGTGCACCAATAGGTATGAGATATGGAGCTAATTCAACTCGAGTCATCTTTGGTTCAAAACGAAGCATACCAGGATGCGCGGCAGTTTTTATCTTTGGATTTCTGGGTGCACTTTTAGCATTCTGGTTCTTCGGTATTGTGAATTATAGTGTATTTGTAGATGGTGGCAATATCTTATGGACCCGAATGGTGTTGCTTGCTCTGGTAGGTGCGGTCACCGCAACCATTGTTGAAGCTATTAGCCCTAAAGGGACGGACAATATACTTCTCCCATTCATTACATGCATCAGCATGCTATTATTCGGAATGGCAATGGGCGTAGTAGTATTGTAGATTTTACCGCCCAGGATCAACAATGAGACGGTAGTAGTAGGAAAGTCCTGCTGTATCACTGTCACGTTGGATTCGTATCACTTGACCAGTCTTCGCCCCGAGAACCTTGACAGCGGCATCATCACGATAAATCCGAGGTAGTTGTGACCGTGCTATGCCATAATGGTCGAGGACAAGTTGAACCTCTTCCTCATCGGCAACTACATGTTTCGGCACAAGATTATGACCGAAAAGATCAAACGATGAATAGCCACCCTCAACTAGTTCTACACGCATTTCACGGGAGAGCTTCTTCGATGCAGGCGTGACTCTAGAGCCTCCTACAAGCATGCCTTCTTGTGAATGAGCTTCCTCCATTGCCTTCACGAGTTCTCTAACAACAGCAACTCCGATTACTTTCGGCTCCTTGAAAATCCACACTGTTGATTTTACGGTGATGTCTTCAGCTTCCCGAGTAGGATGCATGACATATCTGTTTTCATACTCCAACAGCTCTTCTACCAAATATCCTCTCAGGGTAAGGAGACCCCTGGTCTTCATGACTAGAATCGGGAATTCAACCACGAGAAAAACACCCTAAATTGACACGCAATCCTATGCGCGGGATATAAAGATTCCCAAGTGGGGATTT
>JAEOTX010000213.1 GCA_016839605.1 Candidatus Thorarchaeota archaeon | reverse complement strand
GTCACAACTGGTGAGCTTGCTGGAAGCAAATAGATGTAGTATATGAAGAATGTCGCAGTCAGTGCGTACATGAGGACAATGAAAGCCTCAATGAACCTACTTCTCCTCTTGTTGAAGAAGAGCAAGTATACGAAAGTAACAACTAGGGGCGACATAAACTCAAAGACTAAAGTTAGCAGCGTTAGCTCGGCCATATCATAGCACCTGGTCCTGCTATAGAAATGAAACAAATCGGAGCTGACTCAAAAAGCTTCGTTGGACAGACTCAAAGTCTTTCTCTCTATGATGAGACTTATATACTATAGTTAACCTTATGGGTTTGAATCAACAATTGTGTTGAGGAGAGTACAGTGGAAATTAGTAAAGAACTAGAAGAGATGATTAATGATCAGCTCAACTTTGAGCTGTATAGCGCCTACATCTATTTGGCTATGGGTGCTTATTTCGAGGAGATCAACCTCAGTGGGATGGCACACTGGATGGAGATTCAGTTTCAAGAAGAGTTCAACCACGCAATGCGATTCTATCGTCACATCTTTGAGCGCGGCGGCAGAGTTGAATTGCGAGCGATTGAGCAACCCCAAAAGGACTACGCCTCTGTTCTTGATGTCTGGGAAACCGCCTATGAGCATGAGAAGCTTGTCACTTCACGCATCTACAAAATAGCAGAATTGGCGGAGAAGGAAGGAGATCGTGCCGCACTGACCATGTTAAACTGGTTCTACACAGAACAGGTCGAGGAAGAAGAGAAGACCATGTCGATACGCGACAAGATGAAGTTCATTGGCGACAATATTTCAGGCCTCTACCATCTGGACCAAGAGCTAGGTGCTAGACCACCCGTTGAAGCTCCACCAGCTGAGTCATTTGCACCGTAGAGACTAACAAACCTTGATGTTACCCGGTTCGTTGCACAAGCAGTGAACCGGCTTGATTCTCTTTTTCGGAAGTAGTATACTACTTATGTCACCCTTTCATCGGAAATGCTGGTGAAACCACCATATGCTACCAGAAGATATGGTCGAGGCTGTCAATAGGATGGTCTCTGGAATAAGAGCGAAGGACTATGTGACATCGATCTCGAGCTTCCACAGAATTCAGGCTAGTCCGGGGATTCACGAGGCTATCAACTATCTGAAGAAGGAGATAGAGAAAGTCCCTGATGCGAAGGCTGAAATCTACGTGTATCCTGCAGATGGGAAGAGACAGATAGAGACCTTCGTGGCACCATTCGGATGGTTCCCATCTTCCGGTACTCTTGAACTCATCGAACCTGAACGTAAGCTATTGGCCGATTTCCAAGCTGAGCCAATCTCCCTCATTGCTCACTCTGTTTCTGCTGAGATGGAGTCTGAAGTTATCTATGTGGGTAGGGCATTATCCCCTGAAGACTTGAAAGATAAAGACATCAAAGGGAAGATTGTACTCACTGAGCATCTGGCAAGAAAGGCGTTCAAGCCTCTGTGTGTAGTGGCAGGCGCTGCTGGACTTCTCACATATGTCCCACCTTCAGGTCAAGACGAAATGGCAAACCTTCGCAGATATGATGCATTCTGGCCCCGCTCAGATGAAGGTAAGACTGGATCTTTTGGGTTCTCCCTGCGACAGAAAGATGGCCTTAAACTCAAAGATTTGCTTAATAGCGGTAAGACGGTCAAAGTCCGTGCGAACGTAGATGCAAAGCTGAAAACAGGGAAGACCTCGGTCCTTTCAGCTGTCATTGAGGGAGAAGACCCGAACAGGGAATTCTGGCTGATTGCACATGTCTGTCATCCTCACGAAGGAGCAAACGATAATGCATCTGGCAGCGGTGCCCTAATGGAAACATTGAGGGTAATCTCTGAAATGATTCACCAAGGCAGCATCCCTAAGCCAGAGTGCTCCTTGAGATTCCTTTGGGTGCCTGAATGGTCTGGCACCATTGAGTTCATTCAAAACGAGAAATCCATCTTGAGCAGATGCCTTGCGGTTCTCAATTTGGACATGGTAGGTGCAGATCCCGCGAAGTCAGGCGCGGTACTGCATTTGCTTAGGACTCCATTCTCCTTGCCAACAACTTTCAACAATGTGGTGAGATATTGGCTGGAAAATGAAGGAAAGCGTAAGGTAGACAGGTCGCTTGGAGGCACTATGACACCACTCCCATTCGCGTATTCAGTCTATTCAGCGGGAAGTGACCATTTCATGTTCACAGACAAGACTGTTGGGATCCCCGCAGTCATGCTGAACCAGAGCCCCGATAGGTTCTACCACACATCCACGGATACAATAGATAAGATTGACCCGAACCAGATGG
>JAEOTX010000033.1 GCA_016839605.1 Candidatus Thorarchaeota archaeon | reverse complement strand
GTATAGTTGATGTTGTCCCACCAAGTCGACTGGCCACCAGCCCAAGGTATGTCATAGCCAAAGATGGGTGCCTCATCGTATTCTATGTGCGGGTCATAGTCACGAACTAATCCAAGACTGACCAAGGCAAAGGAGTAACCTGCCCAAACTATCATAGCCACTAGAATAAGAGAGCTGATTACAGTCATGGCTCCCATTTTGCGCTGGTCTGTGGTCACGGCGGCCAAATGATTATACCTCTTCTCTGGTGAGTTACTACTCAATTAGAGTGAACCCGCATTAGGTGGAGGGCTTTGTGCTTACCCTAAATCGTCCGGTTCAATCAATTAAAGGGTTTCTCGGGCCTTATGGCTCTCCTATAAATCGAAGGGCATCCAAACAGCAATATGTAGCCTAGAACTGCAATTAAACACAACCATCAAGGTCTGGTAAAAGATGTCTTATGACAAAAGAATCGACTCATTTGTCAAGCAGGAAATGACCCAATCGGATGCCGGTGCACATGCGTATGACCATGTGAGGCGGGTCCTATCCATTGCCATGAGGATGGGCCGGGCATTAGGGGCAGACCTGAGAATATTGGGAGCGGCAGCTCTCCTGCATGATGTTGGTCGCGCGAAAGAGAAAGAGTGTGGAATTTCACATTCAATTCTCTCTGGTGAGATGAGTATAGACATTCTAGGAGAGGTTGGCTATAGTCAGGATGAGATCGAGAGCGTGAGAAGTGTCATCAGAACCCATCGATTCAGTGAGGGAATCACACCCACATCTTTGGAAGGCGAAATTCTCAGCGATGCTGACAAGCTGGATGCACTAGGGGCCATTGGAATAGTCCGAGCCATTGCGCAAGCAACATCTAGCGGTGTTGGTGTAGAGGGATTTCTCAAGCATGCAGACGAGAAACTGTTGAAGCTGCATCAGATGATGTATACTGATGAAGGCAAGAAGCTAGCAAAAGCCCGTCATTCAGTCCTTGAAGACTTCGTCACAGAATTGCGAGAAGAGATAAGCAATGTGGAATCATAGAGATTTCTCTTCTTGATACAGTTCTAGATATGAGGTGCGAATAGAGTCTTCTGGATTCAAACCGAGTTCTCTGACCACTTCAAAGATATCGTTTCTAGCTGACTCAATCTGATTCTCATCGTCTACAACACGCTCAAGCTCCAGAAACAGACCGACATCGATCACATCATCAATGCTCACTGTGATATCACGTATCGCATAGAAGGCCCGTATCTTGGTAACTTCTGCGACTTCTTTGAATCCTAGTTGCTTGAGAATTAATCCCGCTTCTTTGGAATCATCAAGACCTACTGATAGCTCGACTCTTGTCTTAGAGAGCGGATCAATCCTAGGTCCCTTGTAGGTCATCTCAGTGAGCGGCCTATCATCCAGCACAGCTCGGTGATTATCCGGGTCCGGCTGTCTGCTCCTGATTCTTATGGCCTCATCAGTATCTGGGAAAGACCTGCAGGGATGGTCATAGTATGCATCAACTTGGGTCTCAGTGTTGAGCTTTCTCGCACCAATTTCGAGCAAAGCCGCCCTGAGTTGTCCTGTTTCCTGAAGGGGAATTTTAACCTCAACCTCGAATCTGCTCTCACTCATTGTGCTTCAGTCCCTTGGAAATGAATCATCATATCTCCGAGTTAGGTGTTTCTCCTATCTAGTCAGACTTCCTCGAGTTGCCACAACTCACATAACTGGAGTGAGGTTCCACTGGACTGGGTTGCCAGTGTGTCGAAAGTCGTGAAATACAAGTGTGCAAAATGTGGGAAGGAATACAATGATGATAATGTCCCAGCCAATGATGGATGCGGTGGTAGAATCGACATAACTTTCGACCTAGAAAGTGTCAAAGATTCCTTCTCGAGAGAGAGTCTAGAACGCACAAAGGGAGGCCTTTGGAAATATTTTGACCTAATGCCTCTTGAAAGGCAGGAGAACATAGTCACGCTTGGTGAAGGTGATACGCCACTCGTACAGAGCAATCAGCTGGGACCAGAGGTGGGGCTCAAGAACCTGTTTCTCAAAATGGAAACGTTATGTCCCTCAGGCTCCTTCAAAGACAGGCCTATATGCGTCGGCGTGAGTCGTGCATTTGAAGATGGAGCTCAGACTGTTTCAGCAGCGTCTTCTGGTAACGCAGCTGCTGCAATGTCAACCTATGCTGCTAGAGCAGGGCTCAGAGCTGTGGTCTTCGTGCCAGAGGAGGCCCCAGCAGGAAAACTCATTCATCTGAAGACTCTGGGAGCGCATGTGTTCCGTGTTAGAAAGGTAGAGGAGGGGGTTGATCCAACAACCACACTACTCAAGGCCGCCTGCAGCGAATTGGGATGGACACCATCTCCATCGTTTGGGCCATTCAACTGTTTCCAGTTTGAGGGCACTAAGTCACTCGGATATGAGATTGCTGAGCAAATGTCATGGAGTCCGCCAGATTGGATTCTCTTCCCTACAGGTAGTGGTGGCTTAATGGCTGGCACAATGAAAGGTCTATGGGAGTTTCAACAGATAGGACTGATTGACCAACTTCCTAGGCCGGTTGTGGTTCAGCCGGAAGGGTGTGCACCCATTGTCAGGGCGTTCGAAGAAAAACAGGACCCTCTTAATATCCAACCTTGGGGCTCCAATGAGACCATTGCAGGAGGACTAGCTGATCCTTTTCCCTGGGATGGTGACGCAGCTCTCAAATACCTCGGTTTAGCAGATGGCAAAGCAGTGGCTGTTGAGGACAAGCTTATTGAGAAGTATCTTGTACTCCTAGGGAAATACGAGGGAATCTTCGCTGAACCCAGTGGAGTCGCCGCTCTGGCAGGTTTGGAGGTTCTTGTGGAGCAAGGAGTCATCGATAGATCGGAATCGGTGGTGGTGCCAATTACAGGTTCAGGATTCAAGGATCTTGCCACCCCTGATCGACTGACACCTCCGGTCTCACTCATCGGCCCTAGAGTTGAAGAATTAAAGATGGCGTTAGAAGAAGTGTGATGGCATGTCTAACAAACAACTTCGCCAGAGAGCGAAAGATCTGGCAAAGCAGCATGGCTATCTACCTTACATGATCGAACGATACTTGGCGTTGTGGGGCGAGGAAGAAACAATTCAGTTCATTGAAGCATGCGAAGAGCAAATTACCACCTCTATCAGAGCCAACACACTGAAGATTGATGCCGAATCACTCCAAACCCGGCTTCAGCTCAAGCGCGTGACACTGAAACCTGTAGAATGGCTGGATGAGGGCTTTTGGGCGGATTTCGATGTATCTCCTGGATCACTCTTCGAGTATATGCTGGGATACTACTACGTCCAGGGAGTGCCATCCATGACTGTGACCAAAGTCTTGGACCCGCGCCCGGGAGAAACTGTCATCGACCTAGCTGCTGCACCAGGTGGCAAGACCACACATATTGCACAACTGATGGACAACACAGGCACTGTAATCGCTATCGATGAAGACCGCCAACGTATCAAGAGCCTAGAGAGCAATATTCAGCGTTGTGGGGTCAGCAATGCAATAATTCTAAGAGGCGACGCCAAGAAGCTTGACAAATTGGAACGAACCCCGGATAAGATCCTGCTAGATTCGCCCTGTTCAGGAGAGGGGTTGATTCCTCTGGACCCTTCCAGAAAGACAAGCACGTCTATGGCTGATATTCGGTTCTGTGCAACCAGAGAAGATGAACTCCTAGAAGCCGCGGTGAACGCGCTACCCTCGGGTGGGACTATGGTCTATGCGACATGTTCCATTGCCCCAGAAGAGAACGAGTACATCATTGACGAGATTCTTCACAGGCATTCAGAGATGAGTGTTGTTCCAATACCACTCGAGTTTGGATCTCTAGGATACCCACGGCCATATGGAGTGGAATTGAACGAGTCAATGACACTGACTCGGAGATTCTTGCCTCATCTACACGGAACTGAGGGTTTCTTCATCTGTAAATTGGAGAAGGAATAGAATCGTCTAGCTGCTACGAAGCTTTAGTTTTTTAGGAGAAACATCCATGTGTCCTCAGGTTAGGTGAGGAGCAACATGGCGAGTGATGGAGTAGACATCAGAACTCAGGGTCTTTCAAAGACCTTTGGGACTATAGAAGCTCTCAAGAATCTAAATATAGAGGTCAAGAAAGGAAGTACCTTCGGATTCTTGGGACCGAACGGAGCTGGTAAGACAACAACAGTCAGAATCTTGTCCGGTCTACTCAAGCCAAGCGCGGGACAGGCATCTGTCTGTGGGTACGATGTGAACAAGCAGAGAGATGAGATCAAGGCAATTACTGGATTGCTTCCTGAAGCCCCCGGTCTGTATTCGAAGTTGTCCGCGGTGGAGTTTCTCGAGTTCATAGGTGCTTTGAACGATATCAGTGGGGAGGTGCTGAAGAACAGGATTGACAGCCTTCTTGGAATTCTTGGATTGGAAGGAAGACAAAACGATCTGCTTGAGAGCTATTCGTCAGGAATGAAACAGAAGGTTTTGGTGGCATCAACAATCCTGCATGAGCCACAATTAGTGTTTCTTGATGAGCCCACATCTAGATTAGACCCTGCTGCGAGCGCACTCGTCAAGGAAATGATACTTGCCATGGCGAAAGAAACTGAAACCACGTTCTTCATCTGCACTCACATGACTGATTTCGCAGAAGATGTCTGTGAGATTATTGGAATACTCAACGAGGGTATTCTCACAACTTTGGGTACTCCAAAGGACATCATTAAGAATGTTGAAGCGTCCGACCTTGAAGAGGCATATCTCAAAATTGTAGGGGGAGAGGTGGACAGAGAGTCAC
Source organism: Candidatus Thorarchaeota archaeon (assembly GCA_016839605.1). Lineage (GTDB taxonomy): Archaea > Asgardarchaeota > Thorarchaeia > Thorarchaeales > Thorarchaeaceae > SMTZ1-83. Next base: position 3,740 of record JAEOTX010000033.1, on the reverse strand, counting down.
TTCTGTCCTGGAGGCAGTGAAGTGGCAAGAAAATGGCTAGTAATAGCCAAGACCGAGTTTCTTGTTGCGACCTCAAGGTTCCACTCAATGAGAAAAGCGGTTTCGCTGCTCATTGTAGCTTTCGCCATGGTGTGGGCGCTTTTCATCGCTCCTGCCATCATGTCAGCCTTTGTGGATTTGTTTGCCGCTGAGATTCAGATGATTCTTGCTGTAGCGTTCCCTGGCCTTATGAGGTCTGTAATGCTGCTTCTCTGGGTCTTGGTGTTGATTTACCCAATTTCGTTTGCGCTTCAAGAAATCAGGATTGGACAATGGGAAATCATGCTCAGTAACAATGTCAGTACTCGTGACATGTTGTTCGGGACGTTCCTAGGGAAGTTGCCTAGTTATGGCCTATTGGTGCTATTCATGGCGCCAGTGCTCATCTCACCCTTTGCAATTGTGTACCAAGTCTCTCTAGTCGGACAAGCACTGATGTATGGTGTACTGTATATCACTGCGCTCAGTACACTATGGTTCTCAAACGTGATTTCCACGGCAATCCAGGCAAAGCTCGGTGAGTCATCAAGAGGAAACGACATAGCAAAGGCCCTCAGTATGGTTGTCGCCGCTATCGTAATTATTCCAATGTACGGCATCATGTATTTTGCTGGACCTCTTGCTGAAATCATGGGACTGGATGTCTTCTTGGTCCTCCCATCAACATGGGGTGCAGACTTAATCACATGGACTGCTATATACTTCAATGGGATAGGTCTGTCGCAGTCCACCATCTTGGCCTTTGAAAGCATACTCCTCTTTGGTCCAGCCCTTGATTTTCTCTTGGTCGCAGCATTCTCAATCGTCATGTTGGGAATTGGGTTCGCTGCTTCAGATCGGCTTTTCACTATCCAAGCAGGAGCAAGAACAGAGGTTGTTACCACAGTTGGACGTGATAACCTGTTTCTCAGAGGAATTAGGAGTATATTATCGGGATCTTTCGGAGTATTGGTCGTTTCATTATTGAAAGACTTCGGAAGAAAAGCCCAAAACCTATCGAGGTTAGGATACGGCATCTTTCTGTCAATTCTGTTGCCTCTTATCATGAACTTCAGCGGGCTAGGAGCTACAGTTGACGACCCCCTTTTCGTCCCAATGATGACCACACTCATGACTGGGATGATGTTGAGCATGTTAGGAGGTATTGCCTTTGGGGGGATTGGTTTTCTTGATTCAAAGGACCAGCTTTGGATTCTCAAAGGATCCCCAAACGGAGCATCCAAGTTTGTTAGGGCTAGAGTTGCTTCACACATTCTTTTCGCGCTTCCAATCGCATTGATTTCCACTACATCGGTGACGGTCATCCTTGGGTTAGATGTTGTTGTGTTTCTTGCGATGCTGGTCTACGTTTATGCAGCCCTCTGCGGAGCAATTCTCATCGCAACTGGGATTACAGCGAACAACCCAGCGTATGAGGACATCAAAAGCAGTGCATTCATGATTAATACTGGACTGACGATAGTAATCATCATGCTGTCTTCCATGTTCACAATGATCTGGGGAATCTTGATCATGATAAGTGAGAGAAATATTCCTCTCGGATTGTTAGTGAATATTGTGCCACTTCTACTAGTAGGATCTATTGTGGTTTTCATTGGCTCAAAACGACTCTCTATGCCTGATAATTGACCTCCGACATCTCCATAAGGACTGTCGGCTCTTTTGCCTTAGATACGTGAGAGAGAATGAAACCAGAGCTTGTAGACCCTGTTGAATGGAATGAGCTGACAGACCAGCTTGATGAGGAGTTTGGAGAGGGCGTGAGTAAGGCGCTTCTCGGAGAGAGGGCTCCCGTGACCATCTCAAGGGGTGATATCAAGTCATTCTATCTCGTCCCAATGGAATGGATAGCTAACCTCGAAGAAGAGAGAAAGGGCTTTGAGATACACTCACTTGGTATCCGAATGGGAGACCTGACCAAAGAGAGATTCAGGCTCAGTCTCCAAATCTTGGGCCCACTTGCCGAACTCACAGACAGAGTACTCGTAGTTTCTCGGCAAGGTGCAGAGTCCTTCACATATAGTCGAAGCATTCTCAAAGAGTCAGTCATCAAGCTTGACGCTCATCTAAAACGTGGTCAAAGAGTGATTGTACTCAACAAAGATGGCGAAGTCCTGGGACTTGCGGCATTGTCTGTGGATGGGAACAAGCTGAAACGCTTGGCAAGAAACCGCCTAGTTGGCAAGAACCTTGTCGACATCGGAGCGTATCTTAGAGGAGCCTAGACAAACATATCACTTGACCGATCAGAAGACTCGATTGACTGTCGCATTTTCTCAAGTCGCTCAATCTCTCTCGACTCTTCGAGTAGCTGCTCTACATTAGCCTCAACGCCATAGACTTCATTGATCTTCTTTAGCATAGTTGCTGCAGACTTCGGGTCTGGTCGGCCCCGTGTGGCGTATGTCAGTAGACCAAGTGCAGCCTGCCTCCGCATCTCGAGTTCTGCTAGTAAGAGTGCCAGTGGTCCTGCCACGAATAGGCCCTCCTCGAGTATCGGTACTGACCATTTCTCAAGGTGCTTACTATATGCACTAGTGGGTACACAGCGCATTTCCTCTTCGTCCTCTTTGAAACTGGCGTCTAATCCGCCAAGCAGGAGTGATTCAGAGAACTTGCTGGTCGTTATCCACTCCGCCAGGCGATCAATCCATCCCCACTGCTCCGAGCTGTGGGGTTGGAACCGTGGTACAAGAAATAGCAGCTTCTTCTCGGCATACCAGTATAGTTCGAAAGGTAGCACCAATCGTTCGTTCTCCATAGAAACGAAGAGGGGCAGCATGTCACTCTTGATGAAGCCGACTCTCTCAGCCTCGAGCGCTCGCGTAAGATGAGCAGTGCTGAGGAAGCCAACTTCTCCAAGCCCATGGAAGCCACAGACAAATGTTGAGCCAGGCTCAACCTTGAAGCCGTCCTTCAGGATTATCTCAAATGTTGAATCTCGTGTAGCGACAAACGCCATTCCATTTACCTCAGTTTGAAGGGCGAAGCTAGCCGTAGCTATAATCGACTCTCTTGTCAAGGTAGTCAGTTTGCTAGCTGCTTTTGAGCCTATGTATAACCCACTTCTTGTATTTGATTGTGAGTGAACCACAACAGCAAGAAACCTCTGTGTTCCGCCCCTCTCCTGCCAGTGTCGCCACCTTCCAACATCCTTGTGATATTGGAATTAGCAAGAGCATTGTCCTTTCTCATTGGGATGGAATCCCTCCTTCGGACCTGACTTCCTTCTCCTGTACCGTTGCTGGATCATCACTTCCAGCGACAGAGAGATTTTCCACAGTTCTTACCACGGCAGGGTCATCATCACCCTTCCCGGATTCATCACTGAAACTGAGAAGACTCGTCTGAGCATGGTGAACGGCCGCGGACTCTCCGGGACTGTATGATGTCCCTTCCTTGGAGAGTAAGGACTTCCCACGAGAAGACTTCTTCTTTTGGGCTTTCAGTCGCGCACTTCGAGCCCTGTCTAGAGCCCTAGTCCACATACCTAGTCCTCTCACAGAGTGCAATGACTTTGTGAGCGTGAGCATGCGTGCTGCAATGTTGATACTTCCATTTCTATCCGCGTTGGTCTTATGTCCACAAGTTGGACAGTTGAAGTAGTTCTGCTTGGGTCTCTTGCCCTTGCCGCCACACTTCCAACAGATGATAGAAGTCCATGCCTCAGGAACAGCTCTGAATCGAGCATCTTTTCCATC
>JAEOTX010000212.1 GCA_016839605.1 Candidatus Thorarchaeota archaeon | reverse complement strand
TCGTGTCGAACGCTTACCTGGGGACGCTGGTATGGACCTCTCGTGGATTGACTGGAGCAATTGATGAGACTCTCACAGGTCTCCTTCTCCTCGGAGCTGGAATATTCGGAGCGACTGCAGGATTGCTGCTGAGCCGCATGATTGCACATGGAGGATACAGGTCTTCAATCGCTCTGGGTCTCGTGACCCTTTTTGCATCATTGCTCATATTCATACTAATAGGGGACATAACGTTGTCCAGTGCAATACCATGGGTTGGAATAGCTCTCATACTAGTGGGATGGGCTGGAGGTATCCTATTTCCTCTATTGATCACATACAGTCAAATCATATCTCCAGAAAGACGCGGAGTCCTTGCAGGAGTCCTGACTTTCTCATTCTTCCTCGGAATGGCACTCATTCCCACATTATACGAACCGCTGTTTCATCTTGGCATGACTATATTATACTCCGGGTTGCTTGGCGTTTCATTGCTGCTGACAGTGTTCTTCTCCATCTTGTATCGCAGAGTTGAATCGATAATTGCCAGCCAGGAATAATCGATTTCCGGTTTGGTCAAGGGAGAGATAGGTGCCCCAGATACTCCTAAACCAACAGGATGAGTTCATCTCTCAACATCAAGTAATTGGAACACATAATCTGTCCCCTTGTTCGGTCGCATCACGAAGGAAGTGAATTCACTCAATGGTTTCCTAAGAAAGATGACCAGGAATCGTAGGAATCATCTGAATTTGACCGTGGGATTGAATTCTGGGGGTCGCCTAATTTTGCTCGTTTGTTCAAAGGCATATGCAATCTCAATGAGCCTTGGCTCTTGATATGGCCCTGAGATGAGTGAGATGCCTACAGGTAGACCATGAATGTACCCTGCAGGAACGGTGATACTCGAATATCCAGAAACCGCTGCGAGGGATGATGATCCTCCAGAGAAATGATCTCCTGTCACATGATCAGTGAGCCATGCAGGACCGCCAGAAGGAGCAATAACAGCATCTAGTTTTTTGTCTTTCAACACAGGATCTAGACCTTCAGTCTTCGCCAACTTCTTGCATTTTTCCAGAACCTCAGCATATTCAGGACTTTCGAGGGATCCTTTCTCCTGCGCCTTTAGCATAATGTCCTGTCCAAAGAAAGGCATTGTCTTCTCACGGTTTGCATCATTGAACTTGATGACCTCTTCAAGTGACTTCACAGGAGCATCCGGACCAAGTCCCGCAAGGTATGCATTGAGGTCAGTCTTGAATTCATACAGAAGAACCTCATACTCTGGCTCCCACAATTCCTTCGTAGTGGGGATTTCTGTTGGGTCCACCATCTCTGCTCCATTCTCTCTCATGATTTCGATGCTAGCTTCCATGATCTCGTCGACTCTCTCATCGAAGCCAAAGAGATTTCTCACGACTCCAATTCGAGCACCATTCAATCCCTTGTTGTCAAGAAACTGGGTGTAGTCTGAATGAGCTTTTCCGTCACTCTCCTGTGTAACAGGGTCTCTAGAGTCTATGCCAGTCATCGCTCCAAGTAGTATTGCCGCGTCAGCTACACATCTTCCCATGGGTCCTGCTGTGTCCTGCGTGTGGCTGATAGGGACAATCCCGAAACGACTCACTAGTCCAATAGTTGGCTTGATTCCAACTATCCCGTTTGCATGAGAAGGGCAGATGACTGAGCCATCGGTCTCAGTGCCAACGGCTACAGAACATAGGTCTGCAGCTACTGCTACAGCAGAACCTGAACTGGACCCACAGGGATTTCGGTCCAGCACATAAGGATTGAGAGTCTGTCCACCCCTACTGCTCCATCCACTGGATGAATGTTCGGACCTGAAGTTTGCCCACTCACTGAGGTTAGCTTTTGCTAGAATCACCGCTCCGGCACTCCGTAGCTTTTCAACAACAAATGCATCCCTCTCAGGAATAGAACCAAGAAGCGCTAGAGAGCCAGCTGTGGTCATCATCTTGTCTGCTGTGTCGATGTTGTCCTTGATCACAACGGGAATTCCATGCATGTGCCCTCGAGGCCCCTTTTCCCTACGTTCTGCATCGAGAACATCGGCTATAGCAAGAGCATCAGGATTCAACTCTATTATGGAATTGAGTTTTGGGCCATTCTTATCGATATCATCAAAACGCTCGAGGTACCATTCCACAATAGCTCGTGACGTGAGTTTCCCTGAATTCATCTGCTGTTGAAGCTGCAGAATTGTCTGTTCTTTCATCAAAGCAACTCCGATAGGCGAGTAGTTTGTCTACAGGGTAATAAGTGAGATAGGTTATGATTCGTCATCTCTTCTCTGAACCCTAGTCTTGACTCCCATCAGCTTACTCTTCAGAACATAGAGGACAGGCACTGAGATACTATCTTCTGTTTCTGCTAAATCACTTGTTAGTACTCTGGAATCATCAAATTTAGGATCTGGTTCGATAGGGATTTGGTGGGAAACAGCAAGAACTATGATTCCGAGAAAGAATAGGATTGGGATGGGAATCACAGCTGTGAGAGTTTGCGTACCGCTTGCCAATATGCCATAAGTGGTGTAGCCGTAGGGGCCGAAAAATCCTGCGGCTCCCAAGAGAAGAGCCTTGAATCTTGATGTTAGTCCCTTTAAATATCTGAAAATTGCAAATCCAAATGCAAGATGCAAACCGAAGTACACGAAGCCATTGTACAGATTCATAATATCAAGTACTGTGTAGTTAATGTAGATTCGGTCAACTGGCTGCCAAGGTACTGGTGTCACTGTGAATTCGTACGAGATATTATAGGTAAGAGAAATCGATTGGTAGTTCGCCCAATTGGCCGGGAAACTAGAAATAACCATTATAGGGACCAAAGCTGCAACCAAGCCAATTATGCCCGCTAAGATTCTATGTCTTCGTTGAAATCCCTGATGTGACGTTTCTCGCATTATTATTGGAAGGACGATTAATGCTATTGTCACCAAAGTGGCAAAGCGCAACAATTTCGACTCAGGAGCTATTTGTATCAGCCATGCTAGTTCTCGCGGAGGAAAGTATTCAACAAGGAAGACTGCCATTACAGCAGTCCCAAAAAGAGAAGCTAGTCCTATATCGCGAATTGACCTTGAACTATCTTGATTTCTGATTCGGCGATTCAGAAGAACAGCTGGAATGCAAATGGCTATAGCTGAGGATATGGTAAGAGGATTGCTGAATGTTACAGGTGGAACATCACGAGTTGGCCAATCCGAATATTCCAGGAAAACCGAGCTGAACCAAAAATCAAAGTAATTGGTGGCTGGAAAAGGCTGAATTGCGTCGAAGAAATGAAACTGTAAGGGTACAAGGAGAAGAATGACGATTAGCACAAGCATCTTCATCCAGAAAGCCACGTCAATTATTCTTCCACG
>JAEOTX010000211.1 GCA_016839605.1 Candidatus Thorarchaeota archaeon | reverse complement strand
CTTTGTTTCGCATCGGGTTACAACATTGCATTTGAAACACTCTCTGTGCCCAGAAACATTGATACAATCCTCGTAGCTCCGAGAATGATTGGGAAAGGTGTCAGAGAATCGTTTGTGAACGACAAGGGATTCTATTCATTCATTGGAGTGCACAATGACGCATCAGGAAAAGCCAAGGAGATAGCACTTGCCATCGCCAAAGGAGTTGGGTCCACAAAATCTGGTGGTGCAGTATTAGAAGTTACTTTCCGACAGGAAGCTGAGCTTGATCTTTTCAATGAGCAAGCCTTTGGTCCAGCCTTTGGACAGGTTCTAATCGCCGCAGTTGATGTGGCCATTGAAGCTGGATATCCACCAGAGATTGTTCTTCTTGAACTATACATGTCTGGTGAGTTTGCATACACAGCAGAGATGATAGCTAAGATGGGGACACTTAAACAACTTGAACTACACTCACCAACAAGTCAGTATGGAAGTATGTCCAGAGGAATGCGGTATGCAAATCCGGAGCTTCGCGAAGCTATGCAGACATCCCTCAAGGAGATTCAGGATGGTTCCTTCGCGAAGGAGTTTGCCGCTGAATATGAGCTGGACATGGAGATACTGGACGACATGAAAGAGATGGCTCAAGATATTCCTATTGTTTATTTTGATGATGCTGTTAGAAAGAAACTACAGAGAAACAGCAAGGGCTAATGTGCGTATTTAGATTACAAGGGTTTGATTTGGCGAAAACATAAAGCGGTATCATCCTCATTATATATTGAGGAGAGTTTACTAACTGAAGGAGCGTAAATATCGTGATTATGGAAGCATGGTCGTACTAGTGGGTATGACAATGCTTCTAACCAACGTGACTATTGGCACTTATTGGTTAATTCACCCAATCACGCTTTCCGGATTCTACTTTGACCTCCGTACAGCAGTCATCCTTGGATTCCTTCCCTTTGGATTGATTTTGACTTTTAGTGGAATGATAATTCGAAGAAAATTCAGTGAGCAGAATCCGTTTCTGACCAAAGATGGTGGGCCGATACACTCAGGTGAAACTTGGAAAAGAAGTTCTGAATCAGGAGTATTCCTTACCTCATGCGGAATTGTGTTGTCGATTAACCAAGAATCAAATGCAACATCGCATATTGGCTATAAGATTGTCACAGTAGAACGTACAACATGCAGAGATTGCGCCCTAAGAGAAGGGAGAGAGATATTGGAATCAGTTAGGTATACTAGAGATGGACCGTAATCAGTCCTCTAATATGAAAGATCTAATGACGAGTTTGAAAACCTGTTCAATATTATGCATAAATTAAAGATGATGGTGGACCGAGCGAGATTTGAACTCGCGACCTTCTGGATGCAGAACAAACTGCCAAATGGAATGGTTTCGAAAAACGAGAACCTAGTTTTTTGATAAAGACATAAAACTGTTATTTGGGTAAAAGACACCAGAGAGATGGTTATATGAGGAAGCGCCTTCTTCGTTTAATTGGGAAAGTATTAGTTATCATAGGGATTCCAATTTTCGTCCTAATGAGCTATGGCGTTTACTTTGCAATCACGTACACTGGTGAATATGGACCCCTGCCATCCCAATATTACCAAGATATCGCAATATTACCATTATTCATGATTCTAGATATCTGTGCGATCAGTATTGGAGTGATTCTTTTAAAGAGATTTAAGGAGAGCATACCGTTTCTCATCAAAGATGGTGGGCCGATACACTCTGGCAAACCATGGAAGAAGGAACCTGAGTCAGGACTTTACCTAACGTCATGCGGTCTTGTGGTGTCGATAAACCTTGAGTCAAGAGTGACAGCACATGTTGGATATAAGCTAATTCCAGCAGAACGTGCTACACACAGAGATTGTGCACTAAGAGAAGGGAGAGCAATAATGGATTCAGGCGCCTCTGGTAGAGATGGAGCGTAACATGTTCTCAAATTCGTAGGATTTTGTGATGACTCTGAAAACCTGTTCAATATCACACATAAATGAAAGATGATGGTGGACCGAGCGAGATTTGAACTCGCGACCTTCTGGATGCAAACCAGACGATCTGCCAGGCTGATCTATCGGCCCACTGTTGACTGTTCAGACCTAGGGCTGACCTTTTAGCCCTTACGCTCCGTATAGTCCTGACGAGCGCTATCAATCCACGCAGGTGCACCTCTCAGCTGGGATGCTTCCTCATGACTCAGTTGAATATGCTCCACGAGAGTGAGATCATCAGGAAGAATACCACTCACGCCCATAGGATCCTCAATAATGAGCGTGAAGGGCAGCTCTCCATTCATTGCTTTGTCAATCATCTCCAGAATCTCATTCCCCCTGTCCTTCTCTGAGTCAGTCTCCGCAAAGCGAATTGCGGTTTCAACAACTGGTCGTGTGCGAAGCAAAACACCCTCAACATTAGTGATGAATGACTCTGCTGCAGGACCTGGCTCCACATCAATGCCGAAATCTGGCAACCTGATTGAACCTGAACCGGATCGGACAACGCGAACTCTCAATAGAGCCTCGTTGTCAATTCTAAGAGTCCATCGACCTGGAGGTCTCTGTTCAGCTGAGAAGATGTCATTATGCGTGAAGTTGCAGTTCGGACATGTCATCGTAAACAAAGCTAGCTCATTGAAGTATGGCACACTGTAGAGTACGGAATTGATGTCTAGTTCACTCTCTTCGCATGACGGGCAGGTAATGACAAGAGACTCGTCTGGAGTCATACATCCACACCACTTTCATATCCTTATAGTCCTAGTGAATAGTGATACTGACTCTAGCAGTTTCACTAGAATCCTCAAAAAGTGACTGGTAGGTCCATCAGAAAGCGCCGAGGGATAGCGGGCTTGTATGCCAGGCAAGACATAGGATGAGGAAACGATTGATGCAGATAGAGAGTCTATACATCATCAGACGCGATACGGGTGTGTGTATGTATCACCACGATTTCGCGGAGCCTGAGTTCGACCCAGACCTGCTATCATCATTTCTCGTCGCAATGACATCTTTCTTTGATGAGGCAACACGATCAGTGACGTCTAGAGCTAGAGCCTTTGAAGGTACGAACAATAGAATCATAGTTGAGTTTGGCGAGTGGACGCTGGGAGCCATTTCTATCACAGAAGACACGGAGATTATTCGGGAAAAACTCAAGCGTCTTATTTATGCGTTTGAGGACCAGTTTGGATTGCTGAGATGGGTTGACCTTGACCTGGCAGTATATACAAGATTTGAACGTAACGTGATAGAGGAGTTTGTGCGCGGTCAAATCGTCCCGCAAACAACGATGTATATCAGAAGAGATTGGGAGTTCTACACACAGAAGGCGGATGTCGTTTCATTTCTCAAACTCATCCCCGAAATTTGTACAGTCGAGGAAGCTGCCATGTTCCTCGAAGTGCCTGTTGAATTGGCTATGAACTTAGCAGCTGAAGCTTTCTGGGAGAAGGCAGTTACGATCTCGCAGTCAGCGATGCCAGATGACATCTACCAAGCAACGACCCTCATCCATCCAACTGAAACGGTGGATGGTATTTCCGAAGACACTGCGAAAGTACTACCAGAACTAGATGGAGAGACCCCCCTGTCTATTGCTGCAGAACGTGTCAAGACATCTGATCTCAAGCAGTTTCTCGACGAGATTGCCGTTCTGGCCCAACGAAAAGCAGTTGAATTGGTATCTCCAGCTCAAGCAACAACTGTATTGTATACAGCAGCATTACAAGAAACCCTGAATAGGTGTGCCAAAATCCTTGGAATAAAGCCTGCGAGGAGCATGTTCTTCAGCTCCAAAGAGAAATTAATCACAGAACTTCCATGGCTGGCATTTGTTGGATTAGAGGAAGGGGTTGATGTTGAGATTAAGACCTCTCTTGTGTCCGCCACAGTAAAAGGAAGTATAACTCCTGAAACTCTCAGTGGAGGATTTCGAGAGCTCTTTCAAGAGTATACTAGAAGGATGAGTACCCTTATGGGATCAAATCCTGTGAATACAATTTTGACTGGCGCCCGAACCTACATTGAGAGGCAATTCCCAAGTACTGCTTTTGACATCCATTGGGAAACCTTTCAGGTATCCTAGCCAGCATACATGTCGGGAACTCATTGATAAGGAAAACAATCAAATCGAGGATTATACGACTTCATGTCTGCATTTGCGTGGAGAGCAACTCGATCGTGTCATCTCGAGAAAGATACTTGACATTTGCATTCTTGTTCAGTGCAATTGTTATTCTCGTGCTTGGTTCGATTGCCTGGATTTACGATGAACAACCGGCTTTAGCGGCACTAGGATTGTCATCAGCACCGTTATCAGCTCTCATAATGGGATTCATCGGACTAGTCATATTCGGTAGGGAAGACTTCAGACGAGAGGACAGATTTCACCTGATGAACCTCTTCTTCTCTCTTGGACTCGTTCTATATGCCATATCCGAAGTAGCTGCTAGCCTTTTAGCAAGTCAGGAAGGCAGTGAAGCGTATCTCTTCACAGTGAGTCTAATTCAGATGCCAGGTCTGATTCTTTGGGCAATGGGTGTTCTTGGATACCTAAGAGCTTCAAACTCGGTTCTTGAAACAACGGATGATCGAAGACTTGTCGGGACAATGATAGTAGTTCCGACTGCTGCGATGCTTATTCTAGCCACCCTGGTACTGCTCCTAAACCCGGCTAGAAGCCCACTTGAGGTTCTTACAACCTCACCACTAGCAATTGGGATGGGCGTGATAGCCCTGGCTCTTGGATATGTGGTTATCGTCTTTCGAGGAGGGAGATTAGCGCGCCCCATAGGACTAGCATTCATCGCGATATTGATCCTCACAATGCAGATCGTGCTGTGGTGTTGTGTGGGACTCTCTCCAATTGAGCCTCTAGGACAGCTTGTGAGAACAGAAGCCTATATCATTCTAGGCATGGCACTCACTTCTGCCAAAGCAATAGAGGTCGCCTGAATACTATTCAGCTTTCTTTTCGAGATTCTTCAATTTTCGTAGGAGCTCCTGCATCTCGGGGTCGTCAGATTGTTCAAGCCTCTCAATCAGATGACCGCGCATCGGGGGTGGGATGTCTTCAGGATTTTCGAGCAGCTTCTTCATCATTTCAGCTGGCGGGCCCATTCCTCCACGAGGCATCCCTCCATGTCCACCGGGCATCCCGTGTGGTCCTCCACCGCCCATCATACCCATCATGCCCATTCCACCGCTTGGTTGAGGTGACCCAAGGGCAGACTCACCGCCTATCTTAGAGACCTCCTCTCCAGCAACACGTGCTGTTTCCTCAGTGAGTTCCTCAAATCCTTGGTGAGCATAGTATGTTTCATAGAGTGACTTGAAGGTGCCATTAAGAGCCAAGAGTTCCTCGTGTGTGCCATCCTCAATGATCTCACCATCCTCAAACACTATGATTCTTGAAGCATTAGCAATAGTAGTGAGCCGATGTGCGATGACAACGGTAGTTCTATCTGAGAACAGCATTGCTTGGGCATCCTGAACAAGCGACTCGCTGTATGCATCAAGTCTGCTAGTGGCTTCATCAAGGATTAGAATGCGAGGATTAGCAAGCATCGTTCGAGCAATTGTGATCATCTGTCTTTGCCCAGCACTAAGGTTCTTCCCATTCTCTATGATACATGTGTCATAACCATCAGCCAAGACCTCAATGAAGTCATTGGCTCCGATTAGGCCGCATAGTTCCTTAATCTCTTCATCTTTGGCATCGGCTCGACCATAGCGGATATTCTCCATTACTGAAGCATCGAAGAGATACGGTTCTTGAGGTATGAGGGCTACTGTGCCATGAAGAGAGTCTAAAGTGATCTCTCTTAGATCTTGATCACCTATCAGGATATTGCCCTCTTGAGGGTCATAGAACCTGTTGATCAAAGCAGCCAAAGTTGTCTTTCCCGCTCCAGTATGCCCAACCACAGCAATAGTCTTCCCTGCCTCCATCTTGAGGTCGATGTTCTTCAGTACAGGTGTGTCCTTCACATACTCAAAGGTGACATTGTCAAAGGTGATGCCATCATTTGTTTCCAGAAGGGGCGTGGCATATTCAAGGTCATCTATAGCTCGCCTTGACTCTAGCACATCGTAGAGACGATCCATGGCTGCTAGTGAAGCCTGCACTTGCGATGACATCATAGCCAGCGATAGGAGAGGCCACATGAAACGGCTGACGAGCATTATTCCAAGAAATACCTCCCCAATTGTCAGAACAGGCAGAGTGCCAGCAGCCAATGAACCCCCAACAAACAGCAGCGCCGCTACCGCAAACTGACCTATGCTTCTCACAAGGGGTTGCATGGCACTCATTAGAATCATAAATCGGAAGCCAAATTTGTATGATTTCTGATTGAGCTCCATCATCTCATCAGCGAGTTCCTTTTCTCGATTGAATGCCTTCGCGACATGAATGCCACTCAGGTTCTCCGCAATCTGTCCAGAGACTTCACCTGCTGCTCGCTGTGACGCTAACATGATTCTTTGACCCACTGTACCGAAAAGAACCGCGATTAGGACAACTCCAGGTATCACAATTAGGGATGTTAGCGCTAGCACCTGTGATGTGAAGAACAGAAGCAAGAATGTAGCGACCAGCATCAGAGCTTGACTTGCAAAGCTAATCATAACCTGAATGCCTGTTCCAAGCGATACCGTATCTGATGTGACTCTTGATGTAACATTGCCACTCTGCTCAGCTTTGTGGTAGGAGAGGTCAGCTCTCACTAGATGGGAATAGACATCCTCCTGGATGTTCTGCACAAAACCTGCTTGCGCATTGGCGAGAATCCAAGTATTCCCACTTGACAATCCCCAACTCGTGATTCTCATAACAATGTATATTCCTATCAAGAGCAAGAGGATGTTGTAAGATGCAGGATTGCCATATTCAATCGCATCTATGCCTATTGATAGAACAAGGGGATCAAATACTGCGACTGCTGTAGCCAGAATGGACAAAACTGCACCAATTGCGACAATACGCCTGAACCGACCAAGGTAGTGAATCATCCGACCAAGTAGGACACGGATTGGGCGGCTCCTCTTCTCTTTTCCACCCATCATTCTCCTTGGACCTCCATGACCTCTCATTCCCATCACACAGCACCTCCCTGAACAGACATACTATCAAGAAGCGATCTTGCTCCTGGCAGACGCTCAAAGATGCGTTGATATTGTTCTGATTCTCTAAGGAGTTCTTCATGAGTGCCTGCAGCAATCAGCTGCCCTTTATCCACAATGAGAATCAAATCGGACTCAAGAAGTGTGCGAAGTCGTTGAGTGACAGTGATGCTTGTTCGTCCAACCATGACTTCTTCTAATGCCTTTCTCATCAAGAACTCAGTCTGGGCATCAACTGCACTCACTGAGTCGTCCAGAAGTAGAATCTTCGGGTCCTGAATAAGCGCTCGTGCGATTGCCAGTCGTTGTCGTTGACCACCACTAAGAGTCATCCCTCGTTCACCAATCTTTGCGTCATAGCCATCTTCCATTTCTACAATGAACTCATCTGCTTGAGCACGGCGAGCGGCCTCTATCACTTCTAAGTCTGAGGCATCGGTCCTCCCAAACGCAATGTTGTCACGAACACTCATCCTGAATAGAAAGATGTCCTGTTCAACCAGTCCAACCATATCTCTGACATGTTTTGTTGTCACATTCTTGAGATCCACACCCCCTACACTGACTGAGCCTTCGGTGGGATCATAAAGCCTCAGGAGTAGCTTGAGAATAGTGCTCTTGCCGCCTCCAGGCCCCCCAATTAGAGCTACTCTGGATCCGCCAGGAATTGTGATTTTAAAGTCCTTCAGAGCATAATGCTCCGTTTTTCCATTGTTTGTATTGTAAGCAAAGCTGACATTATCGAATAGAATGTCACCTAACCAATCAACTTGTGATGCCTCTTCAGATGGCTCTTCCAATGGATCTTCCCAGTTGAGGATGTCGACGATACGCTGAGCATTCACATAGCCGCCACGCAGCATTAGCAGCATCATTGGCAAATGGTAATTCAAGCCTTCCAATGCAAGCAGCAGACCGAGGACCATGATCATAGCACCATTGGTGAGTAAACCGGACAATACAGCATAACCAACGTAGGCAAATGCCAGAGTAGTCATTCCAGTCAGGACCAGTGCAGGAATGTAGAAGGCGGCTAGCTGTCCCTCTCGAGCAACCATCTTTTCGTATGCCTTGCTAGCTTCATGGAACTTCTCCTGTTCATGATCTTCTGAACCGAATGCCCGCACCACCTCGATGCCCTGGAAGACTCCCTGTGAAATTGAAGTGAGCTTCTCCATGTCCTCAGCACGCTGCCTACGGACTGGCTCAACGGCGTTAGCATATCGATAGGCAAAGACCAGATAGATGGGGGTCCCAATCAGCATGATTGTGGTGAGTACAGGAATCGGATAGCCAAATACTGTGACTAAGCCAGTCAGACCAGCGGTCTGGTCCACTAGAACAAGGAATATGCCAGTGATGCCAAAGGAGATGAGGCTCGCGATTAGATTCCGCAGGGCAGGATTCAAGGAGAATCGCACCCAACTAATATCTTGCATTGCCACTGAGAGTAATCGTTTACTGTCAACCTCATCGTGGAAGGTCATGCTGAAGTCTTGGAGCTCCTCAAAGAACTCCTGCCTTGAGTCTCGTTCCCACCTCAGAGTGACAACTGCCCAGACATAGCCTACTATGAAGTACATTGCCATGTAGACTAAGCCAAAGATAACAATGAGCCACACGAGGAATGTAAACTGCGCACTGAGACCAGAGAGTTCCAGCTCATCAATTGCAATTCCAATGATGACGCTAGGTATTGTTACAAGCAGTGTTGAAATTACTGTGAGTATCAAAGCGAATGTAATTGCTCCAGGATGTCTCGCAAGACCTCCCAGCATGTATCGCATCGCCGCCCCGCGGCCTGTCTTGTTGTTGTTTTCGTTAGCCATTCTATGTTTCCTCTTGCTCAATTCGCTCCAAAAGCGTGTCTAATCTCTTTGATGTCTTCGTCAACCGTGTGCCAACTTTACGCCTCTCTGATGCAGTTAGTTTTTCAATTGCATCAGTTATGTGGTCAATCGCATGGTTGATTCCACTGATGTGGAAGTGAACTCGGTCATAGGGTTCTAGGAGCTGTAATAGCATCATTCGGTTGAGTCGTGCCTTGTGTTCAACATCACCCCGCTTGTGAAGGATTTCATTTATCCGGGCACGACCGTCTTTGGAGAGGCTGTATGTCTTGCTTCTTCCTTCAGTCTTGACAGCCTCAATAATGCCTTCCTCCTCCAGCTGCGAAAGAAGCGGGTAGATGGAGCCAGGACTTGGCCGCCAATGACCCTCGGTCCGTTCATCCATGATTTTCATGATGTCAGTCCCAGTCATGTCCCTTGAGTGAAGCATTCGGATAATCACGTGTTTCAAGAGCCCCCGCGGGATGGAATGGGGCATCTTGATAGGCTCGCAATCAGGATCATGAGTTCCAGGTTTCTGCAAAATAGGCACGCCCAATATCGAATATGATAATAGTCTAATATCGAATGCGATTATCGAATGCGATATAAAGGTTATTGTTCCGGCGTGATACACCTGTACTTCGATAACGTTGATAAGAGAGGTTTTGACCGAGGTGCTAGGGAACAGGATGGATTAACTTTGGGCGAGAAGGCCAAGGTCAAGGAAACTGTGAGGCTTTACTCTAAGGTCTGGCAGCTACCCACCTATAGAGGAATCATTGCCAGAATTCTTGTGGCTGTCTTGCTAGGCGCAGTCATCTCCGCAGCACTTCGGATTGAATCCACACCAGGAATCGACATTATTGCCACAGTTTCTATCTCAATCCTTGTCCTCGCCATTCCATCATTAGCTGGAACTGGACTGCTCTACTTGGTTGTTAGGAAGGAAGGATCACCTCTTGATGCTAGAAGGACAGCAGGTTCTGTCCAATTTGGTATCTTCTTCTGGGTGGTGTTTGGAGTAATCGGTAGTGTTCTCAGCTTCTTGACCAGCAGTACCTTCTACGAGGTGCGCTTCTGGATACTGGGACTTGGCGCAGCATACATGCTCTTTGCATTCCTTGTGACAGGGCTGAGTGACTATCATCCAGTTCGAAACTTCATCGCTGCAATGATGATACCAGCTTTATGGTATCTGATGGTTTTTGCGCTGGGAGGATTTGGAGGAGCGATCTATGTCTTACCCACTTTGTGGTTATTAGCGGCAGTTTTCATGTTTCTCATGTTATCCTTAGCAGTCAACTACATCTTTCGCGCAGTGAGCGTCCCATTTGAAAGAGACCTCAACATCAATGGACCAGAACTCCTACGAGCATTCGGGTATGACTATCTCACCAACAATTCTGAACCCATGGAAGCAACTCTATCAAAGATCGGAGAGATGCAGGACATTCCAATTGAGATTCTCGTTATCAAGAACGATGCAGGTCTCGTTGCGGTAGGAGTTGTTGAATACGTACATCCTGGACCTTTTCGACAGATTGGAAGTAGCGGTCTCCCTTCAGCTATTATGGAACACATTGAGCAGACGCATGGAGTGCCAGCCTTCGTTATGCATGGAAGCTGTACTCATCAACAGAACCTCACCTCGAAAAAGGACTTCCCGATTGTCATGGCAGAAATCGACCGACTAATTGGTGAAACACTAGTCCATGATACTATGTCTGGGCCTCATTGGTCAGACCTTGGTAAGTTCAAAGTCTGGACTCTCTTTGCAGGAAATGATGTTCTCACCATCAGCACAAGCGCACCTGAATTCACTGATGATATTTCATTGGATGTTGGTCGTGCTGCTGCTGACATGGTGAGGGAACGGATGCCCGAAATTGAGAGGGTGTCTATTGTTGATGCTCACAACTGCATCGATGGAGAAGCAGTTTCGGTGATGCCGGGAGACCCTGAGGCTGGAGAATACGTTGGTGCGGTCTCTAGTGCGGTGTTCTCCACAGTGAAGAATCCAAAAATGAAGGTATCAGCTGGAGTCTTCAGAGTAGTGCCCAACGATATACGTCCGGATGAAGGAATGGGCCCCGGTGGTGTGACCGCTTTGGTACTGGATGGCGGAGAGCGCGAAGTCGTCTTGCTGTCTCTTGACGGTAACAACATGGAACCCGGCTTTCGGGAAGAAGCTATTCGAATTCTGATGACACAGGGATTCGATGATGCAGAAGTCTTGACAACAGACACACATGTGGTGAATGCAATTTCACTTTCAAGTCGAGGCTATCCTCCGATAGGACAAAACAAACCTCAGGAGATTATGGAAGCTATCATAATCGCCGCTAACAAGGCTCGTGAGAACGTTTCTCCAGTAAGGATGGGGCTTGGTTTCGGCGAGGTCAAGAATCTATGTACTTTCGGTGAGAGAGGGTTCGACATTCTCACCCAAAACATTGCTGAGGCTGCTGGGATAGCGAAACGCGTGGGAATCCGTGTTGGTGCAGCATCGTTTCTGATTGCCTTGCTGCTTACATTCTTACTCTAAAGCAGTCAGTGTCAAAACAGAAAGGCAAATGAGGAATCACGTTTGAAGGAAAACACTTCAATGGAGTCGACAGCCAAATGAGTAAGAAGATTCTCGTTTGTATCACAGGAGCTAGTGGTACATTATATGGAGTGCATTTGATCCGTCAATTGAAGGCACTAGGGCATGAAGTGCACCTTGTAGTCACAAAGTGGGGAGAAGCAACACTCAAGCACGAAACAGGGCTAAGCGCAACGACTCTTGGAAATGAAGCACACAAGACATATCGAGAGGACAATTTGGCAGCAGGACCCGCTAGTGGAAGTTACCCGCTGGATGCAGTTGCAATTGTCCCGTGCTCGATGAAGACCTTGGCTGGTATTGCCCACGGATATGCGGACAATCTGGTGGCTAGGGCAGCAGATTGTGCTCTGAAAGAACGTAGAAAGCTTGTCATTGTTCCTAGAGAAACCCCTCTGAACCTAATTCATATTCGCAATATGGCAACAGCAACAGAGGCCGGAGCAGTGGTGATGCCTGCGAGTCCAGCATTCTGGCATCGTCCGGAAACTGTCGATGATCTAGTGAGCTCTTTAGTAGAGAGAATTATGGTTCATCTCGGAGCCTTAGAGAATCCCTCCATTGAATGGACAGGAGATTAGTTCTGTTCACCAATGCAAAGGTACGCCGCAGTGCTCGCAGAGCGTTGTTTCGCCAGGCAGACCTCTCTTGGATAGTCCAGCACCACACTTCTCACATTGGATAATGAGTGGTTGAATGTCATCTGCGTCTGCACGTATGCGAAGTAGTACTTCCCTTAGGTTCTCACGCATATGTGCCAGTAGAGTACTTAGACTCTTCTCATTGTCTGAGAAGATTCGTATCTTGATATCTTTGTTTTCCTCAGAAACTGCTCCAACAACAACAAACTGATCGCCTTTGAGTGCTTTTCCATAGTACCAAGCTGATACCATATTGGTCGATTTACTCTCAGATACGAAATGCAAGTCGTGCTGCTCAATGACACTTCTCACAGTTTGGAGAAGCTCCTCAATGTCGG
The DNA here is from genome assembly GCA_016839605.1 of Candidatus Thorarchaeota archaeon. Taxonomy (GTDB): domain Archaea; phylum Asgardarchaeota; class Thorarchaeia; order Thorarchaeales; family Thorarchaeaceae; genus SMTZ1-83. Next base: position 16,047 of record JAEOTX010000211.1, on the reverse strand, counting down.
ATCCGGATTCAAATTGAAATGAGCACACTTCTTCATGTCCAAGGTCTTCCATAACGGACTCTAGATAAGGCATTGTTGCTTTTGCGGTAAATGCATCTCTCATGGGGAGGCTGTGTTCAAAGGGAATCTCATGTTTTCGCTCCCCATGTTTCTCACACTTCATCTTCACAATGCTCTTCGAATCTTCCTGCTCAATTCCCAGTAGACTGAGTGGTTGATGGCACTTGTGACACTCATACGACTTGTCGTAAATTGCTACAAGAGCAGCTGGTGATAATGAATTGAGATAATGTCGACTGTCCCCATGGCCCTTTTGACATTCCACTTTGGCTTCGACCGCTTCCTTACCAGTCTTAATTTCCTTTATGACCACTGGAGTTCCGCATTTCACACACTTCAAGCTCTCATCAATTGAAGTCTGTCTGTCGATGCTCTCCTCCATTCGCTCCAAGTTCTTGAGCGCATCAACGGTAAGTTTCTTGTTCATAGAACCATGAAGAGGACATGAGAGCTCTAACTCAGCTTTCGTGCCATCCACCTTCTTTGAAGCAACCTCAGTCAGTAAATCGCACTCATTGCATTTCAGAATGGCCCGTGAAATCTCTTCAGTAGCATCATCACTCCAGTCGATCTTTTGAATCATCTCGAACGAGTGTCCATCGGTGCAGATTGTTTTAATCTTATATTCATCCTTTGATGCTTCGATATTGCGTATCGAGAGGGCGCTACCGCAATCGGCACACTTCAGCGTAGACCGAAGACGTGTCCCCTCCGTGACCGCCTGTGAAACATCATCAAGTAGATCAGCATAAGTCGTAGGTAATTCCTTCTTACTTGAACCGTGAACAGGACATAGTAGTTCTAAACGCATCTTGTCGCGTTTCACACTCTTGTCCTGGATAGTGCAAGGTAGACCACAGGTATCACAATGGACAAGTCGTTTGAGAACGGTCTTCAGTATTGATTCGTCAGCACCACGGGTCGCGTATCGCATCTCCTTGTGACCATTAGGGCACTTTGATTTCAGCTCAAGGAACTCTCCTTTCTCCGCAATCTCGTGTATCACAAAAACTTGGCCACAGCGTGGACAGCTCATTGCGTCAAGCATCGATTTTGCTGCATTGGCCTCTGTCCGGAGCTGATTGACCGTCGGATGGTATAGGGTTGGAGCCACCCTTCTCTGAGGACCATGTATGGGACATAGAAAGATATACTCGACCTTATCCCGATGGGCATCTGTACTAGCGATATCCATTATTGAGCCACATTGAACGCATGTGAACAATCCCCGGAACAGATCGAAAGCTGCATTGTCAGCTTGAAATCGCGACAGGTCTCGTCTGTCTTTGTGCCCATTCATGCATTGAAGAAAGACTCGAAGGTTATTACCCCTAATCTGTGCTGCCTGAATATAATGAGGCTCCCGGCATTTCCTGCAAGTGAACATGTTTCTCCCTCTCCTATGGCGTGCAGGGTGGATGTCCGTTCCTCCAAGCCTACTTGCTCTCTATTAGGTATTTCGTAAGCTAATGAATTCGATATTGATGGTCAAATGACAAACGAACGCTATTGATTGTCTGCATCCGAAGTGCTTTCCTCCGTCTCTTGTGATTCACTTGATTTCTTCTGTGACCTAGATTCCCATTGTTCTTGCATAGTCGTCATGAGAGGGGCATTGCCATACTGCAATGCAAGTGGTATCGCGAAGAACAGTATTAGCACTGCACCAGGTATTAGGAATAAGGGTGACAAGAAGCCTAGGAGAATCCATGGCAAGTAGAGACCAATTAGATAGAGTAGGGAACCTATCAGCAATCCTGGCCAGGCTCCAGTAGTGGGACGCACAGCAGCAGTTGAGGCAGTAGCGAAGATAGTAAGAACAAATCCCCCTACAACTAGAAAAGGCCCGATAAAAGGGACATATGATCCTAGGATCCAGACAATTGCTCCAAGCACAATCATCAGAAAATTCGGATCTCTTACCACATTATCAAATCCAGTTTCAGAAACGATTCCATTCAATATAATGACCCTGTGTCCAACACTCAGCTCTCGTATTATTCTTTACGGGCTTTCGTTTGTTTAGTCAGGACTACCGGGAGCATCAATGCTCTCCAGTAGAGCATCTGCAGCTTTCTTCACCTTTGAACGATAGCCGCGAGTAGTATAGACTCTAACCAGTTTGATCCTTCTTTCGAAACTCCTGGCAAGCAGACTAACATCTTCGACAGGCCAGAACTCGTAGCCCTTTGAACCTCGCTCAAAGAACACCAGATCTTCAATGTCGAATTTTCCAGGATAGAAACTCACAGAGCATCTGTCAGGGTAATCGACAAAGACATTGCTTGGATCAATCCCAGCATTGTCTGCAATCTCCTTCTCTACATTGTATAATCCATCAGGAGTGGAGATTGACTGGAGAAACGCAACGTCGGATATGGCACGTTCACTTGCCATCTTGATTAGGTAACGAGCATTAAAGTCTTCGAACAGCTTACTTGCATTTTGCATCCCTTCCGACGCATCATTAGGCGGATTTAGTAGTTGATCCATGAAGGAAATATCATCTAGATTTAGGTATGCATCGATATCATCCCGAGGTGTAGGTGCAAGCTCGGTACCCGCCTCGTCCAATATCCTCAGTAGCATGAGTTCGGCGGCGCGCACAGACTTGTGATAGTATACGGCATCAAACATATTGGCTCCCGCGGAGAGATATGACTCGAAAGTGAATATTGCTCCACGATGTATGGCAATCTTGTTCTTTGCAACCCTCGTGGACTGGAACAACCTTCGAAACTCGAGCTGTGCATATTCTACTCCTGAGAAGTAAGAATCACGCTCCAGCCGGTCTACCAGCTCGGGATTTATCGGTGCAGTTTCAAGATCAAAACGGACGCCCTTTATAGGCACCCCACGTTTGATAGTGCTCACAATCTCATCACGGGTATATCCACATTCATCAAGTCTGTCACCGGCTGGAGATTTTTTGATGATCAACTCAGCAAGCTGTTTGCGGTTGAGTCCGCGTACAGTCAAGTATTCGTTAATTACATTCTCCCATGGACCTGTGGAGAGCGTCAGGAACATTGCAGCAAGACGTGCCTTCTGAATCTCTTCCTTGTTGCCTCCAAGATAGTCCATCAAGATGTGAGTGGTGTGCATGAATCCCAGAAGCTTCCCCATCAGAGAGGTGTCAGCACCCGAGAAGACCATGTATACGCCAGCGGGAGAACGGATGGTTCTCAACCTCTGGGTCAGCCGCAGGTCTATTATCGCTTTCTCTACTTTTGAGAGAGCTACATAACCATGTAGAGGGTCCTTTATCTCAACCACTTTGGGGAAGTCTGTTAGCGGCATAATATGACACAGCCAATTCGTTTGGAGACCGAAATCAAGTAAGTAACTGTGTAATATTGTAAGAGCTACCAAACAATAATTATACGCACCTACTCAATGATGGGGTCAATCTAGAAAGCGCGGTAGTACAAGAGACTTTGCATTATCTAGTCTTGCCGCCCTTCCGCTTCCACTCTTCTCATCTTCTCAGAGAACCCTCATAATCTCTCCAGTGGGAAATTTTCTTTTAGGAACTATCGTCGATACAAGATTCTTCTTCAGTGTCCTTTTCCATCTCCGTTCAATCACCAGTTTTAACTTAACCTGATCTGCTTCCCCCGTTGGTTATCTCTGGCAGAAACACCGCCAGGGTTCAGTCTCATTGCCCCTTATCTCGATCTCAGTTATTGATGATGTGTGCCCTCTGGTGATGAAATTCAATTCGCGTCCTTGCTTATCGAATAATGAAATGTTATCGATTCTCATCGTTGACACCGTGTTATTGGAAATGTTTAATCTTAAGAAATGTATAAACAACCCGGATTCAAAAGCGATGGTTGGACTCAAAGGACGATTAGTTCTCAGATATCACTGTGTGGAGCTGCTGGGTTGATTAGCAGAAATCCGGTCAATATATTGCAAAGAAAAGAGCATGAGCGGGATAAGAATTCCCAATAAGAATGCCCTCGCAAATAGATCCGGGAGTGCATAGAGGAAAAGGTCCCTCGAAGGGAAGGAATGGAAGTATCCCTTCTGAATTGGGTTGATGAAAGCTAAAGTGGGGAGAAAGAGCAAAGCGCCGAGAACAAGTGCCATTACCCACAGTTCGGGATTTCGAATGGAGCGAATAAGATACGCCTTAGTATTCTCAGTCATGATGGCGGTAACAATGAGAACATATGTCATCAAAGAACCAGCTACTACAATGCTCTGGACAAACACGATCAATGGCCACCCAATGATGAATCCCGGGAGGTAGTAGTAAACATAGACTGTTAGGAAGAGAAAGGGGACTGCCATAAACACACCGAGAAGAATCCGAATAGCACTGGGTCTTGGCACTTCTAGTCGCTTCGATAGAATTCGATTGAATTGGGCAGTGTTCAGCGCTATAACTAATAATAGTGGTAAAAGGACGATGAACAGTCTAAATACCAAGTATGTCAATACCAAATATGTCAGAGAAAAGTAGCTGAAACGCAACGATAGTGAGATTTCGGTAATGAATCCCGCAGTGACCCCGAAGAGAACAGCATGAACGATGCACAGAGTATAGAAAACACTGAATATCAAATAGTTCAATAGTATGGTTGTAAGGAGCGGCGGAGGCTCGGGGTTCGATTCCATTCTTCGCAACCTCAAAGCATGAGGATAATCCTGATTCAAGAGCTTGTACTTGAAGCCTCTCTTAGAAGAATGGCTGTACTAATGCCGAATGCTGGAAACCCGAAAAAGAAAATGTGCCAGCTTGCGGGCCTGTCACGCCCTCGCGCAACGCACATCTCCCGCAACGACGAACATTTGATATTCGTGAGTAGGAGTCATAGTAGTTACGTTTCTTCAATCCATGTCGGTGACTTCTTGGGTGTTCTTACGACAAAAAACAGCCCTAATGCAAGCATTATGGGAACAGGAGAATAAAATGGAGTCATGATATAAGCGACAGATAAGACATATGCAAAGACTGTTCCAGGTATCTCAGTTGCGATTCCCTAGGAGCGGTAAAATCAATTTACATTATTTAGAAACATAGGGATGAATACTGGGAGAAGAAAGAAGGGCTGTGAACTTCTCTAGGTGCCTGCCTGTTTGCTGAGGTGCGCGTCTATCTTATGGACTTCCTCTTCAAGCTTATCGTAGTCGTAGTGCTGGGCGTGTATCATGGCGCTCCACCTTGCAGAGTAGCTCGCCAGGAAGGCGACCTCTGCGAACTCTTCTTCGGTGGCGTCATACAGTCCTGCCGCCCCCTTGTGGAAGAGCTGGCAGTAGGGGCACTTGATGTTGGCCGATACCGCCAGCCCTATCAGTTCCCTATACTTGGCTGGGATCTTCGACTCACCTGGCGTGTACTTCTTCATGAGGGGCCAATCCTGTACCAGGACATCTTTTGGCAGGGCCTTCATGAAGCCCGGTACTATCCCTATGCTGGTCTCTATATCTTTCAGGGTACCCTCGTATTCTCCCATCTATAACACCTTAGCATCGATTAAAATGGCGTTATTCAAATCTTCGGAGATGATTGCATTTAGCAAACACGCGCAGGTCGGATTGCGTTCCACCGGCACAAATTACTGAGTAATACAAGAAGCAGGGCATCCTAAATGCCTGACAGACATGCACCATCACCCGGTACACTCTCAGAACACCCTTGGAAGCAAATCCTCTTCGATTCTGAGATATTAAGCTGCCCAAGAAACCAAATGCAGGCAAGAATATGTTTAATCAGGCTCTCATCCACCACGCCCGAGGTTCTACCGCGTCACTGCTTTAGTGATTACTGTAGAATGTTGGTCATCCATTTAACATGATGATCATCATCTGATATAAAAATAAGAATTAATATTAAATCTCTCGAAGTTATAAGAGAATAGTACGAACAGCTCATGGCACAGGCAAACCCAATAGAAAGTTGGTTGCTTCGTGCTGGAGAATCGTAGAGGGTGATGACGTTAAGTGATGTACGTTCTGATAAGAAACTTGAGGACATACTCAAGGGTAAGACCATGAAGGTATACTACTTCATGCTTAAGCAGAACAAGCCACTTAGTGCACGAGAAATACAGAGAAGAACTGGTCTATCAAGTCCAAGTCTTTCATTACATCATCTTGCCAAACTACAGGAGCTGGACTTGGTCACCAAAATTGATGACGAGGGATATGTAGTATCAAAATACATCAAGATAGGCATTCTTCGATTCTTCGTGAATATTGGAGCTTTTCTAGTTCCACGGTACACTCTCTATTTAGTATTCTTTGGTAGTCTGATGGTAAGTTCCCTCATTATCTTTGGTTTGGTTCTTACAGCTGAACGAATCCTTCTCTATCTTGTTCTATGCATTTCAATCATCATCTTTGTCTTCGAAACGTATCATATTTGGAAAGCAGGGCCAGTATAAACACGACTGATCACCGATCTATCTTTAGAACAATGAAAATGGTCACAATCCAATGCTAGCTCTATTGATAGAACTAATAGTATAGTTGGCTTAATTGGACACTGACAGATCATGTTCGCTAGTATTTCGTTCTCCTCGATTAAGATGAGGACCCTTGCACTAATGATAATTGTCCTTCTGACAGGATTATTCATCCCTCAAGCAATTTGGTCAAACACCAGAACTGCATCAGTATCAATACCAGTTCCAGGAAGTTCATTGAAGGATACAATATTCAGTGAATTGATAGGAGAATCTTTCGATGGGGGCGCGTATTATGGCGAATGGTCAATAGACGAAAGTGCACCATTTGTTGCGGTTCTAAAGTTGGCTAACAGCTCATTATCTGTCGACGAAGGGCAGGAGGTCTGCAGTACGTTTCTGAGGGAACCGCTGAAATCACTTTTGATCCTGAACACAGGCACCTATATTGACCCGGAACATAAAGAATGGAGGTATCACTTTGTGGGAAATGGAGTAAGCGTGAACATCTGGCTTAATCCTATCTCCGGTGTTGTAGTTGCATATGAAGAAGCATGGGAAAATGCAACATACTTGGAAGCAACATTAGGTGATTTTGAGGGCTTGCTTAGTGAAGCATCAGTAGAGGCCATGGCATTAGATTATCTGAGATCAATTGATTACGTTGCTTCAGAAGACATGTTGTATCTAGGGATAGAATTCATCCCTAATGGGACCTTGGACATTCCTGAGTATCTGATTCGTTTCACGTATGCAAACAATGGCGTTCTCCCCGATGAGTATCTAGAAGGACTCACTCTTCAGATCAATGCTCATCACGGATGGATTCACTCTTTCTCGCGCAGAAGAATCCTTCTTCCATTCATTGATACATCCAATGTCATCACACCAAGTTTGGTTGAGGAACTCGTAAGAGAAGAAATGGGTGAGGAGTTGAACGCAATTGAAGTGGGGGGCTTGCATCTGGCTCTTCGAGGTTGGGAATCGCCATGGAGATCTTCCAGTCTAAGATTCTCACTCGCATGGCACATTCAGATAGAAGCGTCCACCGTAGATGGATTAGTTTTGAAAGAAGCATTTAGAGATGCTTATACCGGAGAAAGATTCCATCCCACTCCTCTGTATCTCCACGTTGGCGTTCTAGGAGAAAGAATGGTGTTCTTTCTGATTCTAGTGCCGGTTTGGTGCTTTGGCTTGGCAGCAGTTGCGTTCTTACTCACAAAACGAAAGGTATCTAGAGCTCTAGAATGCTAAAAAGAGTAGGGAAGGAGCACGACCCTAGGAGGGGGAGCTCCTCGCCCTAGTGGAATGCCACCCTAGTGTTTGTTTCTTAGCCAGAAATGATAGAAGCAATACCATGCGTCATGATAATGTGTGTTCTCTGCTGATGCCGATGCCATTACACAATCGGTATTCCAGCAATAGACTTCACCGGGTCCCTCCTTGATACCAATCGAATGACCAAATTCATGCATGAAAGACATTGTCATCCACTGAGTCCTGGTTCCGCCTTCTGTTTCTCTTCCGTCATCGATTGTTTCCTGCGCGAAAGCTAGACCATATCCAGGCATGTAGAATGCTATCGGTTCTCCCTCAAGCTTATTCGCAAGCAAAGCCCAGGTCCATCCAGCCTGCCCAGAGTGATCAAAATGACTGTTGTGAAGCGATCTGTACTCACTATCGGTCGTGTAATCGTCATATACGATGTCTGTTTCATCAAGGGAGAGATCCATTCGGTGATAGCTGTGAACCTTGTAGTAGGCCTGTGTATATGTGATACCATTCACAAGACTGCCGTAGTCAAGACCATACATACAATCAAGTTCAACATTCCAGCCTCGATGATGAACAGCCATTGTGGTTATTCTTTTTGCATAGTGCATTATGGGCATGTTACTGAATTTCAGTTTCAAGGTATGAATACTATCATCATTCTCATTCCCTATCCAGATTTGGAAGGAACCAGGTGAATACAGATATGCCTTGAAGGACCCATCCCAGTAGACCCGAAGAGGCCGAGTTGAAGTATCATCCCAGTTATCGGTAACTAGGTTCAGATATGTTGAAGTTCCTGCGTAGACTTGGTACTCGACAATAACGTTGGAAGAGCCTGTATTGGGCGTAAATTCAAAGAAGTCAGTAGGCGCATCTCGTCCTTCTCCTGGCCATGGTGGCGCACCTGCATGCGATCTGAGTGGAGGGTGTTGATCATCTGCCCATGGAGTGGGGCCAATTCCGGGCCAGACATATATCATCTTCCAACCATGGTCCTTCCATGCACCGTAATTAATGGCGATCTCTAGCCGATGGTGGCCTACTCCCAAATAGTCTTTGAAGTCATCGTATTCTATCTTTATGCTTGTCTTCAAGTCCCAAGGAGTGATGATGCGTTGGTGGACCATCTGATTGTCCCACCAAAATGTTAGATATCGGCTATAGAGATCCTGATCATTTACTATCCAAGTCCAGATATAGACATCATCTGATGAGCTCACTTCATATTCAAAGGTGATATCAAACGCCAAAACTGAATAGCTCTTGCGGGGAAACCAATGCCCCTCCCTAGGCGGGCTCAAGACCGTGGCAGCAAAGTCCTTTCTCTGACTAGGCCAAGGTTGCCAAGGCCAGCCTCTTTCAGATTCAGACTCAATTCCGAAGTCCAACGGATCTTCATCATCAAATGTTCCGTTTCTATCCACACTGGAATCCGGAAAGGCTCTTTCTTCTGTGAGAATCGAATCTGCATTCGAGAGAGCCGCTGCAGAAGACAGTTCGACATCGCGAATTTCATCCTGCGACAAGGGCCCTCGCCACTCTTGTGATAGGAACTCCATTGTTGCTGAATCTCCATATGGTATCTCATCTTCTAAAATGGGTGTTTGCCAGTCGGTATTATCATCGGACTGCTCTCGTTGTTGATAGAGCTGGGCACTAGATTCAAACTGCATCATAGAATCTACAACTTGTGCCATGGCCGAAGAGCTAACAATCGAGAGTGACAATACTACCAGAAGCAAAGCCTGTATTTTCCTCTTGTACAAATTTCCTACCTCCTGGATTTCCCTATTCTTCAAGCTATCGTTGTTGCAATCGAACTCATTATGAGTTCGCCTATATATTCAGACACTTGCTTATTAGTTTCGTCCATCAAATGAACTTGCGATAAAATGATTATATTATAATATCGTTGCATCGTTCTCAAATGCGCCTTTAAAGTTCCCCAAAGGCAGTTTCTGAAAACACGAAAAGAAAAAACGTAATTCTGTTCGCTCTTCAAACAGATAGATAGGCAATAGGATTAGTATGAAATCCTTCTTTGGGGGTATAGTGAGGATATATATTATGGAACTCTCTCACATGTCATTCAGTCCTGACTGGAGTCACGCAATGCTTCCAGAATCTCACGATTACTCTTCGCGGGATTATCCAGTAGCTGGATATGTTCACTAATTGGGAGCAGACAAGACCAGTCATGGCAGATAGATGCAGGATGCAAGACTGATGGAGAAGATTGAAATCAGAGATGATGCTGCAATCGCAAAGGTTGGACGAGCACTAGCATCACCAACACGACTTAGAATATTGAGAGTACTAGCGGAAAAGGAAATGAGTAATGCGGAGCTTGCGCAGGCTCTTGGAGGAACAGAGGCCAATGCAAGTGCTCAAACCAAGATCCTTCTTGATGCAGGTCTATTGACATGTCAGTATGACAAGGGTGTTCATGGTCTCAGGAAGATTTGCGCCACAAGAGTGAATCAAATAATAGTTACTCTGTAGGGGAAAAACCAATAGAAACTGATTACTTGAACTTCAGCGGTAGCAACCATTCCATTGCAAGTTTCCAAACTCTATCACCATCAGCCCTTTCATATCCAGTCTTATTTGGCAGAAGGCAAGATGTGATCACACTGGACACAAAATGGCAAATAGGAAATCCAAGGTCAAGTCCTAACCAAGTGAACGCCACGCCACAATGTCTGTCACATCTACATAGTGTATAAGAGCCATCGCACTGGGAAGGCATTAGAACCGTAAGAGCCACTTCAGTGAATTCATGAGTCCACGCAACTTCATCAAACAAAGACTCTCTATCCATTTCACACAATATCCGTCCTTCAAAGAAGATTGTGATCCATCCGAGAAAGGACTGCGTAAACGGATTCTTAGTATTGCTTAGAATGGACTTTAGTTGTGTTACTTGTGAAATCTCTGTATCATCCAGTTCCATATTTCATCCAATCCAGTCACTTACTCAGACCAGCTTGCCTGAATCGTCTGCTGAGTTCGTTTAACCATTGTCTGACCCGTTCTTCTATGCTTCCCATTTGTGTTTGCAGTCCTTACAGACATAGACGAAACGGGCACGTACTCCGAAGGAACCGGGGTGCATGTCTCTGCTGATGTTGACTTTACCACACCTTGGACACTTCATTGTTCTCTCTCCCATTCATTCAACTGCCTCTAATCTTATCCCATATTACGGAAGCAAGGCCTAACATAGCACCAAAGATTATTCCAATCATGCAGCCTATGAACAACACACTGATTATTTCCGGCCATGTAATCATTGTTCTTTCTCTTCTGGATCATTATCGTCATAGGGACAATATACCTCTAATATGATTTGGGGATACGGCTTGAATGCGCAAATGACTCTTTTCAGCCTGAAGATAATTACACGAATGAAAATGTTCATGTGCAGTTGCGTTTCGATGGACAGCTATGAATCGACTGTGGACTCTATCACTCGTGTTCATTCTCATTCTAGGAGTTCCAACCATTATTCAGGCTCCAGCAATGAATCAGGCCTGTACTCCAGAAGGTAAAGTGATCACATCAGACACTAGGGTGTATGGAGACGATTATTCAAGTTTGATTCATTCCATGGTTTCTCGGGATTCCTATCTCGGATATGTGCAGAAAATCACTGAGAACGGCTCAAGGGTAGTAGGAAGCGATGCCAATCTCTATGCTATAGATTGGATAATCAGCGAACTAGAAGATGTTTCTGACGGACGTATCGAGACCGAGGTCATAGGGAGCTATCAATCAGTTGTCGGACGTCTCCCCGGATATCAGGGAGAGGGTCCTGCGATGCTAGTGGGGGGACATTTTGATTCTGTAGCTGGCGCACCAGGCGCCAATGATGATGGTTCTGGTGTGGCAACTGCAATGGAGCTCGCAAGAGTCATGTCCCAGTTTGAGTGGCCATTGGACATTTATTTCGGGTTCTGGAATGCCGAGGAGATTGGCCTTCATGGTAGTTATCAGGTAGCTGCCGAGTTTGTGAGCCGAGAGATTGAGATACTAGTCCACTACAACATAGACATGATACTTGTACCCAGTCAAACCGCCCCTCCAGACGAGAAGCTGCTACTCGTGTACCCTCTTGGTGATTTGGGAGAATATCATATTGGAAAGGTCTGGGCTGAAACCGCCCAGATGATGAGCAATAATGTCGGAAATGATATGATTAAGCCAGTGCCGTCAGATGCATTTGGAGCTTGGACGAGGTCTGATCATTACGCCTTCATCCAGGAGGGATACTTAAGTTCCCTATTTGCCCATCAATCAGGAGTTGATGGAGACTATCACTCACCCAGAGACACCTGGGACAATCCAGCTTATGACTATGATGTTGCCACAGAACTTGTAGCCAGCTTGGGAGCCACTATGGCCTTCATCATGTCCTTGGAGTACGGCGAAAAGCTATCCATTCAATATTCAGGAAGCGACACGGCCAGCTATGAAACTGAATACCTCTTCGCAATGAGTTTGGCAACCAACTTCAAGGTGGAGGCTATATGGGACCAACGAACCGCTTTCTATCTCTATGCCCCTGACGGTACATTGGTTGATTCACTAGATGAAGCAGCTACCCCCTTACAGCAGACGATTTTTGACACATTTGTGAGTCAAAAAGGCCTCTACAGGCTAGTCATAGAATATGAGGGTGGTTCGTCTATGGACTATGCGATTGACGTGGAGTACGACGTTGACTATAACGGAGATGGCTTCCCAGACAAGGATGACCAATGGTTCTTCGCGATCGCCTTCGCGGAAGACAGCGACGATGATATGCTTAGTAATGGGCTTGAGCTGGTATTGGGCACGGACCATATGAATCCCGATTCCGACTCAGATCTAATGACAGATGGATGGGAATATTATCATGGTCTTAACCCTCTGGTCAATGACTCAGCAGGCGACTTTGATGAAGATGGACTACTGAATATTGAAGAGTTCGACCTGCACACGGAGCCAGACAATGTGGACACCGATGCAGATGGCATGGATGACAAATGGGAGGTGGACTACGGTCTCGATCCCCTCGTTGTAGATTCTCATCACGATCCTGATGGAGACAGTTTAACAAACATCAATGAGTATGCTCATGGGACTTCACCAATCAGCTCGGACACAGATCAGGATACCATGCCCGATAACTATGAGGTCGAGAATGGCCTTAATCCATTGGTCGATGATTCATCACGCGATCTAGATAATGATGGCATCAGTAATCTGGATGAATATCTCCGAGGAACAGATCCAGCCAATTATGACTTCCCAATAGTGCTTGCGCTTGGTGTTGCTGCTGTCGCGGCAACAATCATTGCTGGGGGGTACGTTTACTACCAGAAATATTGGGTCCATCTAGGCGGTTAGATCTAGGTGAATGTCCGCATTACAAGATCCCATCTATGCTGGACAAAGTCCTGGAGTTCCTTTATCTTCTTCTCGTCCTTTTTGGGTTTGAAGAGTTTGGAGAAGCGACCTTGCAGTTGAAGAAACTCCTCAATGGGTTTTCGCTTTTCGGGATCTTGGAACCTCTTACTCTCGCGGCCAAGTTTGAACTCGTCACCAATGCGCTCCCACATTATCCAATAACCGGTTTCAACTGCGAGCTTCCCTACTTCCACCCCTCTCTCAACTGGATAGTTCCATGCTTGGGGACAAGGTAGGAAGATATGGATGAACTTGGGTCCTTCGATCTCGCTCGCCCTCTTCACCTTATCATAGAGGTCTCGGGGGTAGGATGAATTCGCTGTGGCTTGATAGGCTGGTTCATGTGCTGCAACTATCAGGTCGAGCATCTTCTCTGGCTCGGCCTTCCCATACCATGTGGTGGTTGTTTGAGCATGAAGAGGTGTAGCTCCTGAACGCTGCGTTCCAGTATTGGAATACACCTGGTTGTTATAGCAGACATAAAGAAGGTCTGTCCTTCGCTCAAAAGCCCCACTCAATGCTTGAAGGCCTATATCGAAGGTTCCTCCGTCGCCGGCCCATACCATGACTTGTGTGTGGTCGTTACCCTTTGCACGCAATGCAGCCTTGACACCAGATGCGGTAGCAGCCGCAGCCATGAATGCTGTGTTTAGTACAGGAATAGCAAGGCCAGACTTTGGCCAAAGTGACTGAACGACGCTTGTACAGCATGCAGGCACAACTTGGATGACATCGCCCTCCAGAGCTTTATGGGCATGTCGAAGCGCAACCATATCTTGACAGCCTGCACAAGCTGCGTTGCCCTTGAGTACGTATTCCTTCAGGGGCATTTCTTTTGTTGTTACCATCTTCATCACTCCAACAGGTCGTGCCAGATCTGTTCAGGCGCTGGCTCTCCAGACTCCACAAATGTCACTGTGTTGGTCAGCATCTCTTTGATGTCTTTCACTGTGACATCACGGCCACCCATGCCGCCAATGTAATCAATAACTAGAGGTCTATGCTTAGTGTTATACAGAGAAGACCGGATATCGCCTGCGATATGTCCACCGAAACCGTAGGACGCACCTCTGTCAAAGGCAGCGATTCCCTTCACCTTGGCTCCAAGTTCACGGATCTTGTCATCAGGGAATGGCCGAATCATTCGCATGCGGGCATTGCCGACTTTGTAGCCTTCCTCTCGCAGTTCATCAATTGCATCCTTTGCCTCTGCAGCCACTGATCCTTGTGATGTGAATATCACATCAGCATCGTCACACTTGTAGCAATCAATTGGGCCGCCAAAATGTTTGCCAAAGAGTTTCTTGTACTCTTTCTCAACCTCTTCATAGACTTCGAGAGCGTTTCTTGCGCCCTCATGCATTCCATAGCGGAATTCCTGATAGTGTTCGGGAAACACAATGTTTCCATGCGATACTGGATTCTCTGGGTCCATTATCCAATGCGGAGGTGTGTAAGGCTTGAGGAACTTGTCAACTTCCTCAGGCTCTAGATAGTCATAAGTTGAAAGAGTATGACTGAGAACAAAACCGTCTGCATTAACCATTACTGGCATCAGTACACGTTCATCCTCTGCAAGCTTGAACGCCTGAATTATGGTGTGATAGAGCTCATCTACACTGGATGCGTAAAACTGAATCCAGCCTGTATCGCGCTTACTCATGCTGTCATCATGACTGACATGGATGTTCCAGCTCGGTGATACTGATCTATTGATATTTGCTAACACGATTGGCAGACGTGCGGCTGCAGCCCAGTGGAGGCCTTCATCCATCAGTAGCAGCCCATTCGATGATGTTGCAGTAAAGGCTCGAGCTCCTGTTGAGCTGGCTCCTATACAAGCAAACATGGCTGAATGTTCTGACTCTACGCGGATGAACTCGCCTGTATAGACGCCCTCCTCGTTGAGCAAGGCAATTTGCTCAGGCACTGTCGTTGCAGGCGTGATAGGATATGCTGCGACAACCTCAACCCGCGTAGAAACCACTGCTCGTGCAGCGGCATAGTTCGCACTCATTAATTCAGTCTTCAATCGTCTGCCTCCTCTTGAGACTCTCTTATCATCTCGATACACTCAGGTGGACAGACTTGTGCGCAGGTCCCACAACCTTTGCAATAGTCCAGGTCAATTCGAGGAAACCCTTCATCATCAATTGAAATTACAGCCTCAGGGCAATGGAGCCAGCATGTTCGGCACTTGTTACAGCGCTCATAATCGATTCTCGGAGAGAATGTCCGCCAGCTACCTGTTTCTCCAGTTGCTCCTACCATGGGCTTAGAGTAGGAGGTCTTTGGCATATCTGCCCGCTTCTTCGGCTCGGTGTTGACTTCATTGACCATAAATCAGACATCCGTTGGAAGCCACTATGAGCCCACGCGCCACGGACCATATTAGCATTATGATGAGTCCAATGTAAGGAGATTATTTGGTCATGCTTAAGTGTCAGCCTTGATGTGAGAGATAATCAGTGTATGAATTGAGTTGATGCACGTTGAAACTTCAGCTGACCCTTGTCCAGATGCCCTGCGTAGAAGGTGACAGAGAGGCAAACTACGAATGGGCCAGAGGATTACTCCAGAATCATGAGAGTACAGAGAATCTCGAGTTCATTGTGCTGCCCGAACTTTTCGATATCGGATTCAGATTCGAGGACTATTCTGAAGCTGGCCCAGGAATACCAGGACCAACTAGTGAGTTCGTGCAGGACCTGGCTGAGGAGTATTCCAGCTATGTCGTCGGCACCGGACTTGAGAAGACTGAATCACTCTTCTTCAACACCCTCGTGATAGCATCACCAGGGGGTAAGACGATTGGCACCTATAGGAAGATCCACCCCTTCCAGAG
>JAEOTX010000210.1 GCA_016839605.1 Candidatus Thorarchaeota archaeon | reverse complement strand
TCTCGTATCTGGGAACTCCCGCACCGAGGGCACACTCTGATTTTCTGCGTTTTTTCCATGATTCCTCCCGGCCTGAGGGCATACATATCGGGGTATGACATTTAAACTGAGTGGCAACTGCACCCGCATTTTTTGCGGGGTGGATAAAAACGCCGGAGCGGAGGACTAGTGTGAGATGAAGGGCGCGGAATCAAGGATTAGACCAGGTTTTTTCACTGCAGACATGGTAGAGAGACGAAGAATGAGCAGTGGTTATGTGTCGATTGACAAGCTGCTCGGGGGAGGTATTGAGATGGGACTCACACACCTCTTCTACGGTGTACGTAGTCTTCATGATGACCTGCTCCGTTTTGCAGTTCAGGCTCAACTCCCTAAGGACAAAGGAGGAGCAGACAGCCCTACAATAATCATTGACAGTGCCAACATCATCAAGATAGAGAGAATCAGAGACCATGCGTTCGAACTCGGAATCGAGCCAGAGGACGCAATGGACAGAATCTACATCTCTCGCGCATTCAACGCGTCTCAGACGTATGACCTTGTGATGAACCAGCTCGATTCATTCTTCGATAGAGTTCATGCCCGGCTTCTCATCGCGACTGGACTTCCGGACCTGTACATCTCAGAGGGGCTGACCGGAGAAGGACTTCAGCAACTCACACACATGGCGACCAAGCTGATGACATTCACCCTCCAGAGAGGGATAGCCACAGTGATCTCAGCGCCATCATCACCAAGGAGCACTCGGACTCCTGCAGGTGGCAAGGCTTTGGCAAGTTGTGCACAGGTGCATGTACATGTAGAGGAGTCCAAGATGTATGTCAAATACACGCTGTCGAAGCACCCGCAGTATCCAGTAAGACGTGCCTCGAGGACAAGGCCAGTGGCATCAGGGACTACTCTTCCGCTCTCTCACTTCCTCAGAAACGAGGAGGAAAGAGAGAGAGAGAAGTGATCCTCTCTATTTCTCTTCTTTGTCCACGCTCTTAATCAGCTCGTCGACCAAATCACGAGGCAGGTCTTTGACCTGAGCGAGAATCGTGTCTATCTCGTGTACTTCGACACCACGACGGATCAGCTCCATCTTGAGGTCTTCTATCTCAAACGCACTGAGTCGGTCGTCCATCACTACTTCAACCACGTCTTCGACTTCATCTGGTTTCCCGATGATGGGCTCTTCCGCTTCTTCAACCACTTCTGGCTCGACATCAAGTATTTGTGGTGCGGGTGGCTCCTCGACTCCCTCGACTTGGCGAGCTGCCTGAGCTGCAACTTCTTCAAGGACTTGCTCCACTGTCTTCCCGTCACGGCGAGCAGCTCTGACGGACTCCTGTTCAATGACCTCTCTGACAAATGCAGCCTGCTCACTGATTCTCATCTTTGAGATGTCAGCCTTGAACTCGTCAAGCTCATCGGCATCAAGATTCGTCAGAATTGCGAGCTGGATGAGAAGGTCGCCCATCTCTGGGATCTCTATAGGGACAGATTCTTCTGGCATCTGAGCTGCAACTCGAGTCATTTGCATCTCAATAAAGGTGTCATTGTAGAGTTCTGCTAAAAGTTCCTGACGACTCCTTACATCCGATAGTGGAGAGGGTATCTTGCCCTTACGTATTGCCTTGATCTGTGAATTGATCTGTCTAATTCGTTTTGGCACACTCCATACACGGATGTAAGCACCTAGCAGAAGTACTACAACTAGGGCAATCGGCAGTCCATAGAAAGTGACCGTTTGAAGCAGCGCGTCAGTCTCATTGAACACAACCGATAGCTGTGCTTCAACAGCCATTGATGCATAGCCGGGTATTTCCACAGTGATTGTAACAAGGCCAACGCCTTCATTCCATAATCCACCAGTACTCAGGACGGCGCGATAATACCCGCTACCGAGTTCCTCCCAGTCCCAGCTTACAAAGCCTTCCAACTGTCCACTACTCGAGAAATTAGCTATCTGACCAGTAAGGCCAATATTATGCCATGTATCATTGAGAAATACCTCAATGGTGAATGAATCACCATTTTCAATCTCATCAGGCAAGTCATTGAGAACGATTAGCTCTGTGGAAATATCGATGACTTCAATCCTGATTAGTATTTCAGCAATTGTGCGATTTGCCAAGTCCATTTCGATATAGAATCTATACGGCTCTTCTGTGACCATGGCTGCAATAGCTGGATTTGCTGTGTCAAATGATACTCTATACAAGCCAATTCCCACCTCAATCAATGAAATATTCAAGGGGGTATCAATCGTAGGGCCTCTAAGGAAACTGTTTGCTGTAGCAAAGGCTCCAGATAGCCCTCCAAGATACCCATCAGAATCATCAGTATCATTGTACCAGAAGTCGATGACCATTGACTCTCCTAGAGGAATTTGAAGATTGGTCATCGAGAGCAAGCTTCCTGAATATGCAGGAGTGTAAACAACCGAGTCCACATAGATGGATGTAGGTGTTTCTAAGACTCGAATCAATATGGATGCAGGCCCCTCTTGGTAGTTCTCCTTGCTAAGTGTAAGACTAAGAGTATAGAATCCTGGAGCCACTTGTGATGTGTTGACAAAGACAAAATATCGACCATTCGGCCCTGGAGTAGCATTCCCGCTAACCACATCCCATGTGAATGGTGCGTTAGCACCTGTCACATTGCCAAATACACCTGCAGAGTAGATGAACTCGATGTCTCCGCTCCAACCCCAATATACATCGAGATTCGCTGGGCGTAGAACAGTCGTAGGGATTCTAGTTATTGTCAAAGTGAGTTGTATTGATGAGTCTGCAAATTCTGATGCATTGGACCAAGTTCTTGCTCTGATACTTATTGGCCAGATACCATATCCAATAGTTGTCGTATCGACAACAGTTGAATAAAAACCGCTTCGTGGATTTGCCAGGGTGCCAGACAAACCGGTACCAGTGACATACCAGGTGAGAGTCGAATTATAGAACAGAGCATCTCCAAAATCAGGCAGCACCAGCATGACTGAGAAATTGACACTCTCGGTGTACACACGTGACATATCTTCTGCAGTGGTTCCTGTGAATCTTATCTCAGTGGCAGATTGAGTCAATGTGACTCTAAACAAGTATGTAGCAGGGTCATAGCGGTCGAATGTCGCAGTCACTCGGACATTATAAGTCCCGATATCAAGAATGGTTGGGCCATCGGCTGGTATTAGAAGTTCGTAATAGCCTACTGTGCCATTGTACATAAGTGGATAGTCAACACCCTCAAAATGAGCAGATGCGGATAGTACTTTATCGTCGCGTATTGGTGTGAGTGCAACATAGTCATCTCGCAGATAGATGGTTATTTCAATAGCACTCCCTCTACTCATGAAATCCTGTCCAGATGCAGGTGAAATCGGCTCCATTTCTGACGGCAGTGATTTAACAATGAGAGTAACATACGTTATGGCAGTTTCATAATTAGCTAGTTTGGCAGTTATGGTCACAACATGAGTTCCAATAGTGGCATTGACTGTCGAGATAAAGGCATTGTAGGTTCCAGGAGTAACAATAGACTCATCGAAGACGCCATTTGCAATTGTTGAATCATACGTTACTGTTGCCCCTGATATGGCAACCACATTGAACAAGTCATCAAAGGAAACGTCAACATACCCTTGGTCACGCCAAAAGACTTCAACAATCCCAGTGGCTGGAGTAAGCATTGTCAGTTCAGTATCAATTTCTCTAACAATTCCAGTTAGTTCAATTGTTGCGAGGTCGCTATAGAATGGGGTGGTACCAGGATTCCAAGTAATATCCAAATCAAACAAGTAGGGACCAGGACTGCCTAAGGCTAGTGTATCGACATTTATCGTATATACTCCAGCAGCATCAGTCACCCAGTAATCAACACCCAAGGTCAAAGAAACGGTTTGCCCATCAAAGGTGATTATCGCACCAGCAATCCTCCACCCATGGTCTTGATCCAAAAGGCTGAAGGTGATGTTCAGGAGTTCTCCTAGTTCGGCATCGCCAATGGGGTCAGCTGAATATGTCATGGTCCTTCCAACAATAGTAACTCTGACTAGTGCGGAATCATCTAGATAATATGGTGCGGCAAGGTCATTCCAGTCTACGAAGATTGTTAGATTATAGCCGCTTGTCAAGGTCGCACTGAGGATCGAGGAGTTTACTTCTAACATGAAGCTTGACCCAATTGGAGTCAAAACAAAATCTCCTGTTGCTAGAAGCACACCATCAGCCCAGACCTCGATATTTGAAGCAGTTATACTGGTTATTGCACTGTTCCTCCCAAGGTCATAATACTCAAAGGTCAAAGTGACATTGTCCCAGTATTGCGTTTGTGCAGGGGGAGTAAGAATCTGTACATTCGTATCTCGCTTAGTAGTAATAACTGAAACGCCAACATCGGCGTCATCATGATATGGGCTATTCGAAGGATTCCAAGTGGCAAACACATCTAGCAATGTTGTGCCCAGACCATCCAGAGCGGTCGTGTTTACCGCAATCAAGTAAAAACCGCCACCGAGATTCGACACTAAGTAATGGGTGCCCTGAGTCAATGGAGTTACGCCCTTGTACACCGCGATACTTTCTGCGACAATTCCAACTGAGCCTGCGGCGTCAAGGTCTCTGTAGAAGATTGTGAAGTTTGCAAATTCAAGATATGGCGTTGATTCAGGAGTGTTTTGAAGCACAAGCTTAGAAGATCTGGATCTCAGCTCAAACAAGATGAATGCAGTATCAGCACCGTAGAATGGAGCGACATTTGCATAGGTTATTCTGACTTCCAATGCATACTGAGTATCAATAACCAGAGCTGGATGGTTGTAAGTTTCAACTGCGAAATCGTATTGCTCAAGGACCGCATTCCAAGATATTGAGTAGTACCATGTGGATGCATTTAGAATCTCAAATGTCACAAGACTAGAGCCATTTCCGATGACTCCTAGGGTCAACAAGTCTTGATAGTTCAGGACGAATTGCAGTGTGGAGTTGTAAGGCAGCTTGTCAGTAGGTTCAGCAGATAGAAGCGTCACGCGTTGCCTGACATTGAACACACGAGATGCAGTCACATCTAGAATGAAGAAGTCTGCTGAAGTGAGTTCAATATTCAGGTCGTAGAAACCGGGATCGCTATAGTAGGTTGAGTTCAGTGTGATTTCGTATTGACCATTCCCAAGGGAAGTCCAAGTATAGAATGCTGGATAGGGAATAGGAGTTACATCGTCATATAGCACAAGAGTGTCAACAGATATACCTGATGCCACATTCGTCACATCTGTCCAAGTCACAGTGAACGTGGCATTGTCTTGGTAGGGCGTAGGAGCTGGCGCTTGGTAATCTAGAACTGTCAGCCGTGCTAAAAGAACAATTGAGATTGTACGACCTGTACGGTTTGTATAGAATGGAGCGCCAATCCAGGTAACATCTAATGTGAAGGGCCGGGACCCCAGAGGAGAACCTAGTAGACTCGTGTCAAAGGTCACATTGAATTGCTGTGTGCCCGACAAGTAGTTGACACTGTAGCTTGGAAGATTTAGTGTTATGTCTAATGCTGGATCATCCGCAATGGGAACATTGCTTCCTCCAGTCACATCATCAAAGGTGAAAATGAACCAGGCAGTCTCACCATAATAGGTAGGTGATGGGGGTGTGACTGATACAAGTGTGTCACGAGGTAGCACTCTTACAGAAATCACATCAAAGCGATTAGTGTAGAATGGTGCTACACCATAAGTCCAATTGATGTAGACATTCATGTAATAGAGTCCAGTTGCTGAGAAGATTGTGGTATTGAAGTCAATCGAGTAGTTGCCGGCTTGAGATACACTGTCTACCTCCTGAATATTCACTTGCCCAAGATCGACTGAAGTCCCCTGGAAGGATACTGAGATATGGACATTGAATGTGTCATTAGTAATGCCAATCCCTCCTTGATCGCTGTAGAAGAAGATGTAGCTCATAACACCTAGATAGGGAGTTGGCTCTGATGCGACCATTAGTGTAAGGCGAGAGTCTTCGCCAATAACATTCGCCTTGGTTTCAAGCCACTTTGCTTGATACTTCTGAATTGGACCAGACCAGCTGAACGTGATGTTAAATGTCTGAAGGCCTTGTCCGAACTGATTTGCCGATATTTGAACTGTGTAGAATCCACCACCATCATCTATGGTACTGAACACGACAGAGCCCGATTCATTCACAACTGTAATCGTAAGACTTCCAAGGGGTTCAATGCCCATAGCATTGTCGATGTCACCATAGTACAGTGATACATTGATGATGCCATTGAATGTAGTTGGCGCAACAGCGCTCACGAGTCGGAAATCAGTGCTATGAGGGCGAATAGTTACGGATATTGTGAAGACTCCATCCTGATAGTTTGGTCGTGAAAATGTGAAAGTGACAATTAAGTTCTGGACTAGAGTGTCTGTGTCTGTGGTGTTGAATGTGATTTCATAGAGTCCAGGGCCTGACAGGTATACAACATCGAAGCTAGCCCAACTAGAAACAACAGTAACTTCGCTTGTGACATTCGAAACCGGAACATCATTGTCGATGTCGTGGTAGTCAACTGTAAAGACCGGATCATTACCTAAAGGAATGTCAAGCGCGCCGACGCTAGGCAGCGCGTAGGTGAAAGCATTGCGAATTACCAACGTGAAAGTAATTGTCACGTTCTCATATAGTGCTTCGTCAGCCCAAAGAGTGAATTGATGAGATCCTTTAGCATACCCAGCTACGTCTAACCATATAGTGTAGACTCCGCCAGCATATGCCTCACCGTATATGCCAATATCGCCACCTAGTGTAGCACCTGCAATGGGTGTAAGGGTGTCAGCATCCTCATAGACTAGTGAAACTTGAACATCCGTTTCATACGGAGTTGTCACTTGGGGATAATTAGGCGAGGATAGAGCTGCAGTCCCTTCTTCATATCTGAAGGTAATGATGAGAGAAGTACTTGCATAGTTGGAGCTAATTGGATTCAGATACACGGTGATTGTGTGGAAGCCATCTGAAAAGCTTGCCGCTGAAATAGTCAGATTATATCGACCATCAGTATGTTCGGTGGTGTCAATAGATATAGAATATCCGGGGACTGAAAACTCCCCTTGAGTGAGTCCGTCGACAGGAATGCCATTATTTGGTCCCTGCTCGCTCACATTCACTCTTAGTGTCACAAGGAAGTCCTGGCCAGTTGAAAACCGAAGAGCACTTGGTTCATGATACATGTAGGTTGTTAGGCTTGTTATCATAACTTGGAAATCGTATGCATCTGGGGCGAAATAATCCGAGCTTGACATAGCCACAGCTAGTGTCACTGTAGTGCTCCCTGTTGCCCAAGCACCTGTTGATAATGTGACGTCAAATGAGGAAAGTGTGTTCTCCACCTGTGGACCATAGCTGGAAGTAAATGTGAAGGAATCGACACTGCTGATGACAACCTGAGTACCAGTATCAAGATCAGTTAAGATTACTGTCAAGAGTGTGTCATTGCCAAGCGGCTGGTTTAGGTTTCCAGACACGCTAACAGATGTATAGTGGGCTCGAATCTCAATACTGAATACGTGATTGTCAGGAGCAAGATAATTAGAATCCGATAATGTCACTGATAGTGTCACAGGTTCCGAAGGAGTCAGGATCCAGCTATTCGTAACGAGCGTGAACAAATAGTCTGCAGGAGAGTTATCACTCTGCACACCATGACTCGTAGTGGTGAAAGTGAAAGCTGAAACGCTCCCGATAGGAACTATGGTTTGGTTGTCCAAGTCTATCAACCGTACTGTCAGAGGAGTGTCCTCACCGAGTGGTACAATCAAATCCCCTGAAACTGAAACGGCGGTATGGTGTGCACGAATTGTAAAGGTCACATCTACATTGCCGTCAGCAAGATAGGAAGTTGACGGTTCAGCAACGAATGAGTACGTGTGGTCTCCTTTGCCAAGTCCAGTTGATGAAAGGGAAAGGTTGTATCTCCCTTCATTAGCCCATACTACATTGGCTAGTGTGCCATTTGAGAATTTGATGGTCGCTCCATCGATTGGCGACCCATCAAATGCATCCTCGAAAAGCAGACTCACTTCAAGTCGCCATCCGACCGGTGTTGTCGTGAGTGAGTCATATGTTAATGAAGTATCATGATTGAGGTCAAGGTCGAAGAAAGTTGAAGCATCGTTATAGTAGGGATGTGAAGACTGAATGTCGATTCGCCAGCGCCTATTGTCTTCGAGATCAGATGTGTTCAGAACCTTGCCATATCTGCCATCCCCATAGTCATC
>JAEOTX010000209.1 GCA_016839605.1 Candidatus Thorarchaeota archaeon | reverse complement strand
GCATTCAGAATTGTCTGGACATAAGCACCAAATACCTCGTATCGCTCAGTGTCAGCATCTCCATTTCGCATAGCAAGGATTCTTGCATCCTGACCACGGACAACATCGATTCTTAGTACCTCGATGTTTGGTAGCTGGCCGACATTTGGATTGTCTGGACCCCACCAATCATCGAATCTGTGCAGTGTCGTGTATTCGTCTGGGACGCGTTGCACGAACTTGAATGGTCCAGAACCAGTCTGAGCTGTAACATTTGTCGCATCGTCAAAGCTCGGATGATCCACAGGCATTCCCTCACGAATGTGCTGGGGTAGAATGTAGATCTCACCAAGGTTGTCGACTTGGAATGAGCTCAGCTTATCATGAACCACCAGTACCTCATTTCCGGTGACTATAATATCTGTCACGTTTTGAAGATCCGGCCACCAGTTATTATCAACAGGGCCATCCCTGAGGTATTCAAATGTGAACTTCACATCGTCTGCAGTCAAAGGCTCACCATCATGCCATGTCGCGCCATCTCTGATCACGAATGTTATATTTAGACCATCAGCGCTAACGCTGTACGATTCGGCTAGCCATGGTATTCTATCTAGATTCTCGTCATATGCCAGCAGCGTATCGTATACACACATAGCATACCAGTGTGACCTTTCATTCCGCCAGAACACCGGATTGAGTTCGCCTATGTCCGATGGATACGCCATAACGAACGTCATTGGGGCCTGAGCAGCAGCTGGTACGCTGATAGCGGCTGGGAAAAACAAGAATAGGGCTATTACTAAACAGCCCAATTTCTTTTTCATATTCTCTTTCCTCCAAACTAGGTAGGAGTCTCACTCCTAGTTGAATCATAGTTGAGGAGAATTGCCTCGTTTAAGAGTTTCGTAACGCGTATTCTACAACGACTGATTGTATCAAAAAGCCCGTTATTTGTTGAATTTGGCTACGACATTTAGCTTCGTATATTATGATTTTGATATGGTTTCCTCAATTAGCTTGCGGCTCGCATCGCTGAGCTCGCATAATCTAGTCAGAGCTCGTCCCAATGACCAAGCAGATCTGAGTGAAGAAGCTCCAGGGGTTTCCATTGCTCCTAACCGAATGTCATCCGTTTTGTGGGTTCGAAATTCAGCTAGATATGTTCCAACGTATACTCTGTCTCTGATCTCCCCTCTCTGAACCTTGGCTTCTTGAGCCACATCTGAAACTAGTGAAGTTCCCGCGAGGATGCCATGATGATACCTAATCTCGTCAGCAATCTTCTCTCTCTTCCTTTGCCTACTTGGGGTTCTAGGGATGACAAGTGCCAAAGCTGTCTGGGGATCAGCTCCCCTTCCTTCAGGTGTCAGTTCTTCAAGAGCATCTTGTGCGTCATTTCTTCTCTTGACTAAGGCATCTACAATCTTTTGCACAGAGTCATCGTCAACAGTCACGTCTGAATCAGCAGGTTTGGACTTTTTGCATTCATGAGTTTCAAGATTTGCGTATCGTGGACGCCAAAGCAGTATCTGTTCATCTTCATTGAGCACCACAGAAGATGACAGTTCCTCATCTATCAGCGATATACCCACGCCCTCCCCCTCTTCATCAAGCCAGTGAACATATCTAAATGGTCGCCAAATGAGAGGGAAGTGAATCACATTCTCAAGTGGTTCTCTCTTGAACAGCCCACGTTTCTTACTCTTACTCTCGAAGAACTCCTGGACTGATTCGGAGTCGAATTCGCGGCTAGATAGAACTCTCACAATTCCTGTCCTCATTTAGCTTAGCAATGCTCCCTTCTGATAAGGCGTTCGACAAGCTGGAAAGATAGCATATATCACAGGGATGGCTAAGATTCTCGTTGGTCAAATCAAATGATGGATGATGCGCTCGAGTTTATCGAACAGAATGTTGAGAATGCGATTGAGGATTTGAAGGAGATTGTCCGAATTCCCTCTGTTGCAGCGAAGAATGAAGGTCTCGACGAGACCGCTGAGCTACTTAGAGGAAAATTGGATGCCTTAGGTTTCGATGCTAAAATCCATGAGATTACTGGTGCCCCGGTAGTGACAGGATTCCTTGATGTTGGAGCCAAGCGGACGTTGATGTTCTACGACCACTATGATGTTCAACCTGCTGAGCCCTTCGATCTCTGGGAGACCCCGCCTTTTGAGCCTGACATTCGAGATGGCCGGATCTACGCACGGGGAGTCGCTGACAACAAGGGCGATACGATATCTCGAATCTGGGCGCTTAAGGCATTCATTGACACCGGAACAGATCTCCCTGTAAACATCAAGTGTGTCTTTGAGGGTGAAGAAGAGATTGGTAGCATACACTTTCCCGAATTCGTTGAGAAGAACAAAGGTTTCATGAAAGCAGATGGAGGGATATGGGAGTTCGGGGGTGAGGGCTATGATGGAGTCCAAGAGGCATGGTTAGGGCTGAAAGGCATTTTCTATGTCCAACTAGAAATCGACATTCTTACTCGAGATGTGCATTCTAGTATGGGGTGTGTCCTTCCTTCCGCTCCACAGCGACTTGCAGAAGCTCTGAGCTCACTCAAAGATGCAGACCAAAGAATCCAGATAGATGGCTTCTACGATGGCATCAAACCACTAACCGAGGCCGAATGGAACGCTATCGACAAGATCGACTTACGTGAGGAAGACATCAAGGAGAACTATGGAATCAAAGAGTTCCTCACAGGTTTGACAGGGCGTGATTTCAAGGAAGCCTACTACAATGCGCCCACCTGCACTATCTGTGGACTGACGAGTGGATACCAAGGCAAGGGATCAATGACAGTGCTGCCTGCGAAGGCTTCAGCGAAGATAGATTTCAGGCTTGTTGAAGGCATGGATCCTGAGGACATTAAGAAGAAGTTCCGAAAGCATCTTGATGACCAGGGATTCTCAGATATCAAGTTTCTCTGGTATGAAGGCTACCCTGCCGGAAAGACTCCTGTGGATAATCCGTTTGTTGATGTAGTTCGGAGAGCGAATGCGAAGGTTTTCGACGACTTAAAGGTTCATCCAACAAGCCCTGGCTCTGGTCCGCTCTATATCTTTCAGGATTATGTACCAATGGTATCAATTGGAGTTTCAGACTTTGATTCAAAGGGGCACTCTCCAAATGAGAGCATTAAGATTGAGAATTTCCGAAAAGGAATGCTCAGACTCGTGCACTTGATTGATGAGATGGGACGATGGTAGCTGCACAACCCGCTCTGTACCCCCCTCCTACCATAGGAAACAGAGAGAATGCCGTGAACTTCTATCTTTAGATAGGCCACTGGTCGACGAGTGTGGAGATAGGGATAAGAGACTAACTTTAGAACAGAGTCAGATGGGCGAAACATTTTCCATTTCGCGCGCAAAGCAAAAATAGCGTGTCCCCGAAGATTTTTATCTAGGCTAACTCGGCCTCAGCGCCGAGATTGGAGGCGATACAGCTTACCCCCATAGAATGATGTGAGTGATAATATGACGCGAATACTTGTAACTGGAAGCTATGGACAGATTGGAACTGAATTGGTCGGGGTTCTGAGAAAGAAATACGGTGGCGAGAATGTTCTCGCCACAGGAAGAAAGAAGCCCCCCGCAATTCTAAATGAAGACGGTCCCTACTATAGATTGGATATCTTAGATGAGAATCAACTTCACACCATGCTAGTGGACTACGATATCGATATCATCATTCACAACGCATCGGTACTATCAGCCACAGGAGAGAAGAACCCTCAGCTCGCCTATCGCACTAATGTCGAGGGCACCTACAATGTGATGGAAGCTGTCAGAATACTTGGACTGGAACAAGCTCTAGTACCTAGCTCAATAGCGGCCTTTGGTCCATCCACGCCCCGCGATAATACTCCCAACGATGTAATCACTCGACCCACCAGCATGTATGGTGTAACTAAAGTATTTGTTGAGTTGTTCGGCGAGTACTACAAGCTGCGATACGACATCGATTTCCGCTCACTTCGCTATCCTGGAGTGATCAGTGCCGAGGCACTACCTGGAGGCGGCACGACAGATTATGCAGTCGCCATCTTCTACGAGGCATTAAAGGAGAAGAAGTATACCTGCTTCCTTGGACCAGATACTCGACTACCAATGATGTTTATGCCTGATTGTATCAAGTCTACAATAGATCTCATGGAAGCGGACAATGAGAAGTTGAAACACCGAACCTTCAACGTCACCGCATTCAGCTTCACTCCTGCTGAACTAGCAGAGGAGATTAGGAAACACATCCCTGAGTTTGAGATCGACTACGAACCAGACTTCCGACAGCAGATTGCTGACTCTTGGCCAATGTCTTTGGATGACAGTGTTGCTCGAGAAGAATGGGGATGGAAGCCGGATTACGATCTTCCGGCCATGGTAGAGGAGATGCTTGAGAAGCTATCCAAGAAACTTGGTCTGGAATACTAGCTTGATACAACGGGAAACCGTCAGGCTTATCTCACTGGCTGATAGCATCGCGTCATACTGAGTAGATACTCGAGAAAGAGACGTGGTGGCTAATGGCAATAGACAGACGTGTACATTACTACGTACTGTTCATCCTCATCATCCTGATTGCCTCCTCTCTATATCTATCTTGGACAACAGAAAGCGGACTTGGAGAGCTCGATGTGGAGAGGACGGGAGTTGAGGTGGAGCCAGGTCGCTCTGTCAATTTCACAGTGTATTCACCAAGGACCTCCACGTATACTGACTTCATGCCCGTAGTCCTGACGGTTCACGGTGTTGGTGGGTCAAAAGAGAGTATGTATGCATTCAACATTGAGCTCGCAAGACGAAACTTCACAGTGGTCTCAGTTGATTTAGCGGGACATGGAGATTCAGATGTCCTGTTCGAATGGGATAATTACGATAGATTAGCTGATGATTGCTACGTTGCCCTACAGTATGTCTGGTCCCATTATGCAGACACTGCCTCGGGAGTCTATGGAGTAATCGGACACTCTCTCGGTTGGCATGTGGGCCTCGCCATGTATAATCAACCTACTCAGCCCAGAGCACTCGTGGCTGTTGGTCCAGTATGGATTGAAACAGCCGCATTCATACCGACAAACACGCTCCTCGCATCAGGCCAGTTTGATGAGTTGATTCCTGCGGAGCGACTCCTAACAGAGTTCCGGTCCATAACTGGGAATGCTTCTGCT
>JAEOTX010000032.1 GCA_016839605.1 Candidatus Thorarchaeota archaeon | reverse complement strand
GATTTGGTATCAACGTGATTAACGTGGGTCCTGAGGACTTCCTTCCAACGATTATCCAAGCCTATGAACAGGCAAAGCAAAGGGGGGTGGCGATGTTCTGAAGGTTGTCACATGGATTCTTCGGATAGCATCCGTCGCAACTTTTGCAGCCATGGCTTTCCTTGTCTATACCATTCTTGATCCAAATGACTTCTGGCATTGGGATGCTCCATACACTTTCGTTGTGACTGTATTCCGTTTGCTCTCTTTGATTGTCTTCTTCATTGCAACAACAATGGTGAGTGGTCTTGCCAGTGCATTTGCAGGTGGAGTATTGCCTGACAATCTGATTGTGGGTCTCTACAACACGCTAGTCCTTAGGACTTGGTATATGCAACCCTATGGATTATCAGATCCCTTAACAAACATACAACAAGTCTGGACATCTTTTCAGTCCAATTTAACTAACGTACTTTTTGCCCTCTGGGACAATACGTTCCTATTTCTCTACTTTCTATGCGCTGGAATTGGTATAGCACTGTTTCTCCAATCACTAGTGAGGATGGATCACAAGTTCGTTGGCGGTGCCTTCCTCGCGATTCAAGCAATAGTCATTCTTGCGGCTTTCAGAGCCCTGATTGTTCCAGACATTAGTCCTTTCCCTGTCGAGTTTGTTGATTTTCTTATTACAGAGGCACAAATTCTTGCTTTCGTTTCCTTTGCGTATCTTGAAGTAAGCTATCAGATGATCTACAGCCATTCGGTTGGGAAACCCGTCGAAGATAGAGAAGAGACCCTCAAGAAACAGCTGCTGGCACTACGTCAAGCGACAAGGAAGCAAGATGCAATTGAACGTGGTGAGAAGGTAAGCACAACTAGCATGAGTCGCTCAACAGGTGCAACTGCATTTTCATTCCTCAGAGAGGCAATGGAACGAAAGGTCATGGGAAGTCAATCTGCGCTTGAAAGTCTGGATGCTGTATCAGATGTCCGTAGATTACAAATATACGTAGACGAATTACTTCAGAGTGACTCAAGAGCAAGAGATGAACTGACAGCAAAAGCCGCTGCTCCCTCATCTTCCTATGTCATTGGTTCTACAATTACTGGTTCCGCAATACGTTTCCTCACTGTTGTGGCCGTGTCATTTCTCCTGATGAGTCCTAATGTGGTCAGGATGTTACTCAATCTTCCAATGGGTATAGAAAATAGTGTTGAAATGATTCAACCTGAGATTGTCATCCTGTTTCTTGTACCAGTAGTTGGACTCTTTCCATTTGCCGCTGCAGTCATCAGCTGGATCGGGAGGCGAGAGGTTGTTGAGAAAGAGAAGCTCACAAAGGAAGAGAAAGAAGCTCAAAAGCAGAGGAAGAAGGAACTGGCCAGAAAAAGGAAGGCAGCTGCAGAAGCCCGCAAAGCTCGTGCCAGGGCAAAGAAGAAGCGAAAGGATGATGAGGTAGAAGTGGACGAATGGGACAAGGCTCTTGAAGACAGTTTCAAACGATAGAGCCCTTGGTGGAATTTCTCCAACTGCTCGCAGACCATGTTGACAAACATAGCTAGATGAAGATGAATGCGCTCAATATGACAAATATCACTGTCACAACAGCTTCTCCCGCTACAACACCACTGAGGATTCTGCTTGTCTTACTATATCCTGCATCAAAGACTTCAACCTGTTGAGGTAGATGATCTGTGAGGGGTGCTGGTTTTTGAATTTGCTTGGACCTATAGCTAATGTATCCGCCAATGAGAATTGTGACTGAAGTGGCTGGTGGAATAAGCACTCCAACGACAAGGCTGATTGGACTCAGACCGCGTTTACTCAGCTCTCGACCAGCTAGGAATCCACCCGTTCCCCAAGCTAGGAGATACAGAAAAGCAATTGTTGGGTGAATGTTTGTAAACTGACCCACTCCTGGTAATTGGAAGTCACCTATTCCTTGAAGACTGAGTACAAGGAATCCAAAGAGCTGTGCTGCTGGACTTGGGAAGTCTACACCTCCAAAACCATACGTACTGAATATCTGGAAGGTTATGAAGGAACCAACGGTGGTCCCAAGCATAGTTCCGATAAAGACCGCCTTTAGGATATCTCTTCCACGAACACCGGTCATTCTTCCTAGTTTTAAGTGAACAAGTAATGCAATTGCGGCATCCTGAATAGCACCAAGCATTCCCATGAATGTGGTGATGGCGGAAAATGTCACCCTGAAGAACAGAATCGCTGGTATGGCAATAATATCTGAGATGTATCCAGCAAGCATACCCGTTTCGCTTATTGCTCTTGCAGTGAAATACGCTGATACTAATGATAATGGGGTACCAAAGATGATTAGAAGCCAATGAATCTGAAGGGGCGCAGTTGAACTCTGCATGAATGGTTTGATGAACCAAAACACAACTAATCCGACTATCATGAAGAGCCCCATTGATACGAATGCAATCCAGACTGGAATAGTTCCCCTCTTTGAACGCATGAACTCTCGTGGGTTTTCTATGATCTGTCGAACATCCTCTTTGAATGCCTCAATGGAGAAAAGCTCCTCCTTGACCCTCAACATTCTTGAAATCTCATCGCTCCTATGTGGTGTTTCTACAATTATGACACCATCTTCATCTTTGGGTATTATCTCATCCTGGACTTCCTCTGGAGTTAGATTCCGCTCCTCCTTTGTCCCAACTACATCCGCAAGAATCACTGTGACAAAGACACCCAAAGCGAGATACAAGATTTCAGGTCTCTTGAGATGCGTAGTATAGAGGATGGCTCCATCTGCTCCCTCTATAATTATCCAGATAAGAATCGAGATTATACTCCCCAGAACCATAACAAGCGATCGCTTCCATCCCACAAAGAAACCGATGCCTGCAATCATAGGTGAGTTGCTCATACCAATCCAATCTGGAATTGCAGTCACTGCTGGGATTACTGGTGCCAGAGCATATGGTACTGTACTTAGAGCTGAACCTCCAACACTCTCGGCAACCTTGGTTGCCCCTACCCATGCACCTGATGCGGCAAGTCCCATACCTACTGCTTTTCTTGACTCTGGGTCGCTACCAATGGAGTTTATACACTCAGCTTGAGGTTGCACACGCGGCCAGGGCTCATCCTCGAATCTCTTTCTGAATGGCGCGAGTAGGACAATTCCAAAGACTGCACTGATACCAGTTGTGAACATGATGAAAAAGAGCGTCAATGTAGGATCATAGGCGACATGACTTGTATTGAAGAGTGGATTTTCTAAATCGAAAATTGCTATTGCTGGATAGGTGAGCAGGACACCTATTGCGACCATAGACGATGTATTTGCAATAGTCACTGCAATGGCATTCTCTTCTCTAGTATATCTACCTTTCATTCCAAGAAAGATAGCTCCCAACATCTCGGCTCCTACTAAGAACACGATGCCAATCTTCAGTGCGAGGTATATGCCCATGAATGTCATTACTACGCCAACAATCAGACCTGTTCCCATAGCTCGCTTAGTCAAAGGGAACTTTGGTTCAGCTCGAACTATCCCATAGAGGAAACAACTAGCAAGAGCCCAGACGACAATTATAGAGAAGAACCCGAGGAAGATGCTTAGTGAGAAGCAAGATATAATCAATGCACTGATTGCAGTTAGTTCCGTCTTGTTGGGCGGACGTTTGCTGAGTGACATGTAGAGTAGTAGGACATGGATGACTAGTCCCATCCATACGTCGGGATACAATGCCCTACCTTGAACTATCAGATAAAGTATAAAGAAAAGACCTGCTGAAAAAACACCGCCAAGCAGTGCCTTTGTTGGGTGAAGTTCGATCCTTACAGTCATAGCAACATAAATGGCAACCCCGCCCACTGCAACTACTACCATATCTGAGAAGGTTCCTAAAAATACGCTGAGTGGATAATAGGTGGCTGCAAGGAGAATCATTATTCCAATTTCTTTTCTATTGAGTGGGGCTCTGAACAATGAGATATAGAGTAACACTATTTCTGCGACCAAGGTAATGATGACATCTGGGTGTGTAAAACGACCTGTGATCATGGCCAATGTGACCAGGATTAGACCCACTGTGTACGTGGCTCCAAGGAATGTGGTCCGGCCTATCCTCATCACAGGTGCTGTCTCCGGGTAGTTGGTAATCTAAGATATCTATGCTCTCTAGAGAAAGAACCTTTCTAAACCCTCTATTTAACTGCCTATGTCACATTCATGAGCTTGTTTGCGAGTTCTTCCCCACTCATTCCAACAATCAACATGGTCTTCTCTCTAGATTTATGACCTGCAACTAGACTGATTTCAGCCGTGGAAATTTTCAACAATTTTGAGAGTCTCTTGAGTAACTCTGAATTAGCTTTTCCTTCTCTTGCTGGACCTCTTAAGTTGACAAGTATGGCCTCAGGGGTGATATGCGCAAGGAAATTCTTCTCCTTTGAATTTGGACGCACAATGATCCGAAGCAAAGTACCTCTCGCTGTTTCCCAAATTGCATTGACCATGGGTTCCAAATCATATGTGTCCATAAGAGTCTGTTTAAAGTCATGCACCTGAGGCCATCAAGGATTTGTTTATTTGGAGAGGCGGTTCCGAGTTTCATTAGACCGTTATTGTACGGGGTGAATTACAATGAGCGATCCTGTAATGGATGCATATACGCAAGCATACAACAGTTCAGGAAATATGGTTCAAGCCTTTGGTGTGATATCCGAGTCAGGACAAGTCCTATGGCAGAGTAATAATTGGGACTTGACCGCTGATGCAGCAACCTTGATGTCTGCAGTGAAGTCTCGTGCAAGTAGCGTTATTCAGAATCAAGTCAAGTATTCAACAATGCGTTCTACTCCAGAGAGTCTGGTTGCTCGAAATGTTCAAGGGAGCGGGATTCTGATTCTTACCAAGATCGAAACAACAAGCGACAGATGGGTAGTAGCATGGGCTGACGCTCAGGCTCAACCAGATGGTGTCTATGTAGATGTAGACCGAGCTGCAAAGACTCTCAGAGGTAAGATCTAGTATTTTCTGTGTGAAATTGTATTGGGGAAAACTTCAACTCAGTTCTCCCCCTTACATATCTTAGTAGATAAGGTGGTCTTGTTTTGACTTTAGTGATCGGACACGAATGGAACCTGCTCTTTGCGAACAATCCAAAAATCCATGCATTCGCAGTCACCAAAGACGGAGCTGTCATTTGGCAGACCGATAATTGGAATCTAGTTGAAGACATTGATGAGATTCTGAAAGCAGCCGACAAAGACCAATCAAAAGTGAGTACTGGAGGAGTGACGTACAAACGAATAGCTTCTTCAGATGACTCGTATATTGCAACTGCTGATGATGATAAGGGGCATCTCATTCTAGTCCTAATCGATGAACATAGTTGGGCTATTGCTTTTGCAGCACCATCATCTATTCCCGAGCTAGCGACAATCGATGTTAGAAAGACAGCCATAACGTTGAGAGGCCATGTGTAAAGCATCTATACTCCTAACTCTCTCATTAGGTATTTATCCTTCAGGGAATAGGATCTCTCTGATTCTGTAGATGGCATCCATGTACTCCTTTGAACCAACAGAGTAGTAATCTAGGAGCATCTCATACATTGAAAGGGTTTCTTTGGTTGCGATGTCTAGATTGACCATTTCAGCAATCTTAGTTCTCCACTTATATTGCATCTGAGCTCTCTTGACACTCAGTTCTAGCAGTTCTTCGCGGTTTTCTTTGGAAACGTCTAGATTAAAGGTCTCAAGCATTTTGTCCGTAAAGCCTTCTAATTTCTCCCGGATACGTTTCTCCTCAGTGCCCCATGCACCTGTAGTCAGCAAGAATCCCTTAGATGTTCGGCGATAGTAGTCAGTACTACGTTTGCCTTTGGTGACAGTACCATACTTAATGACATAGCCATATTTTATCAAAATGGGCAAGTGGTGGTACACTTGATTCTTGGTGATCTCTTCGCCCTGAATACAACATTCCGGTGATTGTCTCACAATCTCTACAACAGATAGTACATTACGTTTGACAACCTTTTGTCGGATAATTGTATCACCCGATTCTTCATCAATCGTCTTTGTAGTAAGAGTATCCTCAACACCCTTGCGTAGAGTCTGTAAGATGTTGTAGCGAACAGTCTCATCAAGGACATCCGCCATCTCTTCATCCGTTACAAAAACAATCTCTTTCTGTGGTTCCTTCCCCTCTTTCGATAGGACAATTCCCTCGAGGCTATCTGTGATTTCCGTTGTTTTAGCAAATTCGGGACCCATGTTTCCATTCACCAATGCATTTTCGATCCGTCGATTCGTCAAGCGACTCGGGAAGCCCGGGAATCGTTCGTTCTGAATTTTTCTCGCGGATTTTAGAATTTAAAACCCGCCAGAAGCGTGTTTAAACGCCTCCAATCTATATTATTTGGGACAAACTAATTATATAAGTTTGCTGGTGGTGGCGAACCATTCAATCAGAAAGGGTTTGGAAAGCATGAAAAAACAGTCTATTAGTATATAAATAGTATATCTAAGCAACAACAAAAAACGAAATGGTTGGTTAGGCAAACCTTATATACAAATTTGGTGTGTGAAGACCTAGTGATAAACAATGTATCGCATGAAGATGACTAACAACGAACGTGAGAAGTTGGACAACAAGATTGCGAAGGTTTACACAACTGACGCTATCGGGTACGCATACGCCTATAGGAGGTAAAGTATCATGGCACTAGAAAAAACAGTCTGGAAGAAGTATAAGCCTAAGAAGAAGATCTCTACTGACGCTATCACCCATTCCTACACCTACAGCAGGTAGATCACAATGTCACGAGATGATGAAACTATTGGCTCTGACCTAGGGGAAGGGAGCCGTCCAGTGAGTGCTTCTAAGCAACGCGATATTACAGTTGAAGATGTGCTCATGTGGGAAGCCACCTGAGCGCTTCTACTCTTTTTGCGACGATATAGTCGAAATGATTTCTTGGTGTATTGACACCAAAATTACATCTATTTCTTGAAGACAATTTGATAGAAGGTCTCATTCATCACGTAAGTGACCTCTACATCCTTCGCCTTCTCAGGGATATGCTCTAGGGGTGGTTTGACTGCGAAGAGCGCGTTTGCTTTCATGATTGCTTTGCCTTCTTCAGTTTCCCTCTTCTGAGGAGATAGCCCCTCATCCACCACAATGATGAGCCCTCCTGGCTTAGCAATCCTCAACATTTCGTTTAGAGAACCTGGGATGTCTGAGAATGTGTTGATTCCTCCAGAGTGGAGGACAATATCAAAGAAGTTCTTCTGATATGGGATGTTGAATACACTACCATGGGTCAAACTTACTGTTACTTTATTCTCAGTAAATTTAGCATTCGAAACCTTCAACATTCCTGTGGACAGATCCATTCCATGAAGATTGAACCTCCCCATCTGGTCTTTGAACTGATTGTACAGAGCCATGAAGTTGGCACCGGTTCCGATGCTGACATCAATTATTCTCACAGGACCTTCGATGGGAATGAAGAGATGGAAGTTCTCACGCTCTTTCATTAAATCAATACCGAGCCAGTCATTGTATTGTAGGACCAGCTCGTCATAGTTCTCAGCCATCTTATCATAATCTGCAATCCACTTTGCATCCTTCTCTGTTATCGGTGGGTGTACAAGAGAGGGAATGCCATTTGCTACAGTCCATATATGGCCTTTCTCACAGACTATCTCTCCATTCTTTTCATCTGATTCGAGACTTCCATTGAAACGCAGTTTTTTTCCACATCTGGGACACTTGAGGGCTGCAAGATGAGGTTCGTTCACTGTTTTCCTGCTCCGAGTAGTCGATTCTGAATTGACTAAAATATGAATCGAAAGAGATTTTAAAGGTCGTAGGATATGTTGTCCTAAGACATTTTGCTTTGAATGATTGCCTCCACACCTGAAATGACTGTCTTTACGACTTGCCATTGAATCAATACTACAAGTCTGCTTCGAATGTGTAACGCCCATGGTTGAGATGTATCATCTCCTGGTAAGAACACCCCAATGCTCTCTCTCCCATCAACATTCATGATAAGCATCCTTGTTGGTTCAAATTCGTCAGGGGATATTGATGGTGATTGAAAGACCTCTTTGAAACTCTCCATCAACAGATCTTTACTGGGCATAGCGACGGTCACAGTCAGATAGTGTTCAAGACCGGGAACTTCCATTGAACCTGGAGTTGTGGTGAATAGCTCAATTTTGACATCTCGACTTTTTGCCGTACTGAAGGCTCCTCTGAGATGACCCAACAAATTAGGAGATACTGATGCTATGTAGATGTACTCCTGTGCGTTTTCAACAGCGGTCCGCAGACCCATGATGACCTGTTCCATTCCCTGTACTGCCCAAGCGAACTCCTTAGCTTCTGTCCCCCTCAGAGACTGAAGCCCTTTCAACATCTTCCTTGCACTGGTTGCTGAGCTCTTGACTTTCTCCTCAAGGTGGTCCAAGGCTGCATCCACTGGTGCTGGATCAAAGAGTGTGGGATCACTCCCTGTGACCTTCTTGATGATACCCCGCTTCTCTAGAAGGCCAAGGGTCTCATACACCTTGCTCCTAGGAATCCCTGAGTCCTCAGCAATAATCCTGGCTGATGACTTTCCAAGCCGGACGAGAGAGTGATACGCCTTTGCCTCGTTCTTAGTGAGACCCAGACTTGTGAGGTTTCCAACAATTGTGTTCTGAGCCATTCTTATCCCGGATTACATGTATGCATTCCAGAATTTTAAACCTCTTGTCACTTTAGGAGTGACAGATTTTGCCCTAGTCTGCATCGATATCTTCGCCCTCGAGAATGCGTTCAACCTCATAGAGTCTACTGACTATGGCAACACCCTTGTCAGTCAGTGAAAGATATGGGGCATTATTCTCGCCCCGTAAGTGATAGACAAGATCATCCTCGAGGAGTCTTTCCCTTATCTCAATGAATTCATCATCTGAGGATGTCTTAGTCTTCAGGTCTCTCTCAAATCGGTCTCCCCACATCAGCTCAAAGAGGATCTCTCGTACATCTGAGCGGGTCAAGAACTCCAATGACATGATGCCCTCAATGACTCATGTCGTCATAAAGAAGTATG
>JAEOTX010000208.1 GCA_016839605.1 Candidatus Thorarchaeota archaeon | reverse complement strand
TAGGATGAGGATAGAAGAAGTAAGAACGATGTATGAGGCTCAGCTTTTGAGAATGGCCAATG
The DNA here is from genome assembly GCA_016839605.1 of Candidatus Thorarchaeota archaeon. Classification (GTDB taxonomy): domain Archaea; phylum Asgardarchaeota; class Thorarchaeia; order Thorarchaeales; family Thorarchaeaceae; genus SMTZ1-83. Next base: position 4,773 of record JAEOTX010000208.1, on the reverse strand, counting down.
TGGTAGGAGTGATGATCGGATACAAGGTCAAGGCGGGAGAAAAGAGAGAAGCACTGAGCATAGTGTGTTTGGTGGAGAAGAAAGTCGAGGATAAGGACCTGACGAAGCGAGACATCATACCTCAAATGATAGAGGACAAACCAACTGACGTGATTCAGGTCGGGAAACTGAGAGCGCTGCAAATAGACAAGAAGGCTCGCCATAGACCCTGCCCCATGGGGACATCTGGAGGACATTATCTGGTGACCGCAGGCACGAACGGAGAGTTGCTCAAGGATAAGAAGACCGGTAAGCTCTGCATAGGCACCAACAATCACGTGGGAGCTAACTCGAATGATGCTCAGATTGGGGATCCATATCTCCAGCCCGCTGTGTATGATGGAGGCACAGTTCAAGACGACACGATAGGACACCTCTTGAGGTTCGTGCCAATCAAATTCACCCTCGACCAGAGTGAATGCTCCGCGGCGAGAGTCTGGAGTGGAATCTATAATGGTGTCGCAAGAGCGTTTGGAAGAATGACAAGGCTCCGACCAGTTGTTGCTGTTCCTGAGTACAATCAGGTCGATGCAGCCATGATCGAAGTGGCTGAGGATGATGTCTTACCAAGCATTGTGGACATAGGAGTTCCAAAGGGAGTCAAGCAGACCCAGTTGGACATGCTGGTGCAGAAGTCGGGAAGAACAACCTGTCACACAACTGATGGTGTGATAACTGGCATTGATGCTACTGTAGGTCCAATAGGCTATGGAGGAAGATTTGCGTATTTCAGAGACCAGATCATCATAAGCAAGGAGGGCTTCAGTTCCGGTGGTGATTCCGGGAGTCTGATTCTAGACAAGGAGGGATATGCTGTGGGCAAGCTCTTTGCAGGTAGTGACCTGCAGAATATTACGATAGCAAACCCGATACAGCCCTATCTGGACTTGCTGGATGCAGAACTAGTCACACAATGAGGTTGCTCGATGGTCACAATGGAAGAGGTTCGGCGGGTAAAGGCCGAATATGAAGAGGAGCTGATGAAGAAAGCCGGGGTAGTAGGTGTAGCAATCGGCTACAAGTACGTCGACGGCAAAAAGACCACCCAACTCTGCATCATCTGCTATGTGACAAAGAAGAGAGCAGCAAGTGAACTGAATGAACGCGATGTCATCCCTGAAACTATTGAGGGGGTTCCAATAGACGTTATGGAATCCGGTCAGATTCAGGCACTGTGATGAAGTCCAAGATGACCTGCGCCAGCTCCTCGCCCTTGTCCTCTTGTAGAAAGTGCCCAGCATTCTTGATGCTGGTTTACTCTCCCTTCTGCGATCCGACTGCAATCTGATTGGAGCCGCCTTCTCCCATCTACCCGTTATCTTCGTCTTCATCGCGTCTACGTGTCGGAGATAGGTCTCCAAGCGTTTCGCGATCAATAATAATCTCAAACTCCTCATGCTCTGATGCTGCCCACCGCACTCTTTCACGGGTATCGACTAGTCGACGGTCAGGTGGTGCGTATGTAACTAGATAGATGTCAGGTCTTGATTCAAACAGATCTGCAAAATCCCTCCTTGAATAGAAAAGGGAGAATCTCCCCTCATCATCTGTCAAGGCTGAACCCAATCGGTCATCGAACAGTCGATCTTTGTCATACGCTTTTACCATCACACCAGGGACCCCGACTCCGCTCTCTTCCTCGCAGACTCTGCCGGAAACCGTGAATCGATCAGATTTTGTCATCTCTTTTCCTTCCTGCTTCTCCAGTGAATAGTGCACCTGCAACCTAGTATATAGCTGCGTGCTTGGAACGATGGAATTTGCGCTAGGTTAGTCGTGACATCATTCACCCGATTTAACCACTGCGGGACTCCTAAATTGGCCTATATAAAAACCGTTTCACAGCTGGTTTGAAAATGATGTCTATCCTAGCATGCTTCCATACTGTGTTCTAACTGCATCCCACTGGATGCGGACCTATGGAGTTCTTCTTCTCAGTCTATCGTGTTGCTACAAAGTACGAGTACAGGAAGAGTACGAAGAAAACTGCAAAGAGGATAGCGTAGAGCCATCCAAAAAGGGCAGGAATGGTCGCGTGTACTACCATCATCCACACCATGGACAACAAGCCAAACAGCGTGAAGACAATCTCGCCAATCACGACTATCTTCACCTCTTCCCACGAGGTCGCTCTATATCCAAACAGTGAGGTTATTGCAAAGCCTATGAATGCAGAGCCCAATCCTCTGGTTGCTGCTGGGTCATTGAACGGCCAGCCTACAGCGTCAGAGTAGAACTCGGGAATCAAGAAGAACACGAATCCGAAGATTATGCTCACTATGAAGTGGATTAGGAATGTATACTTCAATATGGTCGGCATTTCCATCACGAACACCTCTCTACCTCGATTCGGACAATCGAAGTGCCGTTAGAGAGAGATGACCTATGCTAAATGTATTTCGAGACAAAATGCCATCGTATCAGAGATGAGAATGAGTGGGGAGAATGATCAACTCATCACGCAACCTCTGGATTCATGAGATCTGGAATATCTCAAGTCCACCACCGCGGTCAGCAACGTAGATGATATCATCAACTACAGCTAGGTTCACAGATTCTCCACCATCGTGGAAAATACAAAGGAGTTCAGGGTTTTGAGGATCGCTAACATTTACAATTAGCAAACCTCTTTGCGCATCAGCAACGTAAGCAATGTCGTCTTCTACATACGACCCGAAGATTGAGCCACCCCCATCAAACAAGCCAATTCGGGTAATGTCTGTTGGATTTGTCACGTTCAGAATCTGCAATTCACCGCCGCCCAATTCATGATTGCCAACGTAAACGTAGTCTCCAAGGGCAAATGGGTTCCAGAGGTCATCATCAGGCATGTAACTCCCGGCACTTGTAGGGTTCAATGGGTCGCTGATATTGACCACCTTTAGACCCGAACTAGAATCTCGGTGGTCTATTACAAATGCGAGGTCACCGGCAATGTGTAAGTGAGGGCACCCACCTGTGATGCTGTAGCCTGACAAGTTCGAGGGACTACTTGGGTCAGTCACATTGAGAATAATCAGCCCATTGTTCCAGTCTGCAATATATGCAATGTCATCAAACACCTGCACGTCATACACTTCCCCACTTCCGGCATATTGGGCAATCTCAATCGGATTTGTAGGGTCGCTTACATCGATAATCTCCAGCCCTTCATTCGCGTCTGCCACATAGACAATGTTTCCATCAACATCCAGCTTCTGCGGCCATCCTCCATCATGGAGTGAGGACAGTTCACTTGGATTCGATGGGTCACTGACATTGATGAGCACGAGTCCTCCTGGCGTGGGTTCGTTCTGATCGATGACGAATGCAATATCCCCAACGACCTTCACATATTTCGTCATTCCGCCTGTATCGATTTGGCCAATCTTTGTGAGCTGCAAATCTGACTGGGGTGGTAGATTGTACAGAATTAGGGTGAGTGATATCCCTGCGCTAATCACTAGTAGGATGATCACTGCAAGGATACGTAACCGTCTTGTGGTCATAGAAACGTCATCCTCTCCAGATGAGTAGTGATGAATGATGATGCTTAGAACCCTGATTGGTCTGGTCTTGATTTAAATGAGAATTTCAGCGCAACGAAGTCAGATCCCTAACGAAAAGAACTACAATTTTATGTCTTGGAAGATCCGCCAAGGTAAGACAGAACAAGCTCAGCTATTAACTCAGCTACTCTATCATCATCATCTTCAATCTTGACAATGAGAACATGTCGGTGTATGAGACCATCAATGAGATGAAACACATGTCTGCCAATCCTTTCAAGATCGGCCACGCCATTGAACCCTAGAGCCGTAATCAGTTTCGAGAAGCCAAGTGGTGCTTGAACGCCCCCGGTCAGTATGGCAAACTCTTCCTCCTGATATACATCCTTTTTTGAAAGGAACTCCACCTTCAATGCTTTCAGAAGTGTTTTGTGTTTCCTGTGGGTCTCTATCATCTGCCTGACCAATCCTCTGAGCGCATCTCTTGGAGTCTGTGAAGGGCTGACCTCAAAACCAGTCTTGGCCTGTTCGAGGATGTCCGCACCAACTGCCAGGATGATGTCAATCTTTCCTCTCGGAAAATACCTGTAAATGAGTGCTATATTCACGCCGGCCTTTTTGGCAATTGCACTCATTGTTGTCCCTGCATACCCTCTCTTCTCAAAGAGTTCCAGGGTGGACTGCTTGATTCGTGCGATACTCCTCTCCCTGCTCCGTTTCTTCATCTTGTGGTCGACTATCCTATGTCTGTGGTCCTTGTCTGTTTGCGTTGGTCAAGGAAGTTAAATAAGTAAGTAACTATTACTTACTTAAGTGATTCGATTGGAAAGCGAAATTGAACAGAAACTCAAGATCTCAGTGTTGTGGATATATATCACAGCCATGCTTTCAGTTATTAGCATACTTGGATTCATGGAGCCGGGAATCCTCGAAGATACCCTCTCTGGAGAGATATGGTTCGGACTCGATCCTGCACCGTGGCTGCTCTTCATGGCTCTCCTATGGATGATTCCGCAGGCTATGTCAGTGTTCACTCTATTTCTGAACGGGAATGCAAACCGTAGAGCGAACATCGTGGTGGCTGCAGCATATTTCATCCTAATTGCTGGGTCATTTGTGGAGCACCTCACAGTGCATATTGTCGAGGCTGGGCTTTCACAGCCCTACTTCTATAACATGATGTTGATTGCGTCTATACTCCTTGTATCAGGAACTATCGCCTACCTGTCCTATTCTCAAAGACAAT
>JAEOTX010000207.1 GCA_016839605.1 Candidatus Thorarchaeota archaeon | reverse complement strand
TCCTCACTCTGGCAGCTTGGGGAATTGTAGTACTGACTCCAATTCACTTGATTAGAATACTTGTATCTAGACCTACTCCCGATATTACCGGAAGGCCGCCTCCAGCACACACACGACTCGTTTGCACGCATTGCAGCGCAACTTATCTTTATGGACCGCAACACGGAATCAGTACAGGAGTTATCAAATGCCAGAACTGTGATCGAGAGTTTCTAAATGGAACGACCATCCAGCCTGATGAAACTGTCCCCATGCCGATTGTTCATGTTCCGGTCGCATATACGCTTCTGTCACGGCTGAGAGAGTCAAGGTTGAACATATTCAGAAGGAAGAAGGAAACAGAATAGGCGATTCATAGCCAATAAGTATTGGATTTGCTGAGAAGCTATCACCTAAAGAGATTGTTAATGCATTGGACGGACTACCACCTCAAAAGATGCATTGCAGTAATTTGGCAGCTGATGCACTCCATAAAGCGATTGAAGATTACGAATCGCGTCAAGAGTCAAAGAAGTCTGAGTGATGTCTTGATCAAGTCTCGGAAACCTTATGTCTGAGCTCAGGCCATTTTCCACTTTAAGGCGCTGTCATATGTATGATTCAGCTTCAAGACTCTCTAGGTTGGTCTGAGAGAACGTAAGACTTCTCCAATCCTCTGATTCGTTCAATCTTTCCCTCTAGGATTAGTTATAAGCGACCGAACAATTTATTACGTAGTCGTTAATATATATTTGTTAACACTGTTAATAAGGGCAGGTTAATCAAATAGGGAGAAACAATGTTCACCACGCTACGATATCCGACCAAACGACAGGGAATCATCTGGCTCAGACGGCGTCAGAAGGAACGCCCGTCCGAGATTGCAAAGGACCTCAAGGTGTCCCGGCCCTTTGTGACCATGGAGCAAAAGAGAGCCGAAACTCGAATCAAGAATCTCATAGAACATGCTGCATCAGTCAATAGAGTCAAGATAAAACGTCTGAGTGCTCGATATGGCATTGCAGAAGGCTACTGTCATGCAAATGACTCTCAGACATACATCACCTACTCTCCCAAAATCGGTGTTCTGAATTGGTATATCCATAGGGGAAACTGCGGCACCTGTGATATTGAGAGTCAATGCAAGAAGGCTCTCCATACCTTGGCTGAGGAATGGGAAACTCATGCGCCTCCGGATATGCCTCCAACAGAACTCGGTGAGTATCTGTTTAACATCATCCGGAGACGACTCAAATGGGACAAGAAGTGAGTAATAGTTTAAGAATTTGCCAGATACCTCGGGGTCTATCGATTAGAACGTATCAGCATAAGAGGCCTTGGCCAGTTATTTTGGCAGCGAGTCTAATCACAATTTTATCCGTATCAGCCATTTCGAATATTATCGGTGCACCAATCATTATTACAGAAGGGGCAGATAGATACGATGTATTACTACTGGATGTTGACCAAGATGGCAATCTTGTACAGAATGTTATCTACAATACCAGTAGTCCTTCATACTCTGGTCTATTAGGCATACATATAACTGAAATGACTAGTGGAGGTTTCGCAATTGCAGGTTGTCACACAAACGATATTACTGATTCAAGCCGTGCCAATCAAACACTCTGGGTGATACGGACTGATGAGAATTATAACCCAGTTTGGAACAAAACCTATGGAAAAACAGTCCATATTCGTTCAATAACGGAAATGAATAATGGGGATCTAGCGATCGGGCATTATATCGAGGGTTTCCCCGATTTCGAGGGCAAAGGCCGATTTCAGATTTTAGTCATTGATGATGAAGGTGAATATATCAGGGAACAGAGTTGGCGTTTTGGCTGGTTGAGTGGATTTCTGCATTGCCAAGATGGAGGATTCATTATTGCAAAGGAGATCTATAACACTCCAGATGCCTCACCCTATTGGATGGCTCGTATTGATACGGACCTGAGTGTTATCTGGAATAAAACCTACCCTAGTTTTGCTTCAGGTACGGATATTATTGAAGATATGGCAGGAGGGTTTACGATGCCCTTAGAACCGGGACTGGACGGGCCTATTGGAATAGTCCGACTTGACAAGCAAGGGGAGGAGATCTCAAGAGTCTTCACCAATTCAACCGAAGTAGCGGTACATCTCTGGTTAACACAATGCAGTAATGGCGAATACCTGGGCTGGTCTGGGGATTACATTATTCGTTTTGACTTAGAAGGAAACATCCTGTGGGAAAAGAATGTTGACTTCTACGTGCATGGAATTAATGAGTTGAGCCCCAACCGGTTTGTAGCTTTCGAAAGATCTGGGAGAAAATACGATTGGAATCCAGGCGTGCATCTCGAATGCTTTAATGCAGGCGGCACCACTAATTGGACACGTTCAGTTCAGGCAGCCAATTTCTTTGTTCCTGACATCATAAGTAACACTGATGGTGGTCTGACTATTCTTGGAATGGTGGATTCCAACCATCTGTCTTATGTACTTCATGAAATTAACTCAGAAGCGCCATTTGATTTCGATGTGTGTTTACTTGATGTTGATCAGGATGGCAATCTTGTGCAGAATGCAACATATGATACTAATCTTCGTGTTGGTGCTGCTCCGTTTTGGGGAAAGATAACTGAATTGACCACTGGAGGCTTTGCAATTGCAGGGTATCACGAGAACGATACTGCTGATTTAGACCCTGACAATCATCAACTGTGGGTGATACGGACTGATGAGAACTATATTCCTCTTTGGAACAGAACCTATGGAGAAACATTTGAAATTCGCTCAATAACCGAGATGAATAATGGGGACCTAGCAATCGGGCATTACATCGAGAGTTATGGGTATAAAAGGAGTACATTTCAGATACTAGTCATTGATGATGAAGGGGAATATGTCAGGGATCAGAGTTGGCGTTTTGGTGATGGCTGGGCGAGTGGATTTGCACACTGTGATGATGGGGGCTTTATCATTGCAAAAGAGATCTATAACACTCCAAGTGCTTCGCCTTTTTGGATGGCTCGTATTGGTACAGACCTGAGTGTTATCTGGAACAAGACGTATCCTAGCTTTGCCACCCATACAGACATTTTTGAGGACTTAGCTGGAGGGTTCACGATACCGTTGGAACCCGGATTGGATGGGCCTATTGGAATAGTCCGACTTGACAATGATGGTAATGAGATTTCAAGAGTCTTCACTAATTCGCCTGAAACAAGGCAGTATCTTACTTTGACACAATGCAGTAATACCGAATACCTAGCCGGGGGCCCTGGTTATATCATTCGTTTTAACATTGATGGAGTCATCCTGTGGGAGATGGATGTGGACTTCTATGTACATGGGATTCAGGAGTTGAGTCCTGACCGTTTCGTCGCTTTCAGAGCAGCAGGTGTGCGTGAAAACGGTTGGGATTATCCAGGGGTATACCTCGAATGCTTTAATGCAAGCGGCGCCACTATTTGGATACGCTCAGTTCCAGTTGCTGGTTTCTTCGTTCCTGATATCATATACAACACTGATGGTGGTCTGACTATTCTTGGAATGGTGGCCTCTAACTATCTGTCTTTAGTACTCGACGGTTTTTCAGAAATTTACACAGAAGCAGCATACTGCTTGGCAGCTTCGCAATTCTCGCAATCGTTGTTGTGTTCAGACACCAGATTCAGTCAATCAGCCAGAGTGCTCAGAATATAAGTTCAGAAAATGGTTATGGATTGTGATTCTTATGAGTCGCCGCTGATGAGATATAGGTTCGCTAGATGATCACAAGCTAGGAAATCGCTATCGGAGTAGATGGATTATTAATGAGGATAAGTTGGACGAAAATGGAGAAACAATGTTCACTACTCTACGGTACCCGACTAAACAACAGAGCCTCATCTGGCTCAGACGACGTCAGAAGGACCGACCGTCGGAGATTGCTAAGGATCTGAAGGTATCACAGCCCTTTGTGACCATGGAACAAAAGAGAGCAGAGGCCCGAATCAAGAAGCTCATGGAGCACGCTGCATCAGTCAACAGAGTCAAGATAGAACGTCTGAGTGCTCAATATGGCATTGCAGAGGGCTACTGTCATACAAATCAATCTCAGACTTACATCACCTACTCACCCAAGATCGGTGTTCTGAACTGGTATGTCCACGTGGGGGACTGCGGCACCTGTGACATAGAAGATCAATGCAAAGAAGCCCTCCACACCTTGGCAGAGGAATGGGAGATTCATGCTCCTCCAGACATGCCTCCAACAGAGCTCGGTGAGTATCTGTTTAACATCATCCGGAAGCGACTCAAATGGAACAAGAAGTCAGAGTAAGTCGTTTCATGATAAAGAAGGAACAACTTCTTCGCAGAATAATTGCATATCCTCCGCTGAGGTACTTGGCACAAAGGTTAGAGAGATAAATCCGAATCCCATCTCAATATAATCTTCGAGCTGTTTGGCAATGAAATCTGGCGTGCCCATCTTGAAAATCTCCATATCGGGACTCAATGAACTTGTTCTACTCCCGCCAGTATCATTGGCTGCCATTCTTATCTTTGATTGGACTTCCTCTTTATCACGGCCCAGGGATATAATGAATCCAATCCCCTTCCTAATCTCGTCGTAATCTCGGCTAACAGACTTGCAGTGCTCCTTCAATGCCTGCAACTTTCGCTTCACAACCGACAGGTTGCACCATGGGTGGAAATGACTGATATCCGCGTGTTTCGCAGCTATTTTGAGAGTGACTTTCTCCCCTCCACCTCCAATCATTATTGGGATATGTTTCTGCACAGGTTGGGGCGAATTCAATACATCATTGTATTTGTAGAGGTCTCCATTGTGATGAGATACTTCTTTCGAGAACATGCCACGACAGACCTCCACCGATTCCTCGAGACCCTTCATCCGCCTTGCAACTGGTGGGAAACTTCCGAAGTACGCTTTGAACTCCATTTCATGCCATCCGGCTCCTAGACCAAGAATCAGTCTTCCGTTGGATATGATATCGACCGTAGTTGCCATCCTTCCCAAAACGGTTGGCTCACGAAATCCATAGCAGCTAACCAATGGTGCTAATTTGATCTTCTTAGTAACAGCAGCCAAGCCTGCCAGCATCGTCCAGCATTCAAGCGGAGGTCCCCTTCCAGTTCCCGGATCCATGAAGTGATCAGGAATGGAAAAGAAATCGAGTCCGCTCTTGTCAGCAGATTGACACATCTTTTCCATTGTTTTAAAGTCACGACTCTCCCCAGCTTCATTAATTCCAAACCAAACATCATCAGACATGTGCTCCCAACCTTCACAAATTGAACTGAATATCAATTGAATAAATGAGGATGCAGATTTATCTTCTGGTTCAAAAATCATGCCTTACGCCATACGCTAGGCATAAGTGGCTATTCGACTATAGACACCATCGAGGGAATTTATTGATACCAGTCATGACACAACTGCAGATTGTGATGGTTCTACCTTTTGTACTAGGATTATTCTACATCAAACAAAAAGGAGACCGCACTCTAAGGCGCGTGCACCTGCTGGGCAAAGCATCTATCACATCTGGAGGGCTCCTAGTTATCTGGTCATTCCTTCTTGTACTCTACATCTTTCCTAGCAACATAATCCTCGAGCTGGGACAAGCGTTGTTTGGTCTCTTCGTAAGTCTGGTTG
>JAEOTX010000206.1 GCA_016839605.1 Candidatus Thorarchaeota archaeon | reverse complement strand
TGCATTTGCCAAGGGAAGAGTGCAGTTAGCACCAGTTGCACATCTGGATGTGAAGCAGTATAACGGAGAAGTTGACATCAAGTCCGGGTATGTCGAGGACTTCGGAATCATTGGAACAAAGATTGCCAGTGGGTACTATGATAACCACAAACTGGGCTTGCCACCGGGTGTTGCTGTCATTGTTCTGATGGACCTCAAGACGAGTATGCCAATTGCGATAATGGATGGGACACATATAACGGCCTATCGGACTGGAGCTGCTGGTGCCGTCGCAGCTAGTGTTTTGGCGAGAAAGAACTCGAAGACGGTTGGAATTGTGGGTGCTGGAACCCAAGGGAGGATGCAGGTGTTAGCTCTGAGAGAACTCTTCAAGATTGAAGAGGTTCGAGCATGGGACCTCGTAGGAGAGATTGCAGAGCGTTATGCCAAAGAGATGTCAGAAGATCTTGGTATAGATGTCAATTCATTCATAGATATCGAGGATGTCGTTCGTGGAGCAGATATCGTGGTGACTGTGACACCCTCTCGAGAGGCTCTAGTAAAGAAGGAATGGATAGGCGAGGGGGTTCATATCAATGCGATTGGAGCAGACGGCCCAGGGAAACAGGAACTGGAACCACAGATTGTTGCCATGGCTGACAAGGTAGTAGTCGACAGTCTTTCACAGTGTCGGAGAATTGGTGAGATTCAGCATGCACTTGGACAGAAGCTCATCACTGAGAATGATGTCCACGCTGAGATTGGACAGATACTCATAGGGGAGAAATCCGAGCGTGAAACGGACAGTGAGATCACTCTGTTCGATTCTACTGGCCTCGCAGCTCAGGACATCGCAGCAGCATATGTGGTGTATAAAGAAGCAAAGGAAAAAGGACTAGGCATCATCACGAAGTTGTTGAACACATAGCGTTCTGGTTGTGAGTACGTGAAGACAGTCGACCTTGATACGATTAGGCAGGCACAGAAGACACTCAATGGGGTCTCCAAGAGGACTCCAATCGTTCGGTCGGAAGTGCTCAGTGAGATATGTCGTGCGGATGTGTTTCTGAAACTCGAAAACCAACAACATACTGGCACATTCAAGATGCGAGGCGCATACAACAGGATGTCCCAGTTGAGTTCAGAGGAACGAGAAAGTGGAGTGGTCACTGCTTCATCGGGAAATCATGCACAGGGTGTTGCCTATGCAGCACAGCAGTTAGGCATTCCTGCAACAATCGTGGTCCCCGACCAAGTCTCAACGGCCAAGCTCAAGAAGCTGCAGGGGTATGATGTCCAGATCGTGTTGGGGGGAGGGTTTGACGAGGTCGAGGTAAAAGCAAGAAACATGGCCAAGACTCGTAACCTGACCTACGTCAGTCCCTACAATGACTATGCGGTGATAGCAGGACAAGGCACCTTAGGTCTGGAGATTGTAGAGGATGTTGAGAGCTTTGACACGGTAATCGTACCTGTTGGTGGTGGAGGGTTGATCTCTGGCATTGCAGTGGCTATCAAGAGCCTCAGACCAGACACTGAGATGATCGGCGTTCAGACTGAAGGTTCTTCCACTATGTATTGGTCGTGGAAAGCAGGAGAGGTCCTTCAAGTCGAGGAAACAGACACACTCGCAGAGGCATTTCTGGGCGGAGTGGAACCAGGTTCAGTGACTCTTGATGTCTGCATGGAGTTCGTAGACGACATCGTGCTTGTTGACGAGGAAACTGTTGCCGAAGGAATCCGCCTCCTCTGGAAGGAACAGAAACAGGTCATTGAGGGAGCAGGAGCCACGTCGGTGAGTCCGCTGTTAAAAAATCCTGAACGATTCCATGGCCGCAAGGTAGTCTGTGTTGTTTCCGGCGGAAACATAGAACAGTCGCTCTTTGACGGAATCATTGGAGGAACTTAGCGAATCCTTTAAATTCGCTCATCAGAGTCATCGGCTCGGACACTGCGCTCGTTGTCTAGGGGTTATGATGGATCCCTGCCATAGAGCGGGGGTTTATCCCTCGGAACCGTAAAACGGATCCGGCTCTGATTTCTTTTGGTTGTACTGCTAGACCACAACTAAGAACTAACACAACATTATGAGTGTGCATGAGAGAAATTATAGGCAAAGGCCGGCATATTCAGTAACAGATTGGAGAAAATGTCGATTCATAAGCCACTAAGCGAAATTGAGAAACAGGACCTTGATAATCTCATCACCAACCAGATTTCAGAGAGCAGATATCTTGATTACAAAAGAGAACTCCCAGAGAATTCATCGAGAGACAGGAAAGAGTTTCTTAGTGACGTGTCATCATTTGCCAATGCAGCTGGTGGGCATCTTATCTACGGAATAGATGCACCAAAGGGAATTCCAAAATCATTAACACCAATGGCCATTGATGATTTGGAATCCGAAATTAATAGTCTTGAAAGCCTGATTAGAGATGGCATTGATCCGCGTATTCATGGGATTGATATCAAAGCTATAGAGGTTGACTCATCGGGTTATGTGCTAATCCTGAAAATTCCTAGGAGTAGGAATTCACCACACGTTGTAAGCTATCAAAAGCGTTTCAGATTTTACTCCCGATCTTCTATGGGAAGGCATCCACTAGATGTGCATGAGTTACGTAATGCGTTTCTGCTATCGGAATCAGCAGGTGAGCAAGTTAGGGATTTCAGAAGAAAGAGAATTGCTCAGATATTGGAATTAAGCACACCTGTTCCATTCGAAAAGGGTGCCAAGCTTGTTGTGCATGTTCTGCCATTGGAAGCATTCACTTTTGGAAATAGGCTAGATATGGAAAGAGTGATGGACGAGCAAAATGTATGGAACCAGAATTCGTATGTATATAGATACAATTTTGATGGTTGCCTTGCATATAATCCTATCAACTTCAATTCCGATTATCTTTCCGAGGCATATATACAGATTTTTCGAAATGGCTGCATTGAGTTTGTAAAAGCACTCGAAACGATGAAGAAAAAGGATTATCTCGCGATATCGGGAAATGATATTGACCAATGGATTCTTTCCTCAGTAAAATCCTATCTCGAGTTGCTAAATCGTCTTGGAGTAAGTCCACCCATCTTCATTATGGCAAGCTTGTTAGGTGCACATAAACGCGAGATTGTTATTACTCATGATTTTGGAGGGCGTCGTGAAATTATACGAACCCCCATTTATCCATCCATCCCGCACAAAATTGATAGGTCTACTCTTCTAGTGGAACCAATTTCGATTGATGATTATGAAGTTGAATTGGAAATGGCACTAAGAGTTATTTTCGACAGCATATGGAATGCCGCTGGCCACAAAAGGTCATACAGCTACAAAGAATGATTCCTAGATGCCGTTGCTTCTCATAACTCATAGCCCTCCTTTCCAAGTGCTTCCTTTATTTTCCCTACTTCTATGTCAGGTTGCCTAACAAACCAATTATCGAGTAGTGACTCTTTAACAATATCATTTGGACGTAGTAAGTAAGCGCTTCTTATCTTTGATTCATTGTCACGGATTCGTGCCTGCCATCTCACACTAACCCGTCCAGATCGCTTGTAATAGGAAACCTGCATGGGATCAAGTGTGACATTGATTCCAAACCCTCTCACGATTACTGTTTCATCATCTATCAATCGATTTCTATAAGCATAGACCACCTGAAGAATCTCCTTTGCTGCGTTGGCTTTGAACTTGTCTGCGTCACCTTGGAGAGATTCATGTTGTCCGATTGTTAGGTATATCTCCCCAGCATTTCCAGCTTCATAATCTCTCTTCGCTTCTTTTGAATCTCTCAGAAACCTAACTGCTTCAGGTGATAGCTTTGATTGAAAGGCGTATTTCGCGGATTTGTTTCCAGCGCATAATGCATGTCTACGGTTCCAGCTGATTTCGCCATTCTCTGAAACACATCCCTCTTGGGAGAACATATCTTGAATCAGGGCACGCTGCGCGTTCTTGGACCACTTGTGAACATCCGATGGAAGTCCATAATTCAGAATTGTGCGATCACCCTCGGGAATCCCCCAGAAACTAGCTGCTTCAGCCATTGCTGAATTGATATAGATTTCATAAGTCCCTCTGCTTTCTCTAAACTTCCTCTTCAATCGAACATCGCCAAAATTCTGTAATGTGTCCTGAAAACGATCGATTCTTTCGTCTGATGATTCATAATACATGAGCCCTCTGCTACCTCGGACCTGACCGTCACTCACAACAGTCCCGATAAATCGCGCACGAAGAATCTGAAGTTCTTCTCCATTCGGAAACTTGGGATTCTCAAGCCCACCTTGCCCCTTGATTCCTGTTATCTTTGCTATTTTACCCTCAAGGAATTTTGGATCAACTCCCATTGAATCCATAAGGCATTTCAGGGATTCTCCTTGTATCCGGTTTTCTTTCAAGTGTCTAGATTTCTTTAGTTTTTCATCATCTGTCTTGCGAAGGATTTGATCTAGCAACTTGTTAAGGTGATTCCTAGATTCAAGAGATTGTGGATTGAACCCAAGGCTACTAAGTGCGTGGTCTTGAAGATTTTTTAGTGATTCATGTTCCTTGAAGTAGAAGTACTGATTTGACCATGCATTGAGTATGTCGTTCCGAGATTCATCCGGCCTCCAGAGATAAACTCGATTACCAACAAATCCTACTCTAACCTCTTTGTATTCGTATTCCGAGCTGAAACGTCCTTTGAGTGCTTTTTCAATTACGGTCTTTCTATTTTCCAAGGACTGTTTAAACTTCTCAACTCTCTCAGAATCTAATCCTTCCAGATTGAAATCAAGAAAGGAAACTCTCTTCGCATTTCGTGTTGCCTCATTATGGAGTTCTTTTGCGAGAGCTTTGACATCTTGGATGGATCCATCCCGCTTTAGCGTGACTTTGAACTTCTTCGATGCATTTGGGTCGTTTCGTGTATCTGGAGAGTCATGTTGCTTTCGGATATGCCTTGCTTCTTTCATGACATGCTTGAAAGGTGTTTCAGGAATTGACTG
>JAEOTX010000205.1 GCA_016839605.1 Candidatus Thorarchaeota archaeon | reverse complement strand
GATGCCTTTAGGATGGGCTATCGAATGACCCTGTACGCATCAAGTGATGAACATGATGGACATCCAGGTCATTCTCTTAGTCATACTCCTGCATATGTTGGGCATCAACGGCCGTGGAGCATGTGGCAGACTCGCAACGAACATCCTTACCCTGGAGGGCTTGTAGCTGTCTACGCACAGAATCTCACTCGTGAATCGATCTTTGCTGGACTAGATGACCAGTATATTTTTGCAAACTCTGACCATGGTCGCCCTCTCATTGACTTCTCAATAAACGGCACACGCATTGGCGACGGCTCAACTCTTGTAGTTGATAATGAGTTAGTTCATCGAGAAATCACCGTATTTCTGGCTCAGGATGGTGCACCTGCAGGAACAGAACATACAGCAGCCTCAGTGACTCCTAGCTGGAGTCCTGATTGGGGTGCCACAATTGAGATAATCAAGAACGGAGAGATTCTTGCCCAGATTCCCATTAACAGTCCTGTGATTAATGTCACTTACATTGACACTACAGCAATCACTGGAACTTCATATACTGAGAGCTGTGTACTGAGAAATGGACAATACTATACCAATGACTACAGTGACAATCCCATAGATCCTCTGGAACTGAATACTGATGGTGCAGATTTCTATCTAATCCGTGTTGTAGCCAACAATGGGCGAATCACTTATGCGGGCCCAATCTGGGTGGAAGTATCCAGCTAGAAACAATCTAATGAGGAATCCTACATGGACAACATCCATCTTCAGAGATATCTCAATGACCACAACATCAATGCAGAGATATTGACTATGAGTGGAAGAGTCCGGTCTGTTGCAGAAGCTTCCCAAGAGCTTGGTGTACCGCCTGACCGATTCATCAAAACTGTGGTCTTCATTGACTCTGAAGAGAAACCGATTCTTGCCATAGTTCAGGGGACTGACCGTGCGAGCTCAAAGAGAATAGGTAAAGCATTAGGGATTCCTCCTCCAACTCTAGCAACGTCTGATGACGCCGCAAGGTTGACTGGCTACAAAGTTGGAGGGACCCCTCCAGTTTCGATCGTTGAAGCCAAAACTCTCATCGACCCCAATGTGACGTCGATGGAAGAGGTGGTTGGGGGTGGAGGGACTGACCATCATCTATTGAGAATAAACCCTGCACACATTCTAGAAGCCACCAATGCCACAGTGGTGAGAATCCGGAAGTAGAATCACTCCGGTTCAACGGAAATTAGTGTTCTGAGGACTGCACCGAAAGACTATTAACAATTGTTAATTAGTTGATAAACATGATAGTCGCTCCAACAATTATATCACTTCGAGAAGGTATTGAGGCCGCTCTAGTTATAGCTATCATGCTCTCTTACCTCCGCAAGTCTGGACGAGATGACCTAAGACGATTTGTTATTGGCGGGGCATTAGTAGCAATCTTGGCCAGTGTTGGAGTTGCACTTGTCATGGGATTAGTCTGGGGCATTCTTGAAGGTCCTATCTTGGCTACCTTCGAGGGAGTCGTTGTTCTCATAGCAGCACTCCTCCTGACAACAATGATTCTATGGATGTGGAAAGCAGGACCCACCGTTTCCTCAGAAATAGAAGACTCAGTCGAGCGGAGATCTCTTACCCAGAGTGGTATTGGTGTTGCCCTCCTCAGCTTTGCTCTTGTGATGCGAGAGGGCGTGGAGCTAGTCCTCTTCAGCATGGCTCTAGTCATTCAGGATGGACTACAGGTGTATCTAGGAGTGACTCTTGGATTGTTAATTGCCATGGTCCTGGGACTTGGAATCTATCAGGGCTCATTGAGAATCAGCCTGAGGTCGTTCTTCAAATACACGTCTGCCTTTCTCATCTTGGTAGCTGCGGGAATGGTGGCTTATGGAATCCATGAGCTGCAAGAGGCTGGCCTACTTCTGATTGGGCCCATTGAAGTTTGGAACATCAATCCTCCAGTTCTTCCTGATGGGAGCTATCCATTGCTTCATGACAAGGGTCTGATAGGTGGATTGCTAAAGGCTATGTTTGGATACAATGGGAATCCATCATTTCTAGAGGTGACTGGTTATGTTCTGTATTTGCTGATATTAGCCGGATACTATGCGTATCAGCAGCAGACTCCGCCAGCAAGCACTGCAATCAAAGCCCATGAGGAGGCCTCGACCGAAGCCACTGTTTGATGCTCTGCGAAGCTCATCAATCCATACATAGAAATAGATAGACCAATCCAACCAGACTGAACTAGAGAGTAAGATGATTACCTTGTGTTCGTCATTTCGTAATAAGAACACTCAGGCTTTAGAACCGTATTTCCCAGTGGGGATATCTGAATAAGGCACTCAAGTTGCACCTCTAACAACATATCGCAATGAGGGGAAAAGTAAAGATGAAAACAAATCAAAGAAGAGAGGGTGCTAGAAGAATGGCAAAACCCCAACGACAAAGATTTACCTTGAAAGAAAGAGTGCGCAAGGACTTAGAGAAGAATAAATTATGCGCAATTGCATTTGACGAACTTGAGAAAGACGTAGAGGTCCAGGCTCTACTTGAAGATTCGAACCGTATGGCCATAGACAGAATGGGATAT
>JAEOTX010000204.1 GCA_016839605.1 Candidatus Thorarchaeota archaeon | reverse complement strand
CCACTGTCGGGCTTTGTCAGTCCGGTTATTACTCGGATAGTTGTTGTTTTGCCAGCTCCATTGGGTCCGACGAATCCTGTAATCGATCCCCCTTTGACTGACATGTTGAATCTACTGATAGCCACAACCTCGCCATACTGCTTGGATGCTTCATCAATGTCGATTATCTGCATTAGCTATCCCTCCGAAACAGCGTGAGAATTAGAGCCAAGATGCCTAGTACTAGAACCACTAATACCACAGCGATCACCATTGGACCCTCAACGCCAATTCCATTGTTGAAGAAGATGTCGCGACCATTGATATCCAAAGATTCGTATCCAAGTGCCATCGCACCAAGAAGTGCGATAGCGCCTACAAAGTCCAGCAACAGAATCATGGATTCACTCTGGGCTAAACCGAGAGCACTGTAAAAGCTGGACATGACTATGGCAGCGATGAAGAAGGTGAGTGTTGCTACTGCTCGTCGTTTCGTGAAGCTTGACATTGCCAAAATGATGAGACTGAGTATGAATGCAGCAAGAAGCGTAAAACCAATTCCCCAAAACATAAGGTCGATATTGACGAGAAGGTCTGTCTCAAGACCGTAGGAGAGAAGGAAGTACTGAATGATGGAAGGAAGCACAATAACGACCGTTGAGAATAGAATCAGACTCATGAGCTTACCAATCATATACTCAAGTCTAGATATTCTTGAGAAATAGACCTCTGTTGTCCTATGAAGTCGATCATCCGCAATGAGACCGCCACCAACTATAGCCATCAAAAGCAACCATATGAAACTGATACCGACGGATGATATGTTAAAGGGCATGAATCCAAACTGAAGAACTGTGATTCGGTTCACAAGTGATACCATGCCGAGGACCGAGTCAGCGTATGCATCTCTAAACAGCTCATTGATTGTCATGGGGTCTCCAATGAAAGGTAGGAACCACGAAATGACGATTATGAGGACATCCTGAATCAATATTGAAAAGAACATGAAGACGAGAAGCATCTTAGTAAACCCTGAACGTCTAATTGCTTCTATTAGATTGAACCACGCTACAGCGATTATTCGATACACACGATTCTGACGTACTCCAGTGAACCGTCTGAATCCAAATTTCCGGATATAGGTGTCGTCGCTCAAAGCATCGTCACTCATCCAAGCTCCCTCCCTTCTACAATGGAGATGAATACGTCTTCGAGCGTTCGAGTCCTACTTCCCAAATAGCGCAGACTCACATTGGGGTCTCTGTTGACTTCCTCTAGAATGGCCATTTCCGTGCCGTTGTCTCTCTTTACATCTAGAAACGGGCTATCAATCTCGACCTCTAGTCCTCTAGCTGTGAGCTTGCGAGAGAATGACAGCGCGTCACCTGTAATTCTCACCCGGAGCATCCCTGAAGTGTCAGCAAGCAAGCTACTCATTTCACCGCTGGTCACTAACTGCCCTCTTCCCAAGACCATGACCCAGTCACAAACTCTCTCTACATCAAATAATAGATGAGATGACACAATCAGGCTTTTGCCCTCATCCTTATACAGCCGCTCAATCAAATCCAACATTTGCTGACGACCAGTAGGATCAAGTCCATCGGTTGGTTCATCTAAGATTACTAAATCAGGATCATGAACTAATGCTGCTGCGAGCTTGCACTTCTGCATCATGCCAGTACTAAACTCGCGCAGCGGGCGATAGCGTTCTTCCGCCAAACCTACGTAATGCAACGTATCATGAGCACGCTGAGCTGCTTCCACAGATGCGAGGCCTGAAAGCTTTCCCATGAAGGTGACATACTTCATCGCGCTGACATCAGGAATCATCGGAGTGAACTCAGGCGAATATCCAACGTGATCTCTGATGGCCTGAATTGAGTCACAGAAGTCATAACCCAGAACAGTTCCAGAGCCTGAAGAGTGACGAATTATTCCCATGAGAATTCGAATTAGTGTGGTTTTGCCCGCACCGTTTGGCCCAAGCAGACCCACTGCCCTCTTAGGAGCTGCAATTGTAACCTTATCTAGAGCCATTGTCGGACCATAGAATTTGGATAAGTCTGATATCTTGAAGGCGTCTGTCGTCATGGCGTGCACGGATGGGTTAGATATCCGCTTGCTAATTAAGTTCTGTATCGAAGTAACAGTGTTCCTCAAACTAGGATTTAGTCATTGTGACTAGAATGAACTCATCCATCGGGGCGATGCGTATTCCACCCAAGCTAGATTGAATCTGAATAAACTGCATCTCTCCACCCTGCTTCACCTGTCGAATGATCTCCTTAGTCTTTCCAATCAGTGCACTCAGTAATGCGGATATCTCCTCAGCCCTCTCTAGAGTAACTCCCCATGAATTGATTGGAAATCCCTCGGGACTGATAAACAGAGCCGCATACACATCTGGGAACTTGCTAGTTATGTTTTGGATAATGCGTTCGAAGACTTCGCGTTTTGGTACCGCTGCCATAGTTGTTACCATCCAAAGGAGTTACTCAGTATCCCTTATCGTCAATTCGTGTTGTTGGGAGAAAATAAGGGTTGTCGTGATGTTTGCCTGCTGTTGTGATAGTCCAATCGGAGAAGAACTCGGGCAATATGATAAATCAAAAGATTGAAGATTGCGATGATTGGCTCGAATCTCACCAATGAGTTCGCTGAAATACAACGACGAGGGCCTCGATATCTCGGGAACAATAATTCAGGGTGCAAGAGTAATTTCGAGACTAACTCCAGCACCTCTCATCAACCTGTATGTGGGCATGATCATGGTATATACATCTCCAATCGGTCTTGGACCCATGCTCAATCCAGCAATGGCTCTTCTTATCCTCATCCCTGGAATGGTAATTCTTCCGATAATTCCAATCATTTATGCAGCATGGCGAGGTCATACGGATCTGGATGTGTCTGATCGAGAGACGAGGGCCAAGTTCTTTGCGTTCTCTTTAGTATGCTACGCTCTGGTGTACGTTATTTTCAGCTTGTTGGAATGTCTGATACTTGCGGTGCTGTCAGCTGCATATTTCACCGTTACATCAGGTGTGATGATCGCCACTCTCAAGAGTAAGGTATCCGTGCATGGAGCCGGTGTTGGAGGGCCTGGAACAGCCCTTCTCATAGTCTATGGATGGATTGCGTGGCCTGTGATCATTCTATGGATTGCGGTCATCTGGTCTCGCACAGTTCTAAAACAGCATAGTCTAAGGCAAGCGTTTGCAGGTGTGATGCTTGGAATTCTGATAACGCTGCCAACTTATTGGTTCTTGTACCTTTGCCCGTGAGCCGTACGAAAATTGTTCATATGGACTGGCGATACCTCATCAATGTCCAACTAGACTTGACCACGCATGTCTGGTGAAATAAAGACTCAGTGGGTAGAACCATGGAAGGAAGTGTTGAATGTCCGGAATGTGGAAAACGCAGCCGTAGAGGCTCCACATTCTGTATGGGTTGTGGGAACAGACTGCCGAATGGACATGTTCCCGTAGCCACTGTAAGTGGCGATGATGTTTTGCCAGAGGTCTCTGAGCTAGACGATGTTCCAGACCCTGTTGAACCTCCTGCTGAGTTAGAAACTCTACCAGAAACTGATCTTCCCGAAGTTGGTGAACCCTTACCAGAGCCTGCACCACCTCCAGTCGCACCTCCGGAAGAAGATCTCTCGTGGGAAGTTGACGAGGGATTAGTCGAGTCTTCGCCCACAGAAACTGCGGCACCTGCACCTGAACCAGTAGCTGAGGTTACCTCTGAAGAGGCTGGAAAAAGTAGTGCTGATCTGAGTTGGGAAGTTGAGGGAATGGATCCAGAGGTTAAGGAAGGGATGCCATTCAAGGAAGTTGAACCACCGAGAGTGATAGCTGAGGAAATAGAGGTCCATCCAGTGGAGGTGTTCGACCATTTATTCCCTGAAGGCAAAGATGACGCCACAAGAGATGCAGTTACTCACCTCTTCCCAGGCGGGAGAGGCGTGACATCAAAAGACTTCATTGATGTCGTTGTTGGAACACCCAAGAGAATTGCAGTAACTACTCCAATGCCTGAGCTGGATACACCAGAGTGTCCAAGTTGCGGCTTTTCAATATCGGGCGATGGGTTTGAGTATCCCGGTTATGTCTACGAAGCGATGGGCAAAGCAAGAATGGAAGACGGATATAGCAAATTGGAAGCTAAGGAATTTGAGCCAGCTATTGAAACGTTCGAGATGGCAAAGAAACTCTTTGAGAGAGCTGCACATGAGAAAGCCATTGCTGATGCCGCAAAGATGATTGATGAGGGCTACGATGCAATGGCCAACAACCACTTCGAGCAGGCCGAGAGTCACAGGAAGGCGCATGAGTACGAATGGGCGATTGTTCAGTTTCGAAAGGCTAGAGAATTATACATGTTCTCAACAGATGCCAAGAAGAGAGCAAAATGTTCTGAAAAAGTGCGTGAGTGTTATGTTGAATGGGGGAAGATCCTTGAAGATGAAGGCGATGCTCTAGTCAAGGGTGGTCAGACGAGAAAGGCACTCACCAAGTATCAGGAAGCGGCGCAAAGATATCGAGAGGGCGAAGACAATAAGAAGCTTAAAAGTCTAGACAAGAAGATTCGAAAGGCCTAGTTACGGTTTGAATCCTGTCAGTCTCAATATGTTCCCGCGAAATATCAGGTCCACATCTTCGTCCGTATAGCATAGCTGCGGGCAAAGGGACTTCACAGCATTGAATTGCTCTTCCAGAATATTGTGACGAAAGCCTCTTGGGAAGAACGACGAGTCAGTGCCAAATACGATTCTGCATGACCCTCCAGCCTTCATTGCCTTTTCGAAAATCTTAGTGATGGTGAGGTCATAGGGAAGATATGTCATCCACATATTGCTGCCACTTGAGTCAACCACCACATTATGCGTCTGATAAAAGAGCATTAGCACCTCTCGGAAGAAACCAGCTCCAAAATGAGCAATCATGAAGTTGAGGTCAGGGAAGTCTTGTGCTGGCTTCTGAATATCAAGCGGATTACCGTATCGGAGATTAGCTTGACTGCCTATTGTTATCCCGAAGTGAAGGACAACTAGGAGTTTCTGTCGAAGTGCCTCCTCGTAAATAGGATAAACACGATCATCGTATACGTGGAAGTCCCATGCACTTGGGTATAGCTTAATGCCTTGCAAACCATCTTTTCCTGCACGCTTCACTGTCTCAACCGCATCCTCCTGGGCGGGATTGACATTCGCGTAACCAATGAATCGACTCGGATACTTCTTGCGTGCGGCAAGAAACTCATCCCAGCTCTCTGGACCTATCATCATCCCTATCGCTGAGATTCCGTATTTGTCAAGTTCCTTGATCCACATCTCACCAGTGTCCCATGGCTCATCTGGAAGACTGAATTCTTGCATGTCAGTCTGAAAACTGACTCGCTGTCGAGCACGTTCAAGCACCTCTGGGTCAGAGAACCATTCTTTGACGGTGTTGTAAGTAATGAAATGCGCGTGTCCGTCAATGACTTCGATACCCAGGTCTGATACAACCAACAAGATTCCTCCTCAATTCACTATAGTGATGTGGTTAGACCTGTATATTGCCCCTTAAGCATCTTGCCAAATGGTATCTGGGGATCAGGTTAAGCGAAGTTAGATCCAGTCGCCAGTTTCCAGTTTCCGAGGCAGATAGTCATCAGTCAGATACTCAAAGCTATGACTGGCAAATGCCTGAATCTCAGCTTTCTCTCTGAGTTTCAACATTAATCTCAGGTCTTTGACCCAAGCTTTGTTTGACTGCACAAAAGGCTCATTGAGCATATCTCTGACACGTTTGATGTCTGTAGGTTCCATAGGAATCCTGACGGATTTGGGAATGTTGTACTCCTCGAGGTCGCGACTCAGAACTCCAAGGAGCTTTAGCTCAGGTGTTGCGATAAATGGAGACTCATAGCTAAGTCTCTTACTACCTCGAAGGAACACTGAGTAGATGTAATGTCCATAGGGATCCGAGTCTACCAAGGCAAACGCAGGAATCTCTAGTTCTTTCACAAGCATCTTGAGGAATGCACGTGTAGCAATATCTCCAGAACCTTTGCCTGTCAAGACAATGCAAGGTTGTCTATTCCAATACTTGGCCTCTGCTAACCGCATCACAGCTGCATCTTTCTCAGAGAGAATAATGAACTCAGCATCACTCTCCAGTATCTCAACTTGGTCCAAGAAAGGAGTGATTGCCCATCCGCCAGTACCCATTCGAGTGAGGTCAATTGTGTCACCACCATCACGGATCACCACCCTGCCCATTGCAGAGCCCCTGGCAGAAGCGACCACGTGTATACTGTCACGCGTCGTGTGTAGCATTGAAGCAACATCCTCGATTATCTTGTCGCTTCGTTTCTGTTCTCTGAATAGGTTGACATCACTATAGAACACTTCTCGTTTCGTTGCATGCAGGTTTGACTTCAAGAGTTGAAATACAATCTCCATGACTCTAGCAGTTCGTGTGGCATCAACTACAGATGCAAGAGAATGATAGGGTCGAGCAATTGTCTTCATCCCAAGTAGAAGCAGGTCTCGAATCTCATCCCAGACGATATTATCACTCGAGCGGCTAGGAATTTCAAACGCAGGCCGCCCAGTTGTCATTGCCTCATGGAGAACATCCATGGCTACTTCCACGAGCGTGTCCTGTGTTTCAGAAACAGTCATGCCTAGAACTTCCACAGTTTCCGTAAGAGGCACTAATTCCTCCTCCGGAATCTCTCCGGCTTCTATAGCGGCCTTTCGTTTCGCCGCTGCTCTCCACTTCTTCTTCATCTCTTTCTCAAGAGATTTTACTGCATCTGGTACTGGAAGGCCGGACTTCTTCTTTTTCGCTTTTCTCTTCTTTGGTACTTCAGCTTCTGACTCGTCGATTGGCTTCTTGGGCTTTTTTGGCTTCACAGTCTTCTTAGGAGATTTCTTGGGAGGCTCTTCCTTTTTCGGTTCTGGGACTTTCTCGGGCTCAGCTTTCTCCTTTGGAGGTACTTCCTCCGGTTCGGCCTTTTTTGGGGGCTCATCTTTTGGAAGAATAGTTTCTGAAATGGCTATCATCTCAGCCTCACGAATGAGCTCGATAGCTGCGTCAACAAGCGTGGTTGCCTTCTTTAGACTGAGTCCATCAACAACCTTAGCTACAGAGCTTGGCCTCGAGCGTGATAATCTTGCGACGGTGTTATAGCCAGACCGTTCTAATTCCTTAGCAAGCTTGGCACCAACGCCAGGTAGATCAGTCAGCTTTATTGTAGTAGCTGGGGGTTCAACAGCTTCATCGGCTTCAGATACTGGAGGTTTTTCTGCGGGAGTTGCTCCACCCTTGACCAGTTCTTTTGCTGCGGCGATGAGTTTTTGAGCACCTGCTAAGCTAAGGCCATCTACTTTCTTGGCCATACTCTTTGAACGAGCCCTTGAAATCCTCTCCACTGTGTCATACTTTGCAGCCTTGAGTTTTACCTCCAATTTTTGACCAACGCCAGGAAGGACCTTTAGTGGCGGTCCAGGATCCACCACAGCTTCTTCAGGTGCTGGCTTCTTAGCTGGCT
>JAEOTX010000203.1 GCA_016839605.1 Candidatus Thorarchaeota archaeon | reverse complement strand
GTTAGAGGCGTTATCCGCGAAGTTGGCAGAAGCCAGACAACTCGAGTCAGTGCTCGGCGATGGTATGGTTCAACATCCATCGTTGTGCAGAATCAAGAGAACGGACAGACCTATAGCGTCAGGCTTTCAGCTGGCATTATGGACAAATGTCGGTTTCTTCCACGCGTCGGAATGCCAGTCATTATTCATGGTTTTGTTGAAGAAGCAGAATTCGGTTTGTCCGACTTTGTTGTTTCGAGAGTGACCGACATTAAGAGAGAGGGTGCTGACATCAAGAGAGTTCATAAATTCGACTAGCGTTTCCTTTCTCTGATTAGATACGCTGGCAGTAGAATCCATTCTGAGCGGCACTTCGGACATTTAGATGGTCGTTTTGCAGCCTTTCTCTTAGAAAAGACGTATCCGCACTTTCCACAACTAGCTGGTCGAATAAGGAGATGTTTACCCCTATTCTTGACAGATATTGAGATGTGTTCAACATCCTCATAGACGACTGACCGGCTCTTGATGTCCAGTGCAGTGCATATGTCCTGAGCAGTCAGAGGTATCTCCGTTTCCTCGAGAAGCTCAGCGATTCGCTCTCTCCTTGTTTGCATATCTAGCTCGTGGATGACGAGAGAACGTGATATAGTTTCGGTGTCCCCTCCAAGAGGTCTAAATGTGTTCAATCCTACAGCAGATGATAGAAAGTCCCTACCGTTCTTGCACAGATTAGAAGGTGATGATGCTGGCGCAGACGCGTCTCGAGAAGACTCCGACTGGAGGAAAGCAGATGTCGTATGATGAGCGAGTCTGTTCCAGGTGTATGGGTCATCGTCATCTTTGTGGTATCAGCCCCTGTCCTCTTCTAATGCGTGCCAAAGCATTGAGTAGCATCGATAGTGCTGTCACTGGTTTGGATCTAACAGGGTCATCTCCTCCTTCTGTCTTTGTGGGGGAACAGGGCTATCCGAAGGTCCTCGCTGGTCCGCTAATTCCTCCAGTCATGGGAATGGATAGCGCCATTATGGAACGACCCGATTTATGGTTGGACAAGACCATTGATGAGATACTCTCATTTCGTTTCAACCTCGTGCGGACCAAGAAGCTAATCCCCGTAAATGCAGCAGTTGACCCACCGCGAATTCTCTCAGAGACCCAAACACTTGCCCTTTCAGAAACTCCTACATCTTCAGAGGCTACACTTCTCAAGCGACCAAGTTTCACTAGTGTGTTCTCAGACCGAACTCTTCCGACCGGGCCATCTGCTCCACTTCAGCTCTTTGTGCTTGAGGATAATCCTAAGGTGCCTAGAGCAGTTGACAAAGCAACCTCCGACACCGACCTAAAGGCCGTGGGAGGCATAATGGAGATGTTCGAGGATGGAGTACGTCAGCAGCAGATGACTCGTCTCCTCTCTGTTGGTTTACTAGGAGAGCAGAGAAGTAGGAGACTAGTCCCCACAAAATGGAGCATCACTGCTGTTGATGATATCGTTGGTAAAGCACTCCATAAGCGAGTACACCGCTTGCCTTGGATCAATGACTATCTTGTGTATGTGGACCATGCTCTAGGAAACACAGTAGCCCTTCTTTTCCTCCCGAGTGGGTGGCAGTTTGAAGCAATGGAATCGTGGTTAGGAGGTCTGAACCCGCCTATTATCACAGACAACGAATGGAGTCGAGGAAGAAAAGACTATGCAAGGTCGGTTGCAGGAGCCTATTATGCAACAAGATTACCATCCCTTGAGCATCTCACTCAGATGCGCAGACAAGCAGGCGTGATGGTGTTTATGGAGATTGATCCTCAGAAGTGGGTTCCTCTTGGAGTTTGGCGCTTCCGGGAGATTGCTAGAAGAGCACTTCAATCTCATGGGAAGAAGTTCTCCTCCCTTGATGAGGCGCTTGAAGAAGTTGGCAGGCATTTAAGAAATCCCATTGATCGATGGTTAAAGGTGAGCAAGCTCTATAGAGAGTTCACTACTCAGACATTGATAACCGACTTCATGGAATGAACGCTTCTCGGCATCTTTTTCGGGTAATTTAAGAGATGAGCAGTTAGCCAAGCTAGTAGAGGAAAGAGACCGTGATCTATGAGCGACTATGCAGCGTAAGCGCTCGTATTCCTCCCTTCTCCACAATGGGTGCGAGAAGAGATGACCGAGACCTTGCAAAGGCAGTCAGATTCCTTGAGTCGAGGATACAGGTGAGTACTCAGGGCGTATTTGCTGCTTCGTATCTGACTTCGATTCTAATCCTCATCAGTTCATTCATAGTCTTCATATTAGTTAACGCTAGTATCCTAGTTGCCATACCGATATCAGCTATAGCCTCCGCAATTGCATACTATGCTATCGTGTCTTACCCGGTATCGACAATGAACAGCTACAAGCTCGGTTTATCCGAGGAAGCTGATCTTGTTTTTGAGCAGTTCATTCTTGTGTTTCAAACAGGGGGTACGATTTTCGATGCCATCGAGATGGTGGCAGCGTCAGAACACCCGTTCTTGTCTAAGGTCTTTCAGAATATGCTATCACAGATTCAGAGCGGGACTCCTCCTGAAACGTGCCTGATGGAGTTTGCCAAGAACCAGCCCTCTGATGATCTGCGGAGATATATCATGGGCATTCTTTCAGCACTCGAGAAAAAGACTGAACTCCTTGACCTTCTTTCTGGAGAGTCTTTCGAGGCAGACATGACTCTACGGCAAAGGAATCTCGAGCTTGAGAGTCGTCTTCTTGTTGTAGCAGCATTAGCCACCTACATACCGATTATGCTAACCCTAGCAATTTCCCTTGCGGGACATGCCACCAATCTCATGGTTCTTTTGCTGGCGCCAATCCTAATTGGTCTCAATGCTCTGCTGAAATCAAGATTTTCTAGTCAGTTCTCTGCATACTTTGATAGACCTAATCGTGACAATGTGTTGTTCCTTCATCAAAGCCACATAGTAGCTGAATATGATGAATTCCTGAACTTCCTTATGCTACTTTCAGAACGTCTTCATTCAGGTGACACGCTTGAAGTAGCTGTACAGGCGGTCCGTGATGATGTCGCGATTGAGATTCAGAAACTCATTGATCCAGTTATTAATGCGATTTCGTGGGGTGGGAAAAGCATCGAGGAAGCCATGTCTGATGCAGCAAAGATGGCACTGGGTCAGCGAGTAGCCAATATGATCAATATGGTTTCGGTCATGTGTGCGGCTTCAGCTGCTGAGGCAGGGGATAGACTTTCACGTATAGCAGCGCGGCTTGTAAAACGGTCAGCGGTGGCAAAAGAGCGCGAATCGATAATTGCTGCGCAGCGACTTAAGGTCTATCTACTGAGTATCACGAGCTCACTTGTTCTGGGTCTGCTTTCCGCTCTATCACCATTTCTATTCATAGGTTCCTTGCTTACAGAGGGTCCAATATGGAGTCCAGGTGCCCTTTCCCTACTGAGTATCATGCCTTTGTTTGCCACGCTACTCATTACAACTGTGTCTACAGGATATCAAAACACAAGTATGGTTGGTGGTAGGCGCCCCCTGTTAATGGGAGTCGTTTGCGGACTCCTATTTTGGGCATCTTTCATGCTTTCATCTGCTATTCTAGGACTAGAAATTGTGTGACATAGGTTTTTTAGAAGCGATGCTGAAGGTCGTCTCAGTAAGCAAGAGGTGTAAACCATGCTTCAACTCGAGATTTTCGACCTCACCCTAGCTGAGATTGTTGCCTTTTTCCAGGATGATATTGTTGTTGCTTGGGTGCTAATTGGTTCCGGTGTTCTTGCCGCGGCATGGCTGCTAGAGAACATTACCGATCCAATTCCCCTACTCGGAACTATATTCGACGGGCTGGTAGCCCTCAGTACCTACCTTGGCTTCTTCGTAGGTATTCTGGATATGTGCGTAGGCTATGTTGTTTGGGCGGCGAATCCAGACGCAATAATCGTAGCCGGGCTACTCATTCTCATTGGTTTCGCATTGAGTATGAGATTGCTCTCAAAGTTTCCTATCGCTCTACTTCTGTCGTTAGGTCTAGCTTTGTTCGGCACCTTTACACTCTATGGATTCCTTGCACCCCATGCAGGTGACCCATTCATAGGCGAGTATATCACACAGATAATCTCCCTGAAATGGATGGCTGTGATAGCCTTCGTCATTTTCGCTGTGGTCTACCTTCTAAGCGGTCTTCTGATTAAGCTGATTCAGTTGATTGGCAAGGTGTTTGCGGCAACGCCGGTCATTGTATTGATTGGGCTCGCAGCACTTGGCGTTGGCATTATCATATTCTTCAATCCAGCGTTGGTTGGCCTAGGGATACCTTGGCCGTAGTTTCTTGAGGGGACGCGTTCCCCTCATCACATCTTTTTCTGGACGTACTTCGAACCCGGCCTCACATAGTCCGAGGGCGTCTTATCTCTCGAAAATAGAGGAACTTGACGGAGAGATCAGTATAGAATTTGGCAGCTCTGTCGATGTTGCTTTTAGCCTCGGCGATTCCTGAATACCAGTCTGAAACATAGAATCCCTTCTCTCCCAGGTCCCCGGAGGCCAATCGAGTAAATCCTTCGGGCAATTCAAAACCTACTGGGACAAACATTGCTACTCTGAACTCACGGTTATTAGTTTCAAGCCAAAGTTCGCAATACGACATTCATTCACAACTCTGCTCAATTTTCCCAGCTAAGAAGATTAAGGTTTGCTTGTGTAGATATCTACTCAGGCGTTTCCCAAAGGGTTCAAATAGAAGCAATCATGTAAAACTATCAAGTCCCAGTAGAGTCAAATACACTCTATGATATGTGAATGCGTCACAGGGCAGATGCTGCGGAGGATAGATCAAGTTGTCACTCAGGTTTGAGCAATCCACACTCATGAAAGAAAAAGCTGCAATCGAGAAAAAAGATGAAGCTAACCGTACTAAGCAAGAAAAAGATCGATTACAGCAGATTAATGATTTGCTAAAGAAGAAAATCATCAGTGTCACGATGAGTCAGGCACTTGTAACTCGTATTGATGAGCTCGTTCATGAAACAGTTGGTAGATCACGAGCTCAGCTAATAGAGGATGCCGTACGATGGTTCCTAGATTACTCCGTGCATAGGTGGACTGATCGCGGTCTGTTCGTGACTGGATCAAGAGT
>JAEOTX010000202.1 GCA_016839605.1 Candidatus Thorarchaeota archaeon | reverse complement strand
TCAAACAACATCCAGACCGCTATGGAGGATTTGCATCTGTACCTCTGCCAGATATAGATGGAGCATTTGCAGAGCTTGAGTACGCATTAGACGAGCTCCATCTTGATGGCGTCGTTCTTCTGTCAAACTCTAATGGACTGTATCTGGGCGATTCAGAACTGGAGGAATTTTTTGCTGAGCTGAACAGACGCAGAGCAGTGGTCTTTGTTCATCCTGATGATCCGCCCTTTGCGGCCATGAGGAAGCCAGATGTGCCAATCCCCTTCATTGAGTGGCCCTTTGACACTACACGAGCCGTTGCCAACATGGTATATGGTGGAGTGCTTGACAGGTGCCCGAACATCAGGTTCGTCCTCTCACACGGTGGTGGGGCAGTACCCTACATGGCCTGGAGAATCAGTATTTTGGAATACCGACAGCGTGACAAGGTCAAGAAACTGCGGTCTCTCTATGACTTGATAATCCGAAAACAAGGGCCCTCGACTGGTCTGAAGCTATTGAAGAACATGTATTATGACACAACTGCTGTGACTGCTCAAAGCTCTCTAAGAACTCTCAGGGAGCTGTTGGATCCATCTCACATTGTGCTTGGGACTGACTTGGGGGCGGCTCCGAAGTTGATGGCTGATCTTGTCTTGAGCGACCTGAAGGCTTTCGATGGTTTTGACGATGAAGACCTGAGGACAATCGCACGAAAGGGTGCCCTGGAGCTCTTTCCAAGACTAGCAGCTGCGTGAAGTGGCAGATGCTCGGATTTACACAGCATCCACAATCTCTGCAATCTGAGCCGCCTGCCATTTTTCAGTGACGCCCACTGTCACAGTGCGAACGTTTGGAATGCTAAACACATAGTCAAGTGCTTCCTGGGGAGGAATTTTTCCTGCAGCAAGTACCTTCATCCCCATTACAGGATGCCGACCGTCCAGTGCACCAAGGAGTTCTTCCATCTCCACCGTAGTTCCACCGACGCTGTAGCCAGTCCGATTGATTGGGAGCAGTAGTCCAAATGACTCATCCTGGAGAGGATTCTCCTCAGACTGAAGCACCCTAAGGGTGTGGCATGTGTCATGCGTAGCTAGACCTGGAAACGAATTCGCATTCCTGATGGTTTCGAAACAAGCCTTCAGGTCCTCCAGCCGTTTGTCTAGGAACCTGTCAGTCATTGCACCATGGACAAAGACGACCTCAGGATCCAACACCAGGGCTTCTTTGAGGTTGTTCTCCCAGTTCTCAGGCAGGAGTGAAACCGCAACTTTGAGTTCTCTGCTCTCCTTTGTCAGCCGCGCGGCTTCAACTATTGTAGGATAGCCAGTCACATGAGCACCTGGATATCCTAGTCTGCAGAAATGCTCAAACATCTCACTCATTCGTTCAGGATGATTGAAGAAGCGCCTGTGCCATTCTTGTCCTGCTAGTCCAAACTGCCCGGCACCCATGAAAGGGCTTGTCCCACATAGGAGGCGAGGAAGAGTTGCTGTACCGAACGTGACCTCTGACAATTGCATACACCTTTCTAATGAGTTTGAGAATAGCGCTTGTACTATCTTCTCTTACGTACCTTATCGGTGTATCTCCTCAGATACCAGTATATCATCCAACCAAGTAGCCGTTCAACTATTCGCGGAGGGATTCCCTCTTCACCTCTTGATTTATCCATCATCTCATAGATGTCATCATATGATGCCAAGATTCCTCTATCCTCGACAATCCACGGCTTCAAGACCCTCAGGTCTGACTCACCATCCCAGTCGATTGTCGGAATTTGCTCGAGTTCGATTTGCCCTTTCTCAAGTAGGCTTTCATAGAGTGGGCGATCCAACATAGCTTCACATGACACCCATCTGCCTTCCAAGAAGCATTCACACCAGAAGTGCGATACCACGGGAGGCATCCTATTTGCCAGCCAGTCTGGCACTATTCCTCTGAGTGCTTCGCTCTTGCATCTTGTGACGCGGAACCTTGCTGGTATTCCGACAGCACGCAGGAGAGCAATCTGAAGGTTGGTCTTGGTGCCACATTCTCCAGTTCGAAGTTTGAGTACCCCTGTCGCCTTTGTCTTCATATTGTTGATTCCGAAGTATATCTCATCCCGAATGAAACTGAAGATTCTCAGCGCTCTCTCCTTCTCCGTGAAAGCGCCTTGGCATATTTCTTCAGCAAGACCTAGAATCTCAGGTGCCTGCCAGTCGCAAAATGTAGTTGCTTGAAGATATTCTTCCATTAACTATTCACGCATCTAAAGGCAGTTTCAGTACTAGCGTACTACTGAACTATGATGATATTGTAGCATAGATACTTAACCTAACTCTCCAACGCAAGCACATTCATGGAAATGGAGATGAAGATGAAACTCGAGGATCGGATCTTCAAGAGGGCCATTGAGATTCGCAACAACTGGAATGATACTGAGAAACTCAAGGACCTCCTAGACGCGTGGGACAAGGAGTTTGGACATGAGCATGATGATGTCGTTGAGAGGGTTCTTGGCCCGTTCCTAGAGGAGACCTGGAAGAAGAAGGCCGAGGAGCATGGAAGCAATTCCTTGGAAGACTTGCTCAACATCCTACTTGATTGGCCAGAAGCAAAATACACCAAGGAAAAGATAGAGGGTGGATACAAGGTGACTACCACTCACTGTCCGATTGCTGCAAGCTATAGATCAATCGGTCGTGGGGATTACGGTGCCACTTTTCACTGCATTTCAGACCCGTACATCTGTAGAGGGTTCAACAGCAGGATTCAGCATCGTAAGATAAGCAGTCGGATGCAGGGTGATGATGCATGTGTCCACTTCTATACGATAGATAGATGAGGGCACTCGCCAAGGTATTGACTAGCACGATGGAGGACAACTCATGCCGATTGTCGACGTCAAAATATGGAAAGGCGTATCAGAAGACGCTGCGGAGAAAATAATCTCGGGAATCACGAAGGTCTTTGTTGAGTTAGGAATTCCAGAACGAGCTGTGGACGTCATTATTCATGAGATTCCCAAAGCTCACTGGGGGATTGGGGGAAAACCAGCTTCAAAAGCGATGCCTGACGAAACGCCTCCATAAAAGATTCCTGAATAGCTATTTCCGGCCTTCTGAATAGAAGTTACGAACTAGGTCCCGAATGGGAATCTATCATGAGATGTGCCTTGCTCTGCTAGACGGTACAATACTTCGTAAAAAGGCATAACTGCAATTGAATCATCGACAATCAGTAATGTGGTGTTTGTATGGTTCGGACCCTGTATCTAAACTTCTTGTTTAAGAAAGAAGGCACGAGAGTTGTGGCAGAGCCGGAAAGCGTTTGTCTAGCTGCGGCACTTGCATCTGCAGAATCTCAGAAGGGGAAGAAAGCTAGGATAATTGGTCTAAGTAGTGTTTCATTCCCATTCTGGATTGTGCAGACCTCGCCTACGAAATCG
>JAEOTX010000031.1 GCA_016839605.1 Candidatus Thorarchaeota archaeon | reverse complement strand
TCGTAGGAATAGACATCTCAGCAGATGACTTGAAGAAAGCAAGAGAGCAATTCAAAGACGCTCCAGTGGATTTGATGGAAATGAATGCTGAAACGATGTCATTTCCAGACAATCATTTTGATACAGTGTGTATCTCATACTCAATCCATCACCTGGAGAATATTTACACTGTACTAGCTGAGATGCATCGCGTATTGAAACCGGGAGGTAATTTCATCATCCAAGAATTATATTCTGATGGAGAACAGACTAAAGCTCAGCAATTTGACAGGGATGTGCATAATCTGAATGTAAAGATCGATACCATCTTAGGCATCCCTCATTTCGAGGCCTTAACTCGTCAGAGATTGAAAGACTCAGTCAACAAGGTTGGTCTGAGTGCTGTAGAAATCTATGATTCCTCATGGTCTGTCAAATGCCTATTCTGTGAAGATGCATCCGATTGTGAAAAACCACTCAGAAAGGAGAATGTCGACCATGTAATTAGGGAGATTGATGCTGATTTGGCTCGAATAATTAATCATCCGTCTTATGATGAATTAAGGAAAGAGGGAGAATCACTCAAAGAGAGAGTCAAAGTTACAGGGTCATCTGCAGCATCCTTGATGTATTTCTTCGGAAAGAAGTAGTGTCAAAACGAAATCTGAGTCAGTGCTTTTCAGATTTAATGTCAAGAGTTGCATGAATTCTCTGGCATGGTAAAGATACAGAGTGGACATTTGAAGAAAAATCAAGGAATGAGGGGGAAGATATCGTTCTTCCCGCTCGTACCGTATGAAATTACTTCATCGTTTTGACCCATTCGTAGATAGGTGCGCAGAGCTCCTTCATGTGCTCCTTCTCCCAGTTCATCGAATATACTAGGCCCTAATGCGAGCCTTAGCTTTATAGTCAGCCATGATAGAATCAGAGTGATGAGCTATATTAATCCTGAAAAACAGCCCTATGGGAAGGCATCGTTTCTGACGATCTTCATTATTTTTTGGGTGATGTTCTTTGCTCTATCCTACTATGGCTCATCAGACGTATATTACGGAGGGTTTCGGCCTTTCGTAGGACCTTTTATTTTCAGTACAATGATTGCATTTCTGATTGCATGCTTTTGCTTTGTTGCTGGTGGGGGAACCAGAAATCCGAAGGAGATCACTGATGGGATTACATGGGACCACATCTGATGTTTTGTCGAGAATTACCCTCGCCCACTTGAGCAGCAATTGGCGAATATGAGGCAACCAGGTTCCCTCTAAAAGATGCTCTCACCTTCTCCGACTCAAAAGGCTTGAACACACTTCTGAAGAGAATTCGTGCTAAACTCGAAGAGCTAGAACATCAAATCCAGAAAGAATAGAACTGAGTTGGCGGAACATTCCACCAACTCATTTGTATGTCCTGATACAGTCATGCAGGTGCGAAATGGTCTATGTCGTTCAATCCACCTGTACGCTTTGACTTGTCCTTAAGAACCGCCTTGACCTTCATTCCAATCTTAACTGACTCATGGTCGACACCACCGAGTTGGTGAATAATCCCTCCATCAGTCTTGTCGATCCTGATGAAAGCCACAATCACCGGTTCAGCTAGCTTCTCACCATCTCTGTCCTCATGGGCTAAACTGTAGGTATCAACGACACCTGTTGACTCAGCTTCAACCCATTTGTCAAGCTTTGAGAAGCATCTCTCACAATACATCCGGGGAGGCATGTATGTGTGATTGCACGACTCACAGTGGGTTGCGAGAAATTTCTCATCATCTCTCAGAGCTTTGAAGAACTTGTCACCTGCAACTCCTGGAGTATAGATGTAATCAGCTTCCATGTCTCCGACAAGGTGATGAAGCTTCAATGGATTGGTGTTCTTATCAAATGACATTTCTCTAGCCCTCCTTTAGTGGCTCGAAGTAAGCGATATCCGTGACAGATCCAATCCGCTCCTTCTCAGGTTTCCACACTGCTTTGAGTTTCATCCCTATATGCAGGTCCTTTGGGTCCACTTTCGGGTCAACGTAGTGGAGTATACCAATTCCCTCGCTTGCACCATCAAGATCAATTACAGCAACGAGGATTGGCTCCTTTATTCGGTTGGCATCTGCATCGAGATAAGATACTGAGTAAGTGTTGATGGTTCCTGTGTCTTTCACATACACCCACTCATCAGTCGCACGAAAACAAGTGTCACAGAACATTCTGGGTGGAACCAATATGCGTCCACATTCCCGGCATGCTCTACCAATAATCCTACCATTCTTGAGCTCCGCTAAGTATCGGGAATATGCGATTCCGCCAGACCAAGCATACTTAGCATTTGGACGCCACTTGAAAGTGATAGCGTCTTCAGCTTTTAGCTCAGCGTCACGAAGGTATATTCCAGGAACTTCTTTCATCTTCTCACTCATTGTTATCATCTCCTGAATACTGTGACTGTGCCGACCTGCATGAGATCTCCCCATGCTTGACACACTCCGGTCTCTGCTCCATCGACCTGACGTTTTCCTGCTTCATTACGTAGCTGCCAAAATGCCTCACAGCACTTCATCAACCCTGCAGCTGCTATCGGATTGCCAACTCCCAGCAAACCACCAGATGGACAGATTGGAAGTTTTCCATCACGTTGCGTGACACCTTCTGCCGTCAGCTTAGGTGCCTCACCCTTCTTCGCAAGGAGGAGCCCCTCCATATGATGAAGCTCTTTGTAAGTGAATGGATCATATGGCTCAGCAAAGGACACTTCTTTCGGAGGATCATCGATCTTGGCCATCTTGTAGGCCATCTTCGCTGCTTCAGCAACATATTGTGGGAAGTAGAGGTCTCTGTTTGTCCAGTAAGAGCTATCGAGAGACCACCCTACACCGTCTATCCAGACAGGAGAATCAGTGTATTTCTTTGCGACTTCCTCTGATGCAAGTATTAATGCCGCTGCGCCATCGCTAGGTGGGCTGATATCCAATCGCTGCACTGGCCAGACCATTGTTTCCGAGTTCATGACATCCTCAACAGTAATCTTCGCAGCCAGCTGTGCACTTGGATGATCTAGAGCATTCCCTTTATTCTTGACAGCGACCTCCGCAATGTGTTCCTTGGGGATATTGTGAACTGTCATGTATCGGTTCATCTCCAGTGCGAATATCCAAACAAGATTCGGATGAAGTGGCCGTGTGGTGAACGGATCCCAGATAGTACGGAAGGCCGTCTGTGGATGAGGTTGAACAGGACTCATCTTCTCTTCAGCAACCACTAAGCATGTATCGAAAAGACCCGAGGCGACATGCCACCACCCTGCAATTGGAGAGAAGACACCTGTACCTCCCCCGACAAATGGTCGCATATAGGGCCGCCCAGTTCCACCAGCTCCATCGAGGAGATTCTCTGACTTCATGTGAATACCATCGAATGCATCAGGTGCAGTTCCCATTACGACACTCTCAATCTCGCTCAAGTTCATCTCAGCAGAATCAAGTGCCATCTTCGAGGCATGGTATGAGAGTTCTTTTCCAGTTTCTTTCAGCCTTCGTCTGAATAGTGTGATTCCGGCTCCAATAACTGCAACTCGTTTCTTTATTGTCATCATTCATGTCCTCCTACTTCTCATTGCTAAGAACAAGCATGCTACCTGTTGCAGTGGGAACGCCGCGCCAAGATTGAGCGGCTGCTGTGTGTGCACCCTTGATCTGCCTCTTGCCTGCGTGACCTCGAAGCTGAATTACACATTCTAGAACAGATTGAAGAGATGATGCCTCTAGAAGGTTGCCTGCTCCGAGTCGTCCACCAGACACATTGACGGGAGTATCTCCGTCTCTATCAAATTGTCCTTGTTCCAGAAGCTTGCCTGCTTGGCCCTTCTCACAGACTCCTATAGCCTCCAAATGCTGCAGCTCTTTGTAGGAGAACCAATCATCGACTTCTACAAGGTCAAGCTGCTTCTGAGGATTTGTGATGTCAGCCATTTTGAAAGCCTTCTCTGAAGACAATCTTGCATATGTTGCATCACTCCAATCTCGAGACTCCAACCAGGGAGTTTCTGAAATCCAACTCATCCCCTTCAACCAGATGGGGTTCTCTGAGAGTTCCTTAGCTTTCTTCTCTGATGCGAGAACCATCACGATTGCTCCATCAGCCAAGGGACTTATGTCTCGGCGAGTCAATGGATTGGAAACCATTTCAGACTTCATAACCTCTTCAATAGACATCACAGCTGGATAGGCAGCTAGTGGATTATCCATTGCATTGAGTTTATTCTTGGTAACAACACGAGCACATTGTTCCCTAGACGCTTTTGTCTCAGAGAGGTATTTTCTCATTTCAAGCCCAGCGACAAAGAACGGATTCACATTCATATTTCGATTGTACACAGGATCAAGTCCGTGTGACACAATTCCATGGAATGAAAGTAAATCTGAGGCTGCGCTATGTGATTCGACTGCTACAACATCCATCAAGCCTGTTTTGACCTGCATGGCTCCGGTAAGCAAGGCTTGCAGTCCGTCTCCACTTATAGTACAGACAGGGCGAAGGGTTGCGCCAAGCTGGTCAGGCACGAACTCGTCAAAAATCGAGTAGCCTTCCCAATAGTCCTCTGCTCCTGTGATGAAACTGCCAATGTCCTTCCTAGGATGCACTCCTGCATCCTGGTAAGCTTTTGCGGCAGCTTCAAACATCTGCTCTTTGAAGGAAACGTCTGGAGTTGTGCTTCGAAAATCAGTATAACCAACACCAACTACAGCAACAGTCATGAAGAGTACTTCCTTCATTCAAAGTTTCCGGGACTGACCTCACTAGCCCGGACAAGTCGGTTGAATTTGGGCCTCCTATAAAGCCTTCCGGCAATTCGAACAATGCAAGTGCATCGGATTCTGCTTTGTCGTCAATGCATATATCGAGCAAACACGCAAGGCATGTTGATGGAAATGAATGTCGCAGATTTGGTAAAGAGTCTGGCAGCATCAACCAGAGCTTGGCGAGAATATGCTCTTTCAAGCCTCCAAGAAGAAGGATGCACTGATTTGTCATTTCGACCTAAATCTGGAATGTCATCCTTGGGATGGGTACTCACACATCAGGGGGCTGCTTATGACTACGCATTGAATATGTTGCTCAAGGGCAATCCCCCTAAGCATCCAGATCTCTTTTACAAATACAGAGGAGATAGTGAGGATCCGGGGGATTGGGCAGGGACATCACTCCAAGAGATAAATGACTACTACGACTCAATAGAGAAAGACTTTCTTGAATGGGTAGAGCAAATATCCGACGAGGACCTGAACAGTATTCTGGAGGGCCCTGAAGTTCCACAGTACTTCAAGGGAAAACGAGTCATCGATGTGATTGCTTTTACCTTTACACACCTGAATTATCACAACGGGCATCTCAGTGCTATCAAGGGAGATTGGCGGAAACACGGCAAAAAGTAGTCATTCATCTATAATTATGCCAAAAAATCGACAAAGCATGCAGGCCCATGTAATAGGAACTGCACGCTTGATGTATTGAACTAGCAAACGTCGATTAGACTGCTTTTGCATTCGCTCTGACAATACCTTCGATCTTGTCGAGCTTTGCCTGTATATCAGAATCCTTGATATTGACGACAACTGAAACGTCAATGTCTGCGATCTCTTCCTGACCCTTCTTGTTTTTGTAAGGCACGTCAACTTGGAAGTTGACTCTGTCATTTTGTTTTGCTCTGAATCCTTTGGCTTCTTGCTCGATGTTAT
>JAEOTX010000030.1 GCA_016839605.1 Candidatus Thorarchaeota archaeon | reverse complement strand
TGTTAGAAAGGTGCGAATATGCCTGCGAAGACAATCCATGCAAGAAGAGTCTTAGCTATTAGACTCAGTAGTATGTACATCCGCTCACCATAGAGATAGTCCTTCCACTTACTGACCTTCTTGTATTGCAACAGCATGTTCAATGCAAAGATGTTGAATAGTATGAAGTACATCGCGATGATGATGTAGACAAATGTAGGTGGATTGGTTTCGGCCATGCTAATTGCTGCATTGAAGTAGCCTGCCAGTACGACCCATGGTGTGAAGCCAGCAATTGTCCCGAGGATGAAAGGACTCCAATTGGTTTTCTCGGTGTATTGATTCAGTACTTCCATGAGATAGCCAAACATAATCATCATGGCATTCAATACAACAATCATCACCAACGACCATATGTCCCAGATGCCCAGGAGAAATGTAATCAAGAAAATCATTACCGAGCTCGAAACAGAGTATTCATACCACCTGTACGGATTCATTCCTTTCTTAAGGTTCGCAACATACCTATCATTCAGAGGATATGCTATCAGGAAATGAGCTAATGCAGACATCAATGGAAATGATGCAAGAATGACTCCGATGTTCGTCAGGGTGAATAGAACTACAGGAGTGGGTTGAACCAAAAACTCGAAGGGGTCAAGACTGATGATTTGGAAATCGAGATAGATGGAATAAACATCCTGAGACCACTCTAGATTCAATCCTAGAAAGAGCATAAGTATTCCAGTAAATAAATGGAGCACTCCAGCACCAATGTTGAACTTTTTCAAATATGAGAAAGAAATCGGTGAACCGGAAGAAACCTCCATGTTCTCTTCAACAGCCATTATAATCAATTCATCTTGAGATGAATATTATAAATATGGTTTGGTAGCTGGCAAATGCACGAAACTATGGATCTAGAGACGGAGTGAATCGATGATATAAAGCATAGAGAATCGGGAATACCTACTGCAATCCTTACGGGTTTGCATGCATCCCAGAATTCATTGAAGACCTAAGATTGGCTGATCATTCTGAAGCATCGAAAGATACCATTCACGTGGTGAAGTACAAATCTCAAGATTCACTCCTTCTGAAGCACTCCTTATTCTTGTTGAATACAAGACTCTTCACCGTTACCGGAAAGACTTGCCCTGAGGAAAGAGGTGCACCTATGTCTATCCAGTCACCTTCTTCAAGAGTCAATTCGTCAAGACTCAAAAGATTGTGCTGAATCGATGTTTCTCGACGGGTTGCTAGTCCCACCATCTTTCCAATGTCGGTCTCAAAGAGAAGAATCACCATCATCTTCCTTGCTATTGTCTTTGGTAGGGCGTTCTCAATGGCTTTGACAAATTCTTGAAGCCACGAGTAGGACCGATAGAGAGAGTCCTTGAAGTATAACGCAACTATCTCCTGTCCCTCTTCCAAATCGCACTTATTGAGTGCCCGTGCAACTTCCTCTTCCACTCGCCCTAGACGGTAATTGTTAGTTGTAACATTGATTGGCAAAACAGGGACATTCGTTATAGGAAACATAATGCTCTTGTCAAAGTAGCAAGTAGACCCGGATACAGACAAGGTAAAGGCACCAGCTCCAATGACAGTCGCTCTAATCTTATTCTGCGGTTCTACAACACGCATTTCATTTTCGATAACCAGAGATTTGATTTCCTCAGCAAGATAAGGCCCAATGTCATCGTAGGTGTCTTCACTGCCGTAATAGATTTCCGCGACACCTCCTGAGAATGAATATTCATCCACTGAGATTGAGAAGTCAATGTCATCGGTCATCATCAATTTCTTGGCGATATGACTATCAGCAGGACCTCTCATTACCTCAATCAATGCCTTTGCATATTCCCGAGCGATTAGCCTTGCATCCTCTTCCGGAATGATATCGCCGAGCTTGTATTTCATTCCCAATTCCTGCAATAGGAAATTGGTTGGTTCGTCAATCCTCCAAATCCTAAAATCACTATCAATCCCTAATAGACGTCCCCCCACATTGATGCAGGATGTACTCAGCACATCTCCATTGGATGCTATAGCAAGATTGCTAGTTCCTCCACCAATGTCCACATTCATTATGGTACGCTTGGTTTCTCGGGATAGATTAACACTGCCACTGCCCATAGCGCCGAGAACGGATTCATAGTTTGGTCCAGCTGCAGCACTGACAAATCTCCCTGATTCGGAAGATAGGCGTTTCACAATCTCTGCGGCATTCTGCTTCTTTGCAGTCTCCCCGGTTACTATAACGGCTCCAGATTCCACCATCTCGGGTGTAATGCCTGCTTTATGATATTCTTCTTCACAGAACTTGATAATCGATTCGATGTCTATGGTGTATCTATCTACTAGCGGTGTGAAGATGATATCACTCTCGTAGATGATCTCTCTGTCAACCAACAAGAATCGGTTTGTGGGATTGAGAAAGCTTCTCTCTCTGTTGAGATGGAGTCGTGAGAAGACAAGATGTGAAGTGGATGAACCGATATCGATACCCACGCTCAGAAGTTCCAGATTCTCGCAGCTGTCATACTTGGGAACTACAATGCCCTTTGGTGCGGATCTAGGTTTGGCTGATTCCTGAGCTTTCAAGGATGCTTTCAAATTCTGATGTTCTGCAATTGACAATGCAGTATTAAGAATCGGACTAACTAGACTCACCAATCTGTCGAAACTTGCTCCGGGTTCTAGGATGGCACTGAGGGCTGGTTTGAATTCCTTGATGAGTAGATGAAGACTAGAGATGTCTGAGGCTTGTTTGGATTCATGTCGCTGTATCAAGGTTTCATAGTGTTCAGTAAATTTCCCTCCAAGTTCTTCAGCTTCTTCACTATGATATTCTCTTAGAAATTCACTGACTGTTTCAATGATCTGCCACTTTAGTCTATTCGCATCAGTCATCATCAATCAGCCTATGAATACTCCTTGTTATCGTTAAACACTAGACTCTTCACAGTAACAGGGAATGCCTCAGTTTCTTTGAGGGGAGAACCAATATCGATCCAGTCACCTGCTTCCAGCAACAGTTCGTCTAGAACCAGTATGTTGCTCTTGATTGAAGTTTCATCTCGAATGACAAGACCCATCCTCTTGGCTACATCATAACCAAAAATCAGGATGATAAGCTGTTTCTTTGAAACGGAATTTGGCAATGCCTCTTCTATTGACTTAGCAAACGGAGGTAGCCACTCATCGCCCGTGTAGACTCTCGAAACAACTCGGTCTTTGAAATACAGGGCAACAATATCCTCTCCTTCAACCATATCAAATGTTGTGAATGATCTCCGGATTCCTTCTTCTAGTTCCTCAGGAGAGAATTCCCCAATTCCCAAGTTCACAGGGAGAACAGGTATGTTAGCCACTGGAAGCTCAATGTTCTCATCAAAGAAGGTAGTAGATCCTGACACTGAGAGGGAGAAAGCTCCCGCACCGATGACTGTAGCTCGAATCTTGTTCTCAGGCTCCACGATTGGTAGACCCCTGTCTTCGACTAAGGTCTTGATTTCTTCTGCTAGCATCACTCCAATGTCATCAAAAGTTTCATCGCTACCATAGAACATCTCAGAAACCCCGCCTGAGAAAGAGTAGACATCGACTGGAATTGAGAAATCCAGGTCATCTGTCATCAACAGTTCTTTGGCAACTTTGCTCTTTGCTGGGCCTAGCATTACTTCGACCAATGCTTTCGCATACTCTTTGACAATACTCCTTGCATCCTCTTCAGCAATGGTATCTCCGATCTGATATGTCATGTCTAGTTCATTCATGAGGAATTGTGTAGGTCCATCTATTCTCCAAATCTTGAAGTCCTCGTCAATTCCAAGCAGACGACCGCCGATATTGACACAACTTGTGCTGAGAACCTGACCACGGGATGCAATCGCTAAATTACTTGTTCCTCCGCCAATGTCAACGTGGAGATGAGATTTCCGACTATGGAGAGACTGGTCAACAATTCCGCTTCCCATTGCACTGAGAAGCGACTCAAGATTTGGCCCTGCAGCAGCACTGACGAATTTTCCTGATTCGGAAGATAATCGGTTAACAATCTCTGCGGCATTCTGTTTCTTGGCTGTTTCTCCTGTGACTAAGACCGCACCGGTTTCAACCATCTCTGGAGCTATTCCAGCTTTCTTGTATTCTTCTTCGCAAAACTCAATGACAG
Source organism: Candidatus Thorarchaeota archaeon (assembly GCA_016839605.1). Lineage (GTDB taxonomy): Archaea > Asgardarchaeota > Thorarchaeia > Thorarchaeales > Thorarchaeaceae > SMTZ1-83. The sequence goes on along the minus strand of JAEOTX010000030.1, from coordinate 1,173 downwards.
CCTCGACATCAATGTTGTATCGATCGATAAGTGGGGTGAAGATGATCGAGCTTTGGTAAATGATCTCTCGATTGACTAGATTGAAACGATTCGTGATATTGAACATACTTTTTTCACGTTTCAAAGTAAGCCGAGAGAAAATGAGGTGAGAAGTTGATGAACCAATGTCAATGCCGACGCTCAAGACCTTCATGTACTCGACGTTGTCAGCTGGCAAATGACCCATTAGCAGTTCTATCGGTTCGATCGGGTCCTCTTTTTCGACGTCTTCAACCTTGGGTTCTTCCTGCTTCCTAGAGATTCTGATCTTCACTGCTTGCTCGCAATGGGTCGGAAGCTCCACTTCATCCTCAGAGTTGAGAATCTCCATCTTCTTCTCATAAGGCACATCAATCACTTTGTCGCACACAGCACAGTAGAACTCAAGGTCCATTGACGGATCACTACCAGGTATGACTGGTCCTTTCTTCGAAACTGGTGGTTTCGATTTCCTCCGATGAGCACCTTCCCATGATGCCTTGAGTGACCACAGCATCATGGTCATGAGCATATCGAATTCCTCGCATGGTTGGAGGACAGATGATAGTGCGGGCTTGAAAGAAACAATGAGGTTCCGAATTCCTTCCACTTCTGTCACACCTTTTCGCTCGTTCTGCTCAACAAGTGAGGTGTATCTATCAGCGAATGCTTTGGTCAAGTCTTCTGCATCCTCAGAGAAGTGCTGCTCGAAGAAACCTTTGACTATCCCAACGACATGGGATTTCATGTTCCCGACAGGATCTGCAATCATAATAGTCCATCAGCTACCAAGTTCTGAAACAGATGATATTCGCTGTGCATATAAAAGATATGTTTATATATTAAATAATACGTTATTGTATTATGTCTAAGAAGCGCCGTAGACGGACCCTTGCAGAACGAGCAGAGTCGATCTTCAGGTTCATCCAAGCACAGCCAGAACCCTTTCCTAAATCGGAGTTCCAAAGGATTGGCCTCAACCCAGCAGCAGCGGAGAGTTGGGTTCGTCTCATCGAGTATATCCAGAGTCAACCTAGAATTAGAGTGACAAAGATGGGTGCTTCAACATTCATAGAGAAGTTGGAGAACCGATATCTCAGCATGCTGAGAAAAAGGATACTTGACTCCAGTCTTTCTATGAAAGAGCGATCAAGA
>JAEOTX010000201.1 GCA_016839605.1 Candidatus Thorarchaeota archaeon | reverse complement strand
GTAGAGTTGTAGATTATCGATTTGTTCTTCGGGTCCAACACCCATAGATGCTCATCTCCTGTGACGAGGTCATCAATTCCATCCCGATTGATGTCTGCTGCAATCGATGTAAGACCAGCGCTGCCTGTTGAGTTGTTTTCGTGATAGAAGATTGTACCATTGTTTCCGTAGAGAAATGTCACCGAGCCATTAGCATGAACCACTGCTACGTCATTCTGAGCCCTTCCACTGAAGTTGCCAACTGTGACAGCAAGATTCGTGAATACCGTGGAAACCTGAGTGGTCCATAGCGGACTGCCACCGGTTGTCATTGCCACAACGTAACCAGTGGAGTTGGTCGCAATCACATCATCTCCAGTACCTGCAACTATGTTGCCCATCCCTACGGATCCCCACAAGAAGGTGTCCAGTCTTTGGTTGGCATTTGTCGCTCCGGTTTCACCGTTTATCACTGTGAGCCATCCATCCACTCTCATGACCGAAACGAATGGAGTACCTGATGCCACTCCTACATCGATATAGAAGGCTGCACCACCAAAGTCTCCATTGGCCCATAACTCAGTTCCGTCATCATCGATAGCCCGAATGACTCCACCAACCTCACCACGGATGATCTCATCCTCTCCATCAGCATCGAGGTCGAACACCTCAACAGTATGGAAACCACTGCCTGGACTACCGGAATGAGCTGCAGGATTTCCTATGGAGCTGACCCACAACTTGTCACTATACTTCAGATGTACTCGGTCAGTACCAGAATCCTCAATCTCATAGACATAGACCTCACCACGTTCACATGAGACTGCAATCTCCTCAAACCCGTTGCCATTAGTGTCGTAGACACTAATACCAGTGATGTCATTTGGCAGCGGATTAGTGAGCCAGACCTCTTCATGCTCCATAATCTCCGAACCGACGTTCGAGTGAGTAAGCTCATAGACTCCAGCCTTATTGTCGAATCCAGCAGCTACTTCACGGCGACCATCTCCATCAGTGTCTCCAACATCAAGTTGAGTGACACTGCGGATGTTGAAGTGAGTAAATCGGGATGACGGATTGATACCCCAAACAAGATCAGCGTTTTCTACATATTTTGCAATATCATAGGGGGTTCCTTTTCTGATTTCTGCAGGATATGCTGCAATATTCATCTCAGTATCTCCTCGTGTGAAAAAGTCAAATGCATGCATCTGCATGAACCCACCATTTCTTAGGCCTAGGACACTAGGACTGAGAGCAATTGGAGCTATTGCGGGAACTGTTTCGTTCCAACCATAAGCGACTTGCCCGCCAGGTAGTTCAGTACGGATAATATATGGCGGCAAGGTAGCCAGCGGCTCAGACTGTCTCCACATCATGTAGGTGTTGCTATAGCTCATCTGAATGCGATCTTCTATGTCAGCTTCGACTGACTCATAGACGACCACTAAAGATCTCTCAGGTGCAGCTAACACACCCAAGTCTGGATGTATCTCATTGTTGTACGAGGAGGTTGCCTGGTACATTGGGCGGTCAGCAAAGATGAATGAAGAATTACTTATAGCAACAAAGATGTCCAGGTCGGTCTTTGCCATCGTCCTGTTTCGGCCAGAGATTGCCAGAGCATATCCGACAGTAGGAATCTCGATGATGTCGGTCATATATACCTCATAGTAGACCCAGTTCTTGAAGGTCAGAACATTTGCAAGCCCCCATGAATTCCATGTACCGGTTGATTCGATTATTCCTGCTACATGGAGGAGTGGATAGTTGTTTGTAAAGACGAGTCCAAGATGGCCATCATCGTACGCAAACAGTGATGGATAGTGAAACTCAGTGTAGCTAGCAGAAATAGGTGCAGCCGCAACCCAATTCCCTCCACCGGGATTCCAGTAGGATATGTAGAATCGATATGCATCACCGCCAGAGTAGTGGATGTCTGCTCTCCAAACTAGATACAGTGTACCATCAGAGTGCAAGAACAATGAGGGCTCATACTCTTCAACAGTGGCAGGCCCGTAACCATAATCATGAACGATCATGGTTGCAGTACTCCATTCTTCGGCTACAGGATCATAGATCTTGTAGCAGAGGATGTCATTCGGACTTCCAAATTCGAAATGCTGAGTAAATACACTCATGATCGGTGCATTCGGAGCCCATGACATGTACTCTATATCACTAAAACCTCTGGCGGTTAGTGATTGAAGTTCGTTTGCGATGACGTTTCCTTGCCTTGCTGTCTGGAGGGGCACTACAGGATAGTTTGGAGAGGATGTAACAACATCCACCTTGATGTAGCCATCATCATCACCATTCCACTCCCAAATGTCGAAGCCCTTCGTGTGACCGATTATGATTTCTTGATGCGAATCGAAGTCTTGGTCGTCAATAACCACACTTGTCACAGGGTTCCAATAAGTGACTTCAGTAGGAGCTTCCCATACCTCAACAAAGCCTACTCCTTTCCATTCGTAGACCTTGAGGAAGCCGTCCTCTCTCATTTGAGTCACATTTACCCTGCCGCCGATGATAATCTCACGATAGCCATCTTCATCTACATCACAGAGAGCCATAGTCTGGATCCAAGCATCCTCAAATTCCTCCAAGGCTCCATTGCCCAGAAGATAGAATCTACCCTCAGGATTACCACCACTTCTCATGAAATACTCATGCTGGTATGTCCAAGAATTGAATGGTATATTATATACGAACAGGAAGGGACCTACAGCGACAAGGAGCTCTTGCTCTCCATTAAGGTCGTAATCGTCTCCAGCACCTATTGCAGTGACTCCCGTCACGCGTTGCCACTCGGCATCGTGGACATACGGATTGTTCCGCATATCAAACTCATACGCAAGTTCATAGGTGTCATCTATTCCAGTGTCCTCGAACACATAGACCTGAAGTCCTGCTGCTGCTATCAGCTCCTTGAAGCCATCACCATCTAAATCGCAATCAGCGAGCACATGTTCAACATGGTCCCAAATGACGCGGTTGAAGGTTCCTTCGATGCCTTCTAGCTCCTCCCACATATAGGGGCTAGAGTTACTGACCTCGGTGTGATTGATGTCCCACGATCTGAAGGCACGCTTGTAGGTGTTATTCAGCATGTGTTCAAAGACGTAGATGTTGTTATCATAGTCACCTACAATCACTTCGCCCTTCCCATCTGAATCGACATCACCAGTTGTGACACTGAGAGTCCAATCTTCAAGGTCATCCTCTGTGTTCCATGACTCCATGATGTGGTAACCGAAGTTTAGACCACCTTCTGTCTGCACAGCAAACTCCAACCTGCTAACAGTAGGATAGGTAGCCACAATGTAGCTCGCAGACTGGTCATAGACAGGCCAAAAGATGCCTAATTGATTAGTATCCTTCTTCCACGCCATCATCGTGTACTCCGATTCTTGAAACGTGGTCATGTCAGAGTTGAAATCATACCACCAGTCCTGCATCATGCCCCATCCATGCGGAACCATTCTGAGTCCAGTGTAGTCATTGAACTTCAGATTGGTCTCAGGTCTGGTGTTTGAGAATAGCTTCTTTGTCTTCACCCATTCAGGATTCTCTCTTGTGCCATGGTTGAGGTAACAGGTTCCTCCTTCACGTGAGTCATAGCTCAGAATTAGGTCTTCAACTCCATCACGGTCTACATCCCAGATTTCGGGCTGACCCCAGTAGTCGTTCATCTCGTCGTCATCGTTAAGAGACTCGAAGTAACCTTTCACCATCCTGAACCGTGCCCAGTCATCTTCGGCATATCCAATGTTTTCACAGTAGTAGAGGAATCCGGTTGAAAGAATCATGTCCAAGTCCCCGTCGCCATCATAGTCATGGAACAACATTCGTGGGACTGTTTTTGCATTGGATAGTGCCTGTACAATATCACCTGTAACATCAAGATCAAGCATTGTCTTGTAGTTCATTGTTTCATACGGAACAGTAGTGCTGCCTCTCTCAAAGAACCAGATATCTGCAATCTGTTCACCTACCCCAGTTCCGTACAAGTCATCAGTGACAAAGGTGGGGTCAAAGACTCCCACGACAGCAAGTGATTGTGGGAACGTCCATGGGTTCTGCAGAATCGCTGTTTCAACTGTTGCATTTGCAGTCGGCCCCATCACATTTGTGATTTCCGTCTCGATTGGAGTGAAATATGCACTTCTAGTCACGTCAAAACCTGGACCAAGGTCTGGACCATTAGGTGCGAAGACACGGATTCCATGCGCATCATCAACAACCACAACTTCATGGGGGTATGTGGATCCCGATACTTCCCAGATCTCCATGTCAATTACAGACCAATGTGAGTAGACACCATTAGCTGGATTTGCCCCATAGTCTATTCCTCCCTTGAGGTAGATTGGGAAGTTTGTGTTCGAACCAACATACTCTATGTCCCAGACATTCGAGCCAAAAGTGAAGAAGTCGTCTCGAGACGAGTCCCAGATGAGGTCGTACTCAGAATTTGCATCATCCCAATCGAATGCATAGAAGTTACCAACAACCGTCGATACGATGAGCATATCATCCTCATCTGGAGGACCATAGAGGTTGAATGCTTGCGGCAAGGGTCCGATTTCAATGCAGAGTGCTGTTGTGAGTTGAGTATAGACCTGCTGCAGTTCAATGGAGTCTAAAGCATAGAGCTCTCCGTCGAACGCGACAATCTCAAGATAGCGGAACCAGTCCCATTGCTTTTCACTGAGTACATCATCCACATCAACAAAGAGATACTCATTGAATGCGAACAGACGTGACATGTCTATCTGTTCAAGGTGAGTGCTTGACTGTCCAATTGATAAATTCAGACTGAACACACTCGGCGGATTAATCGGTGAGAACTTGAGCACTATGTCCCAATCAGCGCTTGCGCTACCAGTGCCCTCCTCATCTTTCCCGAAGTCAATGAGCGCTGTTGCATTAGGTGCCAGATCTGCTCTGAACCATGAGTAGTTGAAATCAGAGGAGTTTGCCAAAGCTGAATTATATGGATAGGCAGGAGTATCAGGCTCAAATACTCCTGCTCCCATGTATACGTATTCTATAGGTTCAGTCATCGGAGTCCCATTTGTCATGTAGCTAGTGACATTGTTTGCACTCACAAGTGAATCAGCCCAGAAATCGAGGCGCCAGGGAGCAACCTCTGAGGTCTGCCAAGCATCCCATGGACGGAATACTCTATGGTAGTCATACCGCTGATAGAACTCGTCCCAGTTGAGTACAAAGACACCCTGACCCTGTGCAACCAATGCAATCTCCTCGCCTGGAGTACCATCGAGCTCTCCAACGGTCATGTCTAGAATTGGAGTCCAAGTGTAGTTCTCGCTAGTCCAGACAAGTTTGTAGTTGTTGTCATTGACAAGCGGGAAAGGTTCACCGTTTATCATTAGGTGGATTCCATCATTCTCAAACACGTAGACTCGACCCTCGCGAGTGCCAGCGATTATCTCTGGCAAACCATTGAAGTTCGTGTCTCCGTAACCAATAGTGTAGATTCGGCCATCGATAGAAACGTTCGAGTTCCAGACCTCACGGAATGAGATCCAGTGTTCTTCAGAGAATGGATAGTTTGAGTGGTCGTCGTACTCGAAGCACCTGACTTTGCCGTCCCAACCACCGATTATGATGTCTTCTCGATAGTCGCGATCAGCATCATAGATCTTCACATCGAATGCTCTGAAGGTGTGAGGACTTGTCCACACATGGTCGAACATGTTCTCTGTGTTGGCTTGAGGATCGAAGATGTGCCTCTGTTCGAACAGGTACACGAAGCCGTCAGCACTCGCTGCAGCAACCTCTACGAAGTCATTGAGGTCGGTGTCACCCCAAGCAAGAGAGAAGACGTCAGAGCGCAGAATACTGTCACCTGAGTCCCATACCTTGTCGAAGTCACCGGTTTCTGTGTTCAACCGCCAGATGTGGACCTCATTGTCGTAGAGATATCCACCACCCAGTGCTAGGAACCCGGTTGGCTCGTGGTATGCGACTGCATGAATTGCTGCTTTGGTCTTCCATGGCTCGAAGATTGTCTTGTAATGATTCTCTCTGTCCTGAAGAACGAGTCCGATGTCCCAGTCTGGATCAATTCCCGGTTCAGTGTCTTCAGCGAGCGTACTAATGACATCATTTGGAAAGTCATCAATGTCGAAGGCCATTGGCCCCGTGTCGACAGATGATGCAGCATCAGCGCGGCCGGTGTTGGGCACTGCTGGCACCACACTGAACATGCCGATGGTCATCACTACAATCGCAAACAAGGTCATCAGTGATAGTCTAGCCTTCATGTTACCGCCCTCCTCCTTCGCCCTTCTTCGGGCCTGGTTTCTTCTTAGTTTCCTTTTCAGAAGCCTTCGTCTTCTTTGGCTTGGCCTTCTTCGTGTCCTTCTTCTCTTTCTTCGCGGACTTTGCCGCGTCCTTCTTTCCTCGCCGTATCCGTAATCGGCGGCCCAGCTTGCCCCACCAGCCCATCCTCTTGCCAACGAACCCAACAATGACTACTCCCAGAACACCTCCTGCTGCGATTCCGACCAACAACCATGGAAACGGCGTGTCACCTGGTTGTACCATGAACCATACCGTCTGTGCGTGAATGACTCCTGTGTTGTTCCGTCCGAACACCTCAAGCGTGATGTTACCTGGGTCCCATCTATGGTCGGTACTTCTCCACTGTTGTGCTGCTGGAAGGTAGTCTAACGAGATATTGGTGCTCCAGCCAGTACCATTGTCATAGCGATAGCGGAACCACATGTCCTGGAATGGCGTGAAGTTCGCCACAGCTACTTGGGAGTCTTGATAGACATCTTGCTCAGCTGTGGGCAACAGAATCATCATGCTGTTCTGTCCTCGCTCCACTGCCAGTGCTAGATCGAAGTCGTGATTTGATGTGAACGCCAGAGGATCAAGCCCTAAGACGATTTCTAGGCCATCTGAGTAGCCGTCGCCGTCGCTATCCATTTCTGCCGGGTCAGTTCCGTAGATGTAGTACTCGTCGCCATCCAAAATACCATCCAGGTCTGAATCAGGATTGAGGAATCCTCCACCCCACGTTCCCTGGAGACCTATCTGAAACTCTATGCCATCCGGGAGCGCATCAAGATCTGTATCAAACTCGAAAGTGTCTTCGATGCCGTCATTATCGCTGTCTGTGTCCATGGGGTCGGTTTCATAGTATAAAACCTCAGCTCCATCAGGAAGATAATCTCCGTCGGAATCTGGATTTGTTGCGTCAGTTGGATACAGAGGGTCTTGTGCAGGGTGGAACATCGCAGGCTCCTCAGCCAGAGCGAACGGCGGCACGTAGCCGCCTATTGTTCCGTTGTCCCCTTCTCCAATGCCAGTGGACCAGTTGGTGGGCGGCCACGGACCCCACGGCCAAACCTCATACAATGTCTCCTCATTATCCAGAAGGCCATCTCCGTCGCTATCGTCCCGCAAAGCAGACGTGTTGTAGACCCAGATCTCCCACCAGTCAAGAATCGTATCTTGATCCGTATCATTTGATCTGGGATTACTAGTAAACACGATTGCTTCTTGGTAATCAGTTAAGCTATCGTTGTCAGTGTCCATCAAGACGGGCGAGGAGTTGAATCTGTAGACTACAGTAATCGCCCTATATGGGTAGATGAGTCCTGATACGTTCTGCAGCATGAGCTCTGAACCATCGATCAGCCAGTCTCCGTCGGTGTCTCGATTCAGAGGATCAATGGGGATTGGCTCCAACCACGGAGCTACCGGGCGCGGACTGGTCCCCATGTATAGCGTCCATCCACCGAGATAAAGCTCGATGGCATCATCGAGACCATCCATGTCAGAATCCGTCCCTGTTGCGTTCGTGCCCCAGATCATGACCTCGTCATAGTCTGACATTGGCCAGGTCATCTCGCCGAACTCATTCGGTTCACGGATAGAGTCATGATCCGTATCCCAATTCAGCGGATCTGTATCATAGACATGAATTTCGTCGCCGTCGGAAAGCCCGTCTCCGTCGCTGTCATAGACAAACGGTAGCGTGTAGTAGATGTAGAACTCCTCAAAATCGGTCAAGCCGTCGTTGTCACTGTCCTCGTCCATCGGATCGCTTCCAACGATTAAAACTTCGTACCCATCCATCAAGTGATCCCCGTCGCTATCGTCGGCCATAGGATTGCTATGCCAGAAGAACAATTCTTCACCGTCAGATAAGCCGTCGAAATCACTGTCGAAAACAGTCGGAGAAGTGCCGTAGAGGTAAAATTCGTCGCCGTCGGAAACCATGTCAAGATCCGTATCAGGCGAGAGAGGATCGGTGCCCAGGAGAAGATCCAGCATATCCGGAAGGCCATCATCGTCGGTATCCGCGTCTAGATAGAATGTGTGGTTGCTATCCTGTCTTAGTACACCTTCCAACCCGTCGATAAGGCCGTCGTCATCCGAATCTCCATCAGTTGGATCACTTGGTGGGTCCTGAGCTAGCTCGTAGCCGTCAGAGTTCAACCAAGCTCCTGGTGGTGGATTAGTCCGTTCTTCGGCAGAAACACCCGTGTCTCCATCTGTGTCAGGGTTACAGGGATTAGTGTAGACATGCTTCTCATATGGCTCGCCCTCGTCATCATAGAGGATGATGTCAAAGCCAGCGACCTCATTACCGTCGTTCATCGGGTACTCTTGACCCTCAGTGCCAGCAGGATGGAGCAACATCATGAGTTGCATATCGATCCACCCGTCGTAGAGCTGCAGCCACGAGTCGTCGTCTGTATCGGCATCGAGCGGATGAGTATATCCATCATTGAAGATGAGTGGTGCAGGGTCACAGCCAGAGCCCTCTGTGTCATTGTAGAGAGAGTCGAGACCGTAGAATGCCCCTCCAGGGCCTTCCTGCCCGTCTAGAAGGCCGTCTCCGTCAGTGTCGGGATTAAGCGGATCTGTATGGTCGTCATACTTCACGCCTCCGATGGTGACGTACTCAACAGTCGGAGTCTGGGTCATGTTCCAACGCGTATAGACCTCATACGCGTCAGTCAAGTGATCTCCGTCGGTGTCCTGAGTGAATGGATCGGTCCCGTAGATCTTGACTTCTTCATAATCTGTGAGATCATCCCAGTCAGTGTCTGGCCACATAACGCTTGTTCCCAGCTCCCATTCTTCGCCGTCCAAGAGGCCGTCGAAATCTGTATCAGCGACGACCGGGTCGGAGCCTATGGTCTGCACCTCGAGTTTATCGTCGGCACCGTCGTCGTCGGTGTCAGCCTTTTGCCAGTCGAGACCGGGTATCTCCTTTTCATATTCGTCGCTGAGACCATCGTTATCCGTATCAAATCCTACTCCGGACTCATTGTATTCTTGTGTGCCCTTCGAGGGGCTGAGGTCCCAGGGGCCGCCAGGCTCCCAGGTCCACGAGTCCCCTTCCTCGAAGAAGAGGAAGCGGAAGGTGACCTCCACTGTAAATAACAGCCGTAACGTTATCTTCATGGGTGCTGACGACGCAAAGTCTTGGAAGAATGTCAGTATTATCTCCATTCCGAGGTCGATGATGATCGCCACGATAATTAGGTCGATGGGAATATGGACTGTGATTCCAAACGTGATGGCGATTGTGAGAGTTGAGACCTCAGGAGCCGTTGCTGATGCTGCCTTCTTTACAATATCCAACTCCACGGCGAGCATGAAAATTATCTTTATCATGTCGAGGCCAAGGAACTCCATAATTGCAGCGAGGGCACCACCACCTAGTCCAGCGGTGAATATGTCAATCAGGGTGAACTCCTTGCTCAAAGTGATCTTGATGTGTAGTCCCCACTCTACAATTTTCATGAAGTCCTCGAACTCGAACATGCCGTTCTTGAACGTGAAGAGGTTGAGGACGAATTTAGCACTGCCTTCAAAGGCGAGCTCGAGTCCGAGTAGACTGAGCAATGTGCCCATGATGGCGTTCTTTGAAGAGTCAAAGCCTCCTACTCCGAGTTCTGCATAGAATTGTGGTGTGATCTCAAAGAATGAGAAGATGACCTGGAAGAAGTCTCCTACATCGTCAATGGCGAAGGTGCTACGAGCATCGAATATCATGCTGGAAATCAGGTCAAACAGAGGTGTGAGGTCGATGTCGAACTCAACACGGATGCCCAATGCTATGCTTAGGTCAAACAGGGACCAGTCGCCAAGACCGATCGGCAGAGTGGTTGAGTATCCCAACAGGTCTGTAATGCCAGCGAAGAGTTCCTTGATCATGTTTTCAAGGTCATCAAATACAGGGTTCAGCAGTCCGCCCAACCAGTCGAAGAGCTTGCCCACGAGCCACTTCACGCCGCCAGTAAAGATATCCTTGACTTGCATGAAGAAAGTGAGCAGCTCACGAAGGCTGTCAGAGTCAAGAATGCTGTGCATCAGAGGCTCAATAATGTTGAAGATTTGATTCACGGTCTCCTGAGGACTTGGCATATTCTGCGGATCTAGTCCAAAGGCCTTCGGGAAGAACTGCTGCAGAAGTTTCAATACAGGGTCCAATGGGACATCATCAAAGTCAGGGAGTGATCCTAGCATCATCCCTGCAGACATCAGGAGTCCTTGCATGATGCCCTGGAAAGACTGACCCTTTGCGTCCTTGATGAGGTTGATGACACCGGCTGCAATCTCCGATAACATCTCCAATTCATCTTGATAGGTGCTGAACACGTTAGTAGTGTCTAAGAAGTCAAGAGCCTTTGTGACCATGTCAGGGATTGAACCCAGCTCTGATTGGAAGTCGGAGACTGTCTTGCTAACAAAGCTCTTGAGAGCATCGGAGTCGGACACCATAGCAATGATGCCGAGAACCGGGCCAACCAGGTCATCTATCGCTTCACCGAGGTCCTGCATTTGAGCGAGAGTAGCATAGCCACCATGAGCATATCCGAACTCGTTGATCACACCGTGGGCAATCTCGAGTACGTCAGGCAGCTGGTTCTTGTTGAATCCATCATTGTGGAATCCTGCGATGAGAGTGATGATGTCTACTATCAGATTCTTCTGACTGGCTGTAACAATGCCGGAAACAGCACCTTCGACAATAGTAAGTAGCTCAGATTTGAACGCACTAACATCCGACAACGCACCCTCACTATAGGTCTTGACTACGGCGAGGAGACTCTGTGAAAGGGAATCAGCACTCTGTGTGAGTCCTGATGGCAGGAACTGATTGAGCATGTCGATGACCATCTGCATCATAGTGGATGCTTCATAGGTATCGACCAATTCTACTGAAGTCAGAGCCATCTCGATGACAGCCATGACATTTGCTATCGAGGTCTCCAGACCAGCAGTTGAAAAGATAGAACTGAAAAGATCATCACCTAGTTCCCGAATGAATTTGACATAGTCACCGCTAGTCAGAAAGTTGACGGTGGCAGTCACAAAATTGACCATTCGTGGGAGTAACGTGTCAATTTCAGGAACTGAAAGACTGAGGGAAGCGGCAAGGGTCTTGTTCATCACGGCCTTCAATGCTCGATTCGTGAAGAATCCGAAGATTGCATCAAAGACTCCTTTTCCTTCGGATACCACCTCACTTACAAGGTCCCAGAGTCCATCATTCACCCCAAGAATGTCAAACAGGAATTCAGTGATCTCTTCTGGTATAATATCCGGAAGGAGCGCTACGACCAGCTCCCATACAATCTCTAAGATGTCACTTATGTCACCTCTAAGATTGAACAGGGCTTTGAGCATGATATTGAGGTAGTCCTTGAACTCCTCAATGAAGGGGAACTCAGATGCGAGAGCATCTACCACTGACTTGAGAGGGGAGTCAAGGTCAAAGTCACTCACAATCCCTACAATTGGCTCTATCACTTCGAATGCAGACTGAATTGATTCGATTATGTTGGTGGGAATTGTAATCTCAGTCTGTCCTTCACCAGCTAATACATCTAGGAGGATATCGATTATATCACCGATTGGACCATTCAGTGCTGAGAACAGCGGGATTTCTCCTAGGCTGAAGTCACTCGATGTGACCTCTGCAGGAGAGCACAGACGTATACCTGGAGAGAAGTCCTCGGGCAGGTCATCTAGAGGAACCTCTGCTAGAGACCCGTCTTCCTGCATCTTATACGCTGCAGGTCTAATAGTTGGAGCATGTCGGTCCCACATGTCCTCTGTTCTCTCAGCTAGAGCAAATTCGTCCTCCTCACCTACTAGATCGACAGGCTCGAGAGTACGTCTCACAAGCGATTCCATGTTATCCCCATACAGCTTGACAGCCATAGAGCGAATGTCCTTTCCTGCATTCTCGTAAGCGCTATTGACATGAGCCCTCTGCTCGACAATATCTGCAACAGCCCATACATCATATAGAATCAGTAGCAGTCCATCCACTTGCTCGACATTACTATGGTGAATATTCGTATCGAGCGAGGATAGCTTCGGTGCCAGGGAGAATGTGTTTCCAGTACCAATCACATGCTGGGTCGACCAATATTCATTCACTAGCTGGTAAAACTGGCGCCATTCCATATTCCTGTCTTCAAAAATAACATGTCCTAGGTCAGTATTGAGGGCATAGATAGCTATCCACGGTGCATCGTGCAGTCGCGCTTCAACGATGGTATATGATGAAGCTGGTATCAACTCAACGAAATTCAATCTGAATGTCAATATCTCATATACTGATTCAGCGACTGCTGTCAATATCTCATCGTTGGGATCATAGAAGATGTAGATAGGGTCAAGGTTGTAGCCCTCGAAGGGCTTTGGAAATATCTCCTTTTCCTGATCTATCATCTGGCCAGCCCACACAGCCTGTGGGACATAGCCAATTACCATCAATGTTACAAAAGCAAGAGAAAGAAGTTGAATTCTTAGTAGTCTTCTATTCATGCGCCCATGCGCCTCCTCTCATGACGTCCGATAAGAGGTGGGGGGGTCTCTCACGCATAGGCCGTGGTGGCATCACCAGCGAATCTTGCATCCAATAGACGCTGGTGGGTGCATGCGACCTCACTCTCCCTTTTCGGCCGCCCAGCGAACTTGATGATGGTGACATATTACCCGATATAATACTTCCCTAAAATTAACTCGTTAAATGGCTAATGAGTGAAAGATGGTAGGCTTCAAATTCTCCATTGCATCATCCAGATTGTTTCCAAGGGTTCCTTTGGATTATATAAGCAAGCAGTCCGAGCAAGATAGACTCAAAGCGATGTATACATTCGTTGAAGTATGGATTTCTCAGAAGAAGACAGACCTTACGAGGAAATAATTAGAGTCATTTCACCGCCGCATTGTGCAAGAGGGCCCCATGGATGCGATGAATGCGCTGAGGCTGCCAAAATCAAGGTCATCTGTTTGGTCAGAGTATATTTTGATCCAGGACAATTCGCAAGACCATTAATGGAACTGTCAAAGGATGGAGACACATCATATTACGAATTTGATGTCGTAAGAAGATTCGAAAACGAAGCTGAGGCGGTGAAATACGCATTAGATAATGGAATCGAAGATATGGAAATCTAGATTGAGCACCGGTCCCGTCGCAAGTCACTCAAGCCTAAGCGGCATAGCACAATGTTTTTCCGTACTCCCCTATGCCTATCCAAGTTGCATCCCCAGCGAAAGACCTTAATGCAGGTCGAAAATCAAACCAGACGACAAGCATTCGCAGTCGAGGGAGTCCCCGCTCCCACTTGGGATGGCAAGTCATGGAGTCAGATTAGATGCGCGTATATCTAGATGCAAACTTCTTCATCAGCGGTTTCAGCGATCGACCAAAAGACGTCTTTATTGTAAAAGAGGCGGCTGAAGAGGCAGGAATGGAACTCTGGGTCACTCGCCAGATCTTTCAGGAACTCAGATGGTACCTGAGAAGAGAGGCCGAGCAGATTGTCCAGATTGATGAAACTCTCTCAAAGGACATCAAAGAGCTGATGGAGAGCATCAATAAGCCTGAAACTGCTCTTCCACAGCATAATGATATGTCCCTGATTCTTGGAGCCATGCGGTCAAAGAAGTCAAAGATTGTGACAAGTGATCTGAAGCTACTAAACACGATTCAGGACATCAAGGTCGATGTGGAAGGCATAGTTGGTTCTGCATTCGTACTCGAGCTCATGGAATCCACAAAGGTTGAAGAACTGAAGAAGAAGTTGGGGGTATTGCGTGAGAGAATCTATGGCGAGGAAGTTAGGTACAGCATTGCTCGTCAAGAAGCCTATGATCCAGTCACAAGAATCAGGCTAATAGAAGAACATGCACTCCGAGTGCTAAGGGCTGTCAAGGCACCAGCTGAGGGGCTCGATAGACAGCTATCCAGGGGACAACCGCTCTTCATTCTTGACTTCCTCGAAGACATCAAAGCTGGCATACCTACGATGTTTGAGGATTTCAGAGAAGGCAAATACAACACATTAGCTCTTGAAATTGAAGCCATCCAGAACGAGATTGAACGACTCCTCATAGTCTCAACCCTCACAAACGACTCTGATACTCATTCAAAACTTGTTCAGCACGCATCAGACCTGACGCTGTTTCTCTACTACTTAGAGATGATATGTCATCTGTATAGAGGAACCAAACGAGGCATTGAGGATTCTTTAGCTATCTCGGATGAGGCATTCAGACTCCTCATGTTCGCAGGTGTTTCAAACGATGAACTCAAGGCTAGCGTGTTCTTCGTGCGCATTGTCCTCGCTATGATTCGTGAGGATTATGACGAGATCGACTACTATTATTCACTTTATGACAGCATGATTCGAAGGGTAGGCCTTGAAGACATGATTGAGACCTCTGAAGGTCTTTACGTAATCATGCAGGTGCTAAGAGAGTTCATGGGTGGCTTCTCTCTGACCAAGAGCAAGCTCCAATATCCATCCGCCACTCTTGCCTTATTGAGCGATATCGCAAAGCATGCCATTCAATTTGATGAGCACGACAATGCATGGCAACTAGTCGTGACTTCATACAAAGTCGGCGTAGCTTATGGAAAGGAAGACGGCGCTCTTGCATCGTTTCTTATGCTGTACAAGATTTCGTCATCATCACATGACAGATTCAAGCCAGCTCTTGAAAAGATCGCGGAGCACGCTCTCAAGATGTTTGTAAAGAAGGGTTGGGACACCGCGAAAATCACGCCTATTCTTAACGAGATACAAGGCAACTTCCCTCCCATCGAAGAGATGACGACAAAGGAAGCAGTAGAATTAGAGCAACTCCCAGATGAAGTCTGCAGTTGGATGGATGTCCTATCAGTAGAAACCATAAATGACATTCAAACGCTTGTTGTTAGGAATGAGCATCTTCAGGCTAGGATAGGGATAGACATAACGAAACACCCTGAACTCGGAAACCTAAAGACAGGACACAAGGTAGCATTGATAGGAGGCAAATTCAGTCTTGCGAATGCATCTCCGGAAGTCACCAAGGAATTCGCTGTAATGCTCCACATAACCCCGGGAGAGGATTCTGAGATATCTTATGAAGGTGAATATGGTTTCAGCTGGCTTAAAATCGCAGAACCCGAGCCTGAAGTATAATCTGTACAATTTGGATGTGTAAGTGATGGACCCGATAGTAGCGCTAGGCATAGTGGGCGGAATATTGTTTGCATCCTGGTTCAACTACATCCTCAATCGCGCGCCCGGATCTGACCCAGATGACTTCCTTATCGGACCTAAGGCGCTAGAGATAAGATGTGACTGCTTCATCAACACTATGATAGTTGGCGGAATCGTAGTCCTCGCTATGGCAATAATGTCATCCGCCTTTGCTACGAGAATGGAGATGTACCTTGTAGGCCTCGTTGCCTACATCATCATAACTCTTGCAGGTGCATATGGTAGGAAGAAGCGCCATGAGGACTGGAGAGAGCTTAATGGTATTTTAAAGAGGTCAGTGCCTCAATCGCGTAATCCTGTAAGACGCGATCGTCTAGACATGCTATTCAGAGACTACGATGAAGAAGAAGACTACTAGAGGACTCAATCCGTTTCTATCTTGTCGTCTTTCAGATTTGGCATTTTTACAGCAATAATATTGACGTCTCCACCATCGGGAGTTTCAAACCAGTGCCACTCACCAGGTTCAACCACGACTATATCCCCTTCGAGCAAATCATAGAGAGTTTCATTCACACCCATCTTTGTGGCATTCATGATTACAAAGGCTTCTTCGAGCTTTCCATGCGCATGCGGAGTAGTCTTCATCTGAGGTGGAATCTTAACAAGAATGAAACCAGCACTCCCGATTGGGTTCTCAAAACCAATATCTGCAACGTACTTGACTCCATATCCGGCTCTGCTCTTCAGAATGGTTTCAGATGCTCTGTATACCTTTACCATCTTAATCGAAAGCCCATGGGACCATACAACTGAATAAGGTTATCTCAACACCTCAGATACGGTAGTCGCTTCCTCTCTGTATCATGGAATCCCTGATGACCTTTGGAAAATCTCTATATTCCCTAATAGCCGTCTGGCTGGATTTTCTGAGGTGACGCTTGTTGAATCGTGAGCTTCGCAAGTGTCATTCACCGTAAGTTTAGTACTCACTATACTATAGCAATCAGGTGTATTTAGTCACCTTCAGATGAGATCTAGTTGAGGTATCCATGACCCATAGCTATTTTTTCGTATTTGGGAAATAGAATCCGTGAATCGTTCTTCAAATGAAACCCCTGACAATGCAAGAGTCATGTTCAAGGCTTTGGTTCTTGGAGTAAATGCCGCTCTGCAAACAGGATTTCTCAATATTGCCTCAGAAGGCACAGTGGCGTATCAGCTACATTCCACTGTGGGAGTTGGAATTGGGGTATCAAGGTGTAGGCTCGATGATGGTGGTGAAGCTGTGCTTCAGCTGTGGGCATTACCCACAACCGAAAGATTTCCGGGCCTCATTCAAACGTTTATGAGAGGCCATCGTGGGGCAATAATAGTACTCCGACCTGAGGAAGCTGATTCATTTGCAGATTTGTACAGGATGCTCACAGATAGATCAAGAACATCCCTGCTCGTAGCCATTGTTGGAAGTGGACGAGAAACTGAAATTGCTATTAAGAGAATCACACAGATTCTAAGAACCCAGCCCACCGTTTATCATGCAGAATCCGTAGGAAACACAGTAGACTCCTTTGCCGAAAAGCTGCGTGGTGGTGATGATTCCAAGATAGCTCTACCTTGCATCGTATTATTGGACGAGGAGGCATGTCCCGAGCAGGATCCAATTCTGAGCCCGAATCAATTGCCTCCAAATTCGAAGGAAGAGATGAGCATAATCAGGGAGAACGCAGAATCATTTGGTGTCGGCACAACTAGCACACACTGTATCCTGGAACTTGATGAAGGGATTGTGAAGGTCGATCTCTCGAAAGGGGATGCTGTTCTTGAACCAGTGATCTGTGATTATTGTCTCAAGAAATGTGTCCGGAGATCGAAAATCTGCATAGTGGGAACAGACGCAGGATGGTCATCGGAAGACCTAGGAGCAAGGGCACTTTTGACCATGGCCAAAATCTACGCATTAGCGACAAGAGAGATTCCAGACCATGTTGAGAAACAGCTATACCAAGCTTCTAGATGCTCAAAGATTGAACTCCCGCATGACTTGGGTAGTAAGCCCCAATTGGAACAACGTCTCACAAAGCTAGGATATATCAAGAAGGGAGTTTCTTGGACACTACTGGATGAAGCCAACCGCAGAAGACAAGATGGTAGGCTTTCTGAAACTGATTACGAGTCCATTGCTAGGAGAATTCAATCCCAAGAAGCAGCAGACCAATAGCGTGATTCCAATGATAAGGAGCATATCCGTGATAGGTGGATCTGATAGTGACAAGAATGTCCTCAAACTAGCTGAAGCTGTTGGTGAAGAGATTGCAAAGCGTGGTGCTGCTGTCGTCTGTGGGGGACTAGGCGGTGTGATGGAGGCTGCATGCAGAGGAGCTAAGAAGCATGGAGGCTTGACCATTGGCATACTCCCCACTGATATCAAAGAACATGCTAACAGCTATGTCGACATAGCAATTCCCACTGGTATGGGATATGCCAGAAATTTCCTGGTCGCTAAAACCGGGGATGCGGTGATTGCAATTG
>JAEOTX010000200.1 GCA_016839605.1 Candidatus Thorarchaeota archaeon | reverse complement strand
GGCACTCCACGCCATATTTTCGAGCTTGACGGAATAGGAGGAGAAATGTTTCCTTGGGACCCGGAGATCGCATCCCCGCAGGGATGAATGGAGCAGCCTCGTCCTGAAAAATCATCATTCTAGGCGCATCAGTGAATCCTTGCCTTAGCATCCATGAATATAGCTGGTTTAGCACGATTGAGATGAAGAAATGCTTCTCCTCTTCGCTTCGAAGGGTCTTCAGGAAGATCACGTTTATCGGTGTTTTGCCGTTGACTTTCTTAGTGAGGTAGTCAAAATCAACCTGCCCTTCCTCTTTGAATAGGAGCTGCGATGAGCCAACTGTCAAAGTCCTAATCCTTGTGGCAAGCGTCTGTCTTTCTGTGAATTTCATGTAGGGCTCTAGATCAATTCCAACCTCCTCAGTTGGTGCAGTCAATAAATCAGCTAACTCCTTGAGGTCTCCCACATCCTTGCCGCTCTCCCAAATAGTTCGGAGAAGCTCGTACAAGACTGCAAATGACTTGCCTTCCCATGATCTTGACAACCCTCCCACTTTTGTAAGAACCTTGGTCAGAGTTCTAGCACAGTTGTCCATAAGCCGAATTATGTCATCTTGGTCAGCTTTTGAATCAGGTAATTTCAGGGGATTAATTGAGATAGCAAGTCCTTTGCTGCTCG
Organism: Candidatus Thorarchaeota archaeon; assembly: GCA_016839605.1. GTDB lineage: Archaea > Asgardarchaeota > Thorarchaeia > Thorarchaeales > Thorarchaeaceae > SMTZ1-83. The sequence continues at coordinate 2,435 of JAEOTX010000200.1, read as the reverse complement.
CTGGTGTGAATACACGCACAATTACATTGTCCATGTACTCTTGAAGAAGCTTTATTGGAACACCTTTCTCTGCTAGCTGCTTGGGATCACCAGGTAGCATCAGAGATGCAATATCACCTTGTGGATCAAAGGCTATGATAGGAATCCCCTCCATAGCTGCTTCTTCTAGGATGACTTTGCTGAGTACTGTTTTTCCTGATCCAGTCGACCCGAAGATTCCACCATGCCGACGTAGCAGGTCGACAGTTATCTCGAACTTCTTGTCAGTTCTCTTCCCTTCATCATCAAGATAAGTTCCGAGCCAGAGCTTCTTGTCAGCCATAATTGACACCTTGGACTATTCAGCGATTTCACTCAAGGACTGGAATGAGGTTCTTTTCGGACCCTTATTTCATTTACTGAGAGGGTCCCTAGTATCCACTCTGGAATTAAAACAGAAAGAAGGGATGGAGATATTCCATCCCAATCAAGCACTACTCGTTGCCAACAGGCTCGTACCTGCGTCCAAGAAACGCTACGATTAGGACCACAAGTCCTAGAGCAAATAGCCCAAGAGCACCTGCCGCCCACTCATATGAACCCGTTGTATCCCATATGATGTCTAGACCGACTTTGACCCCAGCCATAATGGCTCCGAGCAGAAGGGAAACCAGCATGAAGCGAGCTGTCATTTCTTTGACCTGCCCCATCTCACCGGCTTCTGTAATCGCGCCGCTGAAGAAGACGAATATGAACAGGAAAATGTACGCAATGACAATCATAGCGCCCATGTCAAAGAGATTTCTCTGGTATACTGCCCCTTCGTCAAGAATTCCAAGAATCAGGATTGTAGCAATAGCCATGAGGAACACAAACATGTTGCTCACAAGCTTGTCCTCAGGGTGCACAAACCCTGTTCTCTCAGTGAATGTGTTAACAGCACTTGCAAGGATGACGATGACCAATAATCCGGCGCCCACTATCCATGCATAGAATGGATATGCGGTGCCAGTCTGACCAAGCCCCTCTAGCAAATACTTGAGTATAGCAGAAAAGGCAAGGATTGCAATGCCGATACCAGACAGAATGTTACTGATGGTAGTAATTCTAACCATGTTGTATCTCCCCGATTGGAGTGACTAAGGCCAAGTGTATGCCGGCTTCTAATTAACTCTTGCTCAATCACTGCTGGTCGGCGCTTTGGCCCTCAATGCCATGTGCTTCAGGCATGAAATACGTTCCAATGCAAGCTATCATAATGAGGATGGCAACAAGTACTCCCATTCCTGCTAAGCCATATGAGGAGTAGGCAAAAGCACCCGATGCTGGTCCAATTATCATCCCCGAACCAAAGAAGATGCTATATACCCCCATAGTACTGCCTCTGGACTCTTCTTCAGAGATGTCAGTTAGATAGGCCATTGCCGCTGGAGGGAACGACCCCGCAGTAAAGCCTAGGAGTGGCATGACTGGCCAAATTGCCCATAGCCCACTGAAGTCGCCTGATTCAGCGGTCATGAATAGCAGATACGCAAGTAGACCGAAGCCAAGAAGACCTACCACAATGAAAGGCCTGCGTTTGGAATAATGGTCAGAAAGATGGCCCATAGTTATGATACCCAAGACTAGTGCTCCTCCAAGCATACCAAAGAGGATGATTAGGTCTGTGTTTGAGAGTATCTCTGAGAAGTGATCTTCGAGTATCCTCTCAACGTTTGCAATGAGCAAGCCATACAATGAGATAATTGGAACATATACGGGTAGCATCAGCTGTATCCTTCTGTCTCCAGCTACTTCTCTCAGGAGATCCGACATCTTAGCTTCTATCTGCACGTGCTTTCTTGTCTCCTTAATCACGAAATATCCAATAAAGCCACTAATTGTGCAAGCCGTAGCAGCTAGTAAGAGAATAGGAGTCGTAGCAAATCCAAATTGCAGAAGTAGAATTCCCAGACCATATCCTCCAGCTAGACCCATCAAGGTGGAGAGGTCATAGTAGCCCATTAGGCGAGCGCGGTTGTCTTCTCCTGAAGCATCAGCGATCATTGATAGGGTGGTCGTAACTTTGGATGCTGCTCCAAGTCCAAAGATTGCTGCGAAAGGAAGTAGCACAGCGGCAGTTGGAGCAATAGCAAAAAGAAATGCTGCCGCACCAGTGATGAAGAGGCTCGCAATCAGAATTGGTTTTCTGCCAATCTTGTCACTATAGGAACCGAAGAAAGAAACAGTGGCCAGCTCTGTAACAGGGTATACAATGAGCACGGCAGCAACTTCCCATTCTGTTAGCCCACCCAGGTAGGAATGGCTCTGAATCACTGCGATTGTTATATAGAAAGATGCCCGCATTATCATAGTTACCAGGTACAATGCCATCAAAGTAAGTCGATGTTCCGATGCTCTCAGGCCCATGTTTGTGCCTCCGTCGATTCTTGTTGTTCTGGCGGCATCACCGTTAT
>JAEOTX010000029.1 GCA_016839605.1 Candidatus Thorarchaeota archaeon | reverse complement strand
TTCTTACATCTATTCTACTAGAGATCTAGGTTGTTGGATAGACCTTGTGTAGGTGGAACCAGTAGTAGGTACCATACATTGGGTTGTAGGTCAGACCGTTGCCAGCCATCCAGTTTCTCCAGACTCTGAATTCAGAAGGCTGGTACATGTAGATACTGGGCTGGTCATATGCTACAAGCTCCTGCATTTCGTCGTAGATTGCCTGCCTGGCCACTAGATCCGTCTCACCCTTCCCTGCTGCAACTAGCGCGTCTACAGCTGTGTTGTTGTAGCCGCTTGCATGCATGAATGTACCGGTCGATTTCACGAACGGTAGGGCGTAGTTGTCTGGATCTGCGTAGTCAGGAGCCCAACCAATGAGCCAAATTGGCAGCTCGTGGTTGTCCATCTTCAGGAGCATGTTTGCCCACTCAAGGGCATTGACCCTGAGCTCAACACCAGGCTCACCATTAGTCATGGTGGCAGTGATACCTGTCAAGTTGGTGTCTGCATGTGCCATGACAGCAGATAGACCGTCCTTCAACAGGAGTGAACCCTGCTCACGGATGACGTTGCCTGAGTTGTAGAACAGCTCAATGTAACCATCTAGGGCATTGATGATGTCTACAAATCCTGGCTCGTTCATTGCCGTATTCCAGAATTCTACTGCTGCAGTGATGTTATAGTGCTCTAGCCAATAGTCTGAGTTCTGACCGAACATACCTTGTGGGATGAAGCCTTTAGCTTGGAAGCCCCATCCTCTGACGATAGCATTGATTGCCGCGTCATAGTCAAAGGCGTAAGCGAAACATTTCCTCAATCCTCGATAGGTGAATGGGCTTTGGATCTCCACCGGAGCTGCTGTTCCACGGGTGATGTTCATGTCGTGGAATAGGAAGGTGAAGGCCATCAGTGTGTAGCTGAATCCACCAGTGTTGACGTGAATGTTAGCATCGCTTGAACCCATTGTGGTGTTGTCCCAGATCTCATCAGCGTTGGTTGTAGGCCAGTAGACAACATCAGCCAGACCAGTTCTGAGATTCAGGAGTCTGCCAGTTGTGTCCTCGTTGGTCTTATACCAAACTTCCTTGATTGCACCTGCGTAGGATGGTGGAGCTATGCCCGCCTCAGTGGCGTCGGCTCTCCAGTAGTCAGGGGCAATGACCATGTGGATGTACTCGTTTGGTCTCCAGTCTTCGAGCATGTATGGACCAGTACCACAGGTGTGGTCTTCCATCCAGACGGATTGCCACTCACCGTAGTCATTACCATAGTGCTCTGTCCAGTCACCGCCAACAGGTACGGAGTCGTTGCATGGGTTCGATAGAACGTAGGTCGGGCTCATAAAAGCACCAACACGGTAAGTCATCGCCGCAATGAATGGGGCAAATGGCTCTGCCAGGTTATACTGGATTGTGTAAGTGTCTAGAACCACGATTGCGCCTGAGTTTTCAACCCAGTCGTCAAAGGCGTCTGCGAACTCTTGGCTACCAGTACCTTCACCGTAAGCAGCATCCTCAACGGCTAGACCACCAACCATTGGTTCAATGATCATCCAAACAGGACCTGCAAGGCGGAAGGCCTTGACTGCTCTCTCGAAATTCCATTTTGCAACACTTGCGTTGAACGGTGTTCCATCATGGAATTTGACATTCTGACGCAGTGAGATGTTGTACTGTAGACCATCTGCGGAAATAACAGGGTCGTCCGCTGCCAATAGAGGCACCGAAGGCTCCGTACTATCCGTACCAAATGGGTAGTAGTATAACGTTTCGTAAATATTTTCTTGTAGTCCGCCACCGAAGTTCTCATAATTGACGTGCGGGTCCATGCTTAGGGGGTTGCCTATAGTCTCCACAATAAACTGATCCTCAGGAGTCTGAGTCGGTTGTGATAGGAAGACAAAAGCAACACCAGCACCCGCAACCACAATCACGATAACTATGATCGCGTACATCTGGTTTCTTTCCATTGGAAATAACTTCCTCCTTCGTACAAGGAATTTCGTCAAAAGACAAAATTTTCTTGCCGCGCAGCACTTTTAATGTGCCGCAGAGGAGTCAAGTTGGATGTGCATTGTCTAATATAGCTTACGGGTAAATCATCGTGTGGTAACGCACACAACAAAGCGTAAATACACTCTATCTCGCATAGAACCCTTCCCCGGCGTAGACGGTTCTTGAATGGTTGTGTGAGCCACTATTTTTCTTTTCTGACATCCAAAGGCTTAAATGACTGTCACCAATGATGCGCCCTTTGAAATCAGTTTGGCATCATCTGGTAGAACCCCGAGTATGTGCGCATGAAGTGGTCGACCATGAGATTGAGAGATTATGTGATTAGAAGGATTTTCTTATCGATTCCTGTAATAATTGGAGTCTTAGCCATAACATTCGTGTTGGCTTATGTTGTTGGAAATCCTCTTGCATTATATGTAGACGAGAGAACTACTCCCGATGCTTACGCAGCAATCAGACTCGAACATGGGCTCGATGAGCCCATTTACGTTCAGTTCTTTCTATATCTGAGAAATCTGTTTGCTGGAGACTGGGGATATTCAAATACTGCAAGGATGGATGTAATCCCTACAATCCAGAGATACTTCCCTGCGACCATTGAACTAGCTATTGTATCAATGATCATCGCTGTGGTTATTGGCATCCCTCTAGGCATTATTTCAGCAACTAAGAAGGATAAATTGACAGATCATGTAACTCGAGTGATTGCTCTAGCTGGAGTATCGATGCCTATCTTCTGGTTTGCTCTTATGCTGAAGTATCTGTTCTATTTCCAGTTCTTCATGTGGGGATTACCCTTCCTCCCTGAGGGAGGCAGGTACTCCTTCATTTATGTCGACTATACTCCCATAACCAACTTTGTCTTACTGGATGCCGTATTGACTCTAAATGGAGTGTTATTCTTTGATGCTCTGATTCATTTTGTGATGCCTGCAATGTGTCTTGGCTACATCTTTCTGGCTATTATCACTAGGATGATGCGTTCCAGCATGCTTGAGGTATTGAAAGAGGATTATATTACGCTGGCGCGCTCAAAAGGTTTGACGGAGAGAGTTGTCATCTATAGACACGCTCTCAGAAATGCGATGATTCCTACGGTGACTGTTATTGGCCTTGCCTTTGGTGGGCTCATTACCGGAGCGGTCCTCACTGAAACAATATTCAGCTGGCCAGGACTTGGTCGTTGGGCTGTCGCGGCTATTCTCACATCGGACATACCTAGCATAAATGCGTTCACGATTCTAGTTGCTATAATTTTCGTGTCAGCCAATCTGATTGTTGATCTCATATATGCCACACTAGACCCACGAATACGCTATGGATGAGGTGACAAGAAATGGGTGAATTAACTCAAATTGAAGTAGAAATTGTTGAAGAGAAAGCACCTCAAATGGTGAGATTTGTAGGCATCTTCCAATCTATCATTGGTCTTGTGGCGATGGGAGTAGGTGTACTACTCTTAGCCCCTCTTGTGGGACCGTTCATTGCAGGGGAAATCAATTTTGGCTCTTTTGCTGGCATACTAATACTGAATACGATGCCGATGATTCTCTTTGGTCTATGGCTGTTCAACATAGGCCGGTCAGTCTACAAGGTGTTTGCTCACGAATTTCCATGGATTATTTACGCTAATATCATCTACTTTGGGCTCCTTGTTTGGATAGGTGGCTCTCTACCATACTTAGCCATTGGCAGTTTGGTTGCTATACTGCTTCTTTTCACTCCAAGTGTTAGGTCTTATTGGTGGAAGCTCTTCAAGGAAGACTTGGGTCCAAGGATGAAAGAGCTAAGGTATAGTCTCTATCTGATTAGAAGAAGCCCATTGGTCGTAGTGGGAGTGGTAATCATCCTCGGATATGTTTTCATTGCTCTGACTGTTAATCTCTGGGCTCCTTATGGACCTACTGAAAGAATATGGACCGAAACTCTACAAGCACCCAGTCCCACGCACATATGGGGAACTGACCAGAATGGTGGAGACATATTCAGCATGGTCATGTGGGCGACCCGAATTGACTTGCGAATTGCTCTCACAGTAGTTTCAGTTGCCCTAATCATTGGTACATTCCTTGGTGCTGCAGCTGGCTACTTTGGAGGAGCTGTTGACGAGGTTGTCATGCGCATCACAGATGTGTTCTTTGCATTCCCAGGCCTAATCCTTGCAATGGCGATTGTGTCCGCTCTTGGTGAGAGAAACCTCGACAACATTGCTATAGCTCTTATGGTGGTCTGGTGGCCAACATATGCTCGTCTTGTAAGGGGTCAAGTTTTGATCGAACGCGAGAGGCTATATGTTGAGGCTGCTCGGTCTGTCGGCGCATCAGACTTCAGGATATTGCTGACTCACATCCTGCCCAATACAGTACAGCCCGTCATTGTGCAGGCTACCCTGGATTTGGGTGGTGTTCTGCTTACAGCTGCCGGCCTTAGCTTCATCGGATTCGGGGCGGAAGCGGGTACTGCGGAATGGGGACTCATGATTGCAACAGGACAGGATCACTTTACCTTCTACTGGCTGGTCTTCTACCCTGGCATTGCAATACTGCTATGTGCACTCGCCTTCAACTTAGTCGGCGACGGGGTGAGAGACATCTTAGATCCTAAACTTAGAAGGCGATGACAGAGGGAGAAATGATGACTATGACTGAATCAGACAATGAAATCCACGATTCCCAGGATGAAATCCATACACTTGAACCTGATGTGATCCTTGATGTTCGAGGCCTCAAGACTTCCTTCTATACGTATGAAGGAGTTGTAAAGGCACTTGACGGAGTCTCTGTTCAGCTGAAAAAGGGACAGACTCTTGCATTCGTGGGTGAAACAGGATGCGGTAAAAGCGTGACTGCGAAATCAATTATGCGTCTTGTGGATTCACCGGGAGTAATTGAGGCCGGTGAGGTTGTCTTCAGAGACCGCACACTGGATAAAGAGGAAGTTATTTCTGATCTACTTAAGCTGTCTGAAGATGAGATGCGTCACATTAGGGGCAACCGCATTGCAATTGTGTTCCAAGATCCTGCGACATATCCCAATCCAGTATTTCGAGTCGGTGACCAGATTGCCGAGGTGATATCTCTTCATCAGAATCTTGCAGAAGAAGCTCTCGTGATGAAGATTGATCGTTTGGAGGAAACCTTGGCAGAGAATCCACAGGCTCCGAATGCGGAGGAGATCAAGGAGAAAATCAGCGAATATAAGAGTCAACTCGATGACCCTCCGCCACCAACTGATGACGATAAGAAAAAGGTGGCCAAGAAGAAAGCAGTTGAAATGCTCAAGATGGTCCGTATGCCGTCTCCCGAGGAGATAGCTAATCAGTATCCTCATGAGCTTTCTGGAGGTATGAGACAGAGAGCACTCATTGCGATGTCTCTCTCCTGCAATCCTCAGATACTAATCTGCGATGAAGCCACAACAGCGCTGGATGTAACCGTTCAGGCTCAGGTCCTGAATCTACTAAATGAGCTCAAGGCAGACTTTGACTCTTCAATAATCATCATCACCCACGACTTAGGTGTTGTAGCAGAAACTTGCACACATGTCGCGGTAATGTATGCTGGAGTTGTTGTGGAGTACGCTTCAACCGATGAGCTGTTTTCAGACCCTGTTCATCCTTACACGTCAGGTCTGCTTCGGGCAATTCCGAAATTGACAGAGAAGGTTGATCGATTATTGCAGATTAAGGGCATGGTTCCCAATCTGATTACACCACCAACAGGATGTAGATTCCATCCAAGATGTGAATTCGCAACAAGTATTTGCTCAGAGCAGCGACCTCCGAGAGAGGAGGTAAAGCCTGGTCACTTGGTGGAGTGTTTCCATCCACAGGGTTCTGTGAAGGGGAGAAGGTGATTAAAAATGACAGACAATGTACCTTTGGTCCAAGTAAAGAACTTGAAGAAGTACTTCCCATTGACTGGCGGAGTTTTCCGCAAGGTACTTGGGTACGTTAGAGCGGTTGACGACATCTCATTTGACATTGTCAAGGGTGAAACGCTTGGCCTTGTCGGAGAATCAGGTTGTGGAAAGACAACCACCGGTCGAACACTACTGAGACTCATTCCTCCCACATCTGGCACAATGATCTTTGAGGGACAGGACATCAGCGAGCTGAAGTCAAAAGAGATGAGGTTCCTTCGCCGAAACATGGGAATTGTGTTTCAAGACCCAATGGCTTCACTTGATCCACGGTTGACAATTAAGAATGCTGTCGGTGAACCACTGCTAGTAAATGGGATTGCTCGCGGCTATGGATTGAGGCAGAAGGTCATAGAATTGCTCAATAAAGTTGGTCTCAATGAGGACCACCTCAACAGGTTTCCACACGAATTCAGCGGTGGGCAAAGACAGCGGATCTGTATCGCGCGAGCCCTTGCGTTGAATCCCAAGCTCGTTGTAATGGATGAACCTACATCTAGTACTGATGTGTCAGTTCAAGCGCAGACTCTTAACCTCATGAAGGACCTGCAGAAGGAATTCGACCTAACGTATCTATTCATTTCCCACAACTTGAGTGTCGTTAAGCACATGAGTGACAGGGTTGCTGTGATGTATCTAGGGAAAATCATGGAGATGACTCCGCGCGATATATTCCAGGAAGCAATGCATCCATACTCGGCTGCGCTTGTATCCTCAGTTCCTGTGCCGAATCCTGAATTTCGGGGTCGGGCAGCGATTCTATCTGGAGAAGTTCCGAGTCCGATCAATCCTCCAACAGGATGCAGATTCCATCCAAGATGTAGGTTTGCGAAGGAAGTCTGTAAGGACGAGGTTCCAGATCTTCGAGACATGGGTGATGGACACCTTGTGGCTTGTCATTTCGCTGGAGAACTCGACCTTGATTACAAGGCACAGATCGAGGCACAAGAAGCAACGATTACAGGAAGATAGATTTTGCTGTGAACCACATGCCTATTTACTAAATGCAAGCAAAAAAGGAAGCGAGGAATAACGAATGACCGAAGAAGAGAAACAAGAGAGCTTTGATTGGTCTCATTATGGTGATCAAGATAGCGGAACTCATACACCGCTCGATGCGACAGATTATGTTGCTCTATTCATTGCATCTCTCCAGTCAATCTTTCTTCCGCTTGTGATATTGGCAATAGTGCTTGGTTCGATCGGATTCCTGTTTGCTCTAATGCCTTGAAGCGGAGTGACGTTATGTGTGGATGAACGCCCTCAAAGCTGGCTTCATGTGGGGGACAGTGCTGACCGCACTCATTCTGGTTACAGGCCTTATCGCATCTGTAGCAACACAGGCTTTGGTGTTTTTCTACATTGTAGGCATTCTCACTTTCGTGGGTAGCGGAATCCTATTGCTCCTTGGTGGTTGTCTATTCTCACGACAACCACTTGATGATAAGAAAAGACTAGACTCCAATGGAGCTCCTACTCCTGTCTGGAAAAGAGCACTCCTAGGTCTTGACCTGATGGCCTCCGCGATTATTCTCTTTCTCTACGGTTTCATCATCGATCTCATCGGAACTCTCTTCGGATTCTAGCGCAAAGATGTTGATATCTCTCTGGACCAAATTATAGATTTTCCCAGGGAGGAGGAAGGCAATTATTAGGATTGTCACAACAGTCGCAACAAAGAATACATACGCCAAAGCTGGATTGACTGCACCAAGTGGAGTATATACGGTAGTAAAAGCGAATGTGAACACCATTATTATTGCATAAGTCGCTCCTTCCAGTAGCAAGTCACTCCAGGGTGCCACTACAATGGCAATAGCTCCTATTGCGAGAAGCACTCGTATCCATCTTGAGATTGCCCCGAATGATACCTTAGCATATGCAAAGTCGCCCACCTTGAAATCTATCGGATCTTGCTTTGTTTGCCATTTCAAGAGACCATCAGATGCTGCCACATCAAATGGTGCTTGAATCACAAGAATTGCCAGGAGGAGGATTATAATTGATCCACCAACAAGTGCAAAGCTAACAAAGATTAGATAAGCTGCCGTGAATGGAATCAGTGATCCTACGATTGCGAGTGCCATTGTACCCTCGACGGTTCTGTCTACCAAAGCTGTACGGATGACCTCGCTACCTTGGCTAAGTTTGTTCTGAATGACATTCTTCATGACCCACTGATACGATAAGCAATTGGAGTAGTGGGTTTTGCCTGAAGTATCAACACTTTCAGAGCCAAACCTAGCTTCAAGATAGATATTGATTTCATCGCGGCGCAGTAAACGCTTACGCCAAAATACTGCCATTAGAATCGATAAAATTCCCAGCAGAATTGTTGCCAGCGTCATATACATTGTTAAGATACCTCAGACACAACGTTTTAGATGCAGCCGATTGGGTATTCTTGAATCCTACCTTTTCAGTAGAATCTGGTGTGAATATCCGAGTTCGCCTCTAGATTCCATCCTCATCTGACTGAGACCTTAGTCGTTTCTTCACTACCCGAAAGAGGGCGAATAATAGCAATGGGAGAAGAGGAACACCGACAATGAATGCTATTAGCGCAAATGGAAACGAGATTTCTGCCAATGGGAGATAGATATGTTGCATAAAGACGGAGAAGTATGCGGCTATTCCGAATCCTACAGCATCTGGAAGAATATCGCCTATAGGAGCGAGTGCAAACGAAAACACAGCGATTACGATTAGGGTGAACGACCATTTCTTTATCCGATTTGATGAGATTGCAGCGTACGCCCAATCGCCCATCTTGAATTCGGTCGGTTCTTGTTCAACTAGGTATGAAAGAAGATCATATGACACTCCCACCTCACCCGATGGACGAATGATAAAGACCGCAATTAGGACTGTCGCGAGAGCGGCTCCTGCCACAACAAAGCTCTCAAACATGACCAACACGAGAAGGACTGGTGCGATTCCCGCTCCTATACCAACCAACATAGTGCCCACCATAGTATTTTCCCCAACGAAATCGCTCAATGACTCTCCAGATTTTGAATAGTCACCCCGAACAACATTCCTCATGACCCAGTGGTGAGACAAGCAATTCACGTATTTCTTGTTGCCGCTGATATCAACTTCATTAGCGTCGAACCGTTCTTCAAACGATGAGAAAAGTGGGTCTATCTTTGCGAGTCTATTCCGCCACATCAGAGAAATCCCAATCGATAGAAGTCCGAGGAGTATGAGGGCTATCGTCATCAGCATCTTAGTTACGTCCCTGAAGTAGTCTTTGCAATGCCCAGAACCAGATGTCCGCCAGTAGTGTTGTCAATTGATCGGCTTCGGATTCCGATTTGAATCCTATGAAGAGGTGCACATTGCCGCTGAGTTTTGATGGTTTTCTCTTCTCAATTTTCAATGTCACGCTCTCGCCTGGTACACCGAGGTGAATTCCATGGTCGTGGTAATTCTTCGCTGAGCTGGAATAATCATAGTCTAGATAGTCAAGAGGCAATGGATGGGCATCGGCTTTCGCTTCTTTTAGATGGACATTCATTTTGACTTTCTGATACACATAGTTGGGAATAAGCTGCCTCTTCTCAGGTATTCCGAACTTCCGCAAGGTGATTTGGCTCCTATCTATAAACCCTGCGAAGTCTCCACCTTCTCCAATAATCTCGAGTGTGTGGGAAACGACCGAATAACTCAGGGTGTTCTTCCCTAGACCCCATCTTTTTACAGCTTTGATATTCGAGGTCTTCTCTTCATCTTTGTGCCAGAAGCAATACGGCATTGTCGTCATGGCCAACATCTTTTCTTGATCCCAGGGTTTTCGCTCCATTAATTTCCACAATGAGTCGTTAATGACATAGAGCGACATGCACACAGTGGGAATGTGCGACGCGTAATCTTCAAGAAATTTGGGAATTCCACCTTCTGCCGATAACTGGTCTAGCAATTCATTCATTTGGTCTGGTCCTAGTGTGACCTCCTTCTCCTTTTGAAACAACTCAAGTTGTTCATGGGTGAAGGAGAATTCAATCTCATACCTCTCAGCGAATTCCCTGAATACTGCTTCGGGCTGACCAATCATCATCTCAGAACAGGTCAAATCCGAATGAGGTTCTCTCAAAACCCTTTCGCTATCGCTATCAATTGCTCCTGAGGTCAAGCAACTCACTTCCCGATAGACCTAAAACAAAGATGCAACCTTTCCGCTGGTCGTGAGTACCATGAACAGTCTACATGGAAAGGACTTGCTATGCACACAAGACTGGAGTGTTGAGGAGCTTGAGAAGACCCTCGACCTATCCTTTGAGATGAAGGCCAAAAGATATGATCATCCACTGAATAATTGTCTCGACCGGCGCACCTTCTTGATGTTTTTCTATAATCCCTCTGTTCGAACCAGGCAATCATTCGAGGCTGCGGCAACCGAGCTTGGTGGTCATGCACAATTCCTTGAGCCAAAGTCTATGAGGCTCAAGTCTGCCAAATCCGCAGGAGAGACTATTCAGGATGCCGCGGAGGTCATGAGTCGCTATGGTGTGGGCATAGGCATCAGAGTTCTAGAAACCGCACTTGAAAAGTACGGGCAAGGGCATGAGATGCTTCAGGAGTATGCGCAATACTCGAGTATTCCAATAATTAGTATGGCTCACGACCGTTTTCACCCGTGTCAAGGACTCGCAGATGTAATGGGCTACAGAATGCATGGCGGTAAGAACCTCAAGGGAAAGAAGTTCGTTCAGGTCTGGGGTAGAGGTGCACTTGTGAGATCATGGTGCTCCGTTCAAGAGAGTGTCTTGATCAACACGCGACTCGGAATGGATGTGACTCTTGCCTATCCGAAGGGATACGACCTTGACCCCGAAGTCATGAAGTGGTGTGAAGAAAACGCTGATGCAGCTGGGGGTAGATTCGAGATTGTACACGACCTTGAGGAAGGCTATGATGGAGCCGACTTCGTGTATTCACGAAACTGGATGACTGCTGGTTTCTATGATGACATGATAAAGAAAGGCGTTGATGCAGCCAAAAAGAAAGAGATCGAAATTGCCGCGAAGTACGATGACTGGATTACTACAAAGGATTGGATGGCTAAGACCAATGATGCTTACTTCACTCACTGTGGTCCTGTGGATAGAAATGCTGAGGTAACAGATGAGGTATGCGATAGTCCTAAGTCCATAGTCTATGATGTAGCAGAGAACAGACTCCATGTTCAGAAAGCGATTATGGCTCTTACCATGGGGAAGACGTGATATGCTGTGTGGAGGAGGCCCCGAGCCTCCTCCTGGGTAGACTTGAGAACCCAAGTCTAATGACATGCGTTAGAGGTCAACGCTGTAGGTTGCACCATCTGTGCAGTGGTCTTCTTCCTATCAATCAGCATTGAACCATCAGGACGCTGATACGTATCAAGACGGGGCGCCCCACCCCCATTATAAGGACCCTATCTTCTACGCATTATTTCTGCATAACCCAGTAGGTTCAAAAGCGACTCATTTGGAACTCATCGAGAATCCAATGACCCGTAAGTCCATTGTTCAGCTCACTGATGAGTGGATTGATGACTGGCTTAGAGTGTATAATGAAGGGAAGAAGAATCTGCCTGAATTCAAACCACTTACATCTAAAGAGCTAAATGAACTAATCAAGAAAGGTGCAGTGGGTCCTGATAGAATCCTTTTGGGCCTTGAGGGTGGAGTGCCTACTGCGGTTGGAAGGCATATCGGGTCTGAGGACACTCACTCTGCATATCTCTCTGACTTAAGCATTCTATCTGGAAAGACAGAGGGATTGCAGGCGATTTTTGAGTATGTGATGGCTTGGGCACGGGATATCGGGGCTGAGCGAATTGTTGCTTGGACGCCCATGTCAGCTATCAAGGTGCCAGACGTACTCAGCGAGTATACATTTGAGGCCCGAAGAGTCTTGGTCAGTCTAAAGCTTAGAATGGAATCCGAGCTGTCTATCGATGAGACGTTGGTTCAACGTGTGAGAGAGTGGGATAGCAAAGGTCCTGCCCAAAGACTCCTAGCTCTTTTCGGGGGTCTCTTTTCAAGACCTCTTGATTTGCATGAGTTGAGGGATGAGGCAGCCCATCAGTGGGAACCTAGGTTCACCTTGCTCTCAGAGAATCTAGATAGCACTCTAGCTGTTGCTTACAGGTCGGAAACCAATAGACAATTGGGTTGGATAGATCTTACTCCGCTTAGATCCGGAGAAACCATCATTGAGGTTCCGGACTCCAATCTCGTTTCCCATCTAGCAGGCAGACTCTACTTGGATGGTGTGAAAGAGATTCGTACTGAAGTGGATGGTGATTTGCTGGAGAAGCAGCCATTCCGCGATGCAGGTTTCGAAACCATCCGGACGCTTATTGAGATGGAGCTGCAACTCATTTATCAATAATGAGCTCGGTTTGGCGCCTTCCAAAAAAGGCGGTTATTTTCGAGGGAAGACGTATATATGCTTCAGAGAGGCTTGTCGCGTCTTGAGCCTTTGCCGGGAGGACGGAAACTGGACAAGATGCGTGAACCTTCAGGGTTTTCAATTCGATAACCCGAGTCAAGTCTGCGTCTCAGGCTTGGTGGAGGACATCACTCGTGGGCGCCGGTGTGCGCTCACACTTCATTCTTGCTTAATCTCTCCCCACCTATGACATCGTACAAAATGCCTGGGTTCTACTTCTCTATACTCCGGAGTTTCAGTTTTACATATATCAATGCAGTAGTCACACCTTGGATGAAAAGCACACCCAGATGGCAGGTCTGTCAGATCGGGCGGATCCCCTCTTATTCCTCTCAATCGAGGTCTCTTTCCTCCTGCCTTCATGCGCATCATTGCGATTGTCGGGAATGATGCCATAAGTCCCATAGTATATGGATGGCTTGGGTGGTGGAACATCTGGACTGCTTCGCCATACTCTTGGATTTTTCCTGCATACATGACTGCGACGCGGTCAGCTAGCTCTGCAATGACCCCTGCATCATGACTGATCAGAAGCGTGGAAACATCGAATTCTTCTTTGACCATCCTTAGCACCTCCATAATCTGGCGTTGGATGGTCACATCAAGTGCAGACGTCGGCTCATCGGCTATCACAAGATATGGACCCGCAATGAGTGACATAGCAATCAGCACTCTTTGACTCTCTCCACCCGAGAAGCTTCCGGGATCAAGGACGTACCGAATGCCAGCATCCGCCAGACGGACGAGTCCAAGGTACTCGAGAACTCTGCGCTTCATATCAATAAGACGCGCATCATCTTCGTGAATATCGATGGGCTCCGCTGTCTGATGGCCAATGCTGTGCTGAGGATTGAGAGCATGGGTTAGGCCCTGAGGAATCAACGAGATTTCTTTTCCTCGTATCTCAACAAGCTCCTCTTGGGTCATGGACGTCAGGACCTTTCCTCTAAATATCACCTTGCCCTGTACTCCCGGTCTGTCTTCTACTGGAGCTTTATCTCCTGCTTTGAACTGCTTCAGGAGTGTCGGGTCGTTCGATGCTCCTGCTTGGAACCGAGCAACTCTCTCGAAGAGACCCATTAGCGCTAGGGCTAGTGAGCTCTTACCGCATCCGCTTTCTCCAAGGAGTCCCATTGACTCTCCCTCCCGAATCTCGAGTGAGACATCGTCAACAGCTCTCACCAATCCCTTAGACGAAGGATAGTATGCTCTGAGGTTCTCCACGATTAGGAGCTTGTCACCCTTTGGCAATGGATTCACCAACCTTGGTGGCTAGTGATTATGTAATAAACAGTTTCGAAAGAGCAGCGAGCACTTTGGAGGATAACCATTATTACACGCCATTCTATCCTGTTTCTGAGGTTTTGCAATGGGAAAATCAAAGGTCTACTTCACGGACCGTCAGGCGCGACCAGACTATAATATGATAGACAAGCTTGAGCATGTCTTCAAAGAGCTTAGTCTTGACAAGGAGATTAAATCTGGCGAGAAAATAATGATAAAGACACACTTTGGGCAGTGGGGCAACACGAACTATCTGAGACCTGCATATGCACGCAAGATAGTTGACCTTGTCAGAGCTGTTGGAGGTGAACCATTTGTTGCTGAAACGACAGGTCTCGGCTATGGAGGAGATGGTACATATGGAGGTCGCACAACCGCTCCGGAGTATCTTGGGATGGGAGCACTCCATGGTTATACTGATGCGACAGTTGGGGCTCCAATCATCATGGCAGATGGGTATTGGGGAACTGACGTCTACGACATTGAGGTCGATGGAGAGCATGTAAAGACAGTGGATGTTGCAGCTGCATTGCTTGATTGCGACAAGGTCATTGTCCTGACTCATGCCAAAGGACATGGTCTCGGAGGAATTGGTGGTACCATCAAGAACTTGGGAATCGGCTTGGTTGGGAAGAGGGGCAAAGCTGCAATGCACTTCCTAGGTGATATCAAGATTGATCCTGAGAAGTGTCTGGGTCCTGAGTGCTCCAAATGCCTGAAGGTCTGCCCAGTTCGCTGCATCACTATGAATGAGAAAGCAGAAGTAGATGAGTCACGATGCATCGCTTGTCATCATTGCGTCAGCATATGTGCAACAGTTGAAGCAAAAGCTGCTACACAGACTTGGAGACCCAATCATGAGCAAGGTTCAATCTTTGTTGAGAACACAGTGGGCGTGATTAACGCCATTGGAGCTGACAAGTTCTACTACATCAATCTTGCAATTGACATAAGCGACAAATGCGACTGCTGGAATGTCGGCGCCCCGCTTCTAGTGCATGACATAGGAATCTTTGGTTCAAGAGACCCATTAGCAATCGATCAGGCTACATTGCAGGCTATCAAAGATGCTCCGGCTAATCCTGACTCACCAGTGGGTGAAATTGAGTGTGGTGCCTGCAAATTCGCTATGGTTCATGCCTGCAAAGACCCAGAGACCGGTGAGATT
Source organism: Candidatus Thorarchaeota archaeon (assembly GCA_016839605.1). Classification (GTDB taxonomy): domain Archaea; phylum Asgardarchaeota; class Thorarchaeia; order Thorarchaeales; family Thorarchaeaceae; genus SMTZ1-83. Next base: position 18,232 of record JAEOTX010000029.1, on the reverse strand, counting down.
CTCGAACTCGCAGAACGACAATTAGCACATGCAGAGAAGATGGGACTGGGGAACAGAGAATATGAGCTGGCGACTATCACTAAGGACCCGCCCAAGAAGCCTGGTGGAGCAGAGGAGTGATTGGCATGGTTCCAGAATGGTTCAGGGAGAAAGTGATTCAGGTACATGAGAATATGAGAACACATCTCCACTATGTACTGGAGGATTTGACTAATGAAGAATTAATCAAGCAGGTAACTTCTGAGGAATACTCGAGGTCAATCGCTGGAATTGTCATGCACATTGGGACTGCTGAAACCTACTGGTTCCACAAAGCCAACAACTCGATTGGACCCCCAGTGATTGCTGATACATTTGAAGAAGTAATATCTCGTATCAATGAGAATTCGGAGAAGATTACTAAGATTGTCCGTGAGTGCCCCAAGGATCAGCTACGTATCATCCCTCCAAAGGAAGGCGGGCCATCAATAGCTTGGGCCGTACTCAGAACTGCGCAGCATGGGATTTACCATGCAGGTCAGATCGCAAAAATCCGCCGAATTATTGGAGCAAAAGAGCTTTCTCCTCCCCCAGAGAATCTCTGGGGCAGAGCAGTTGATTCGATTCTTGAGATTGTGAGAACCTTCATTGAGGAGAAAGTGTGAGTCCTTCGATTCTTCATCCAAGATTTACTATTAAGAGTGCGAAGAAACACTCTGAAGATGAGACCAAATACGGAGTGTTAAGCAACTGCCACAGTTTCCGCAGGGTGATATCATTCGTGACGTTATTTTACTTTTAGATGGAGCAGTGGTGTTCTACTCATTTCTCCTAGGCATCGTCTTACTTGGTCAATGGTACAGGAGCCCCTTCCGAAAACCAGTGGATGTCAAACTTGCATGGGGGCTTTTCTTCATAGGAATGGTGGGCAACACATCTGCCTTCATGCTTGCGGACTTTCTTTATGTGGGAGAGCCGATGAACACTTTTTGGGTCAAGATTGGCTATATGTGCCTGATTCTTGCACTGGTTGCTTTCTTTTCAACAATAGAGAGAATGCTTCCTTACCAGCTCTACAATGGCTTCTCCCTGACAGGCCTAGCTGGCGCAGCCCTAACCCTGATATCCCCTCGGCAATACATTGAGATTGTTGCCCTAATTATCTCACTTGTTACCCTAATCGGAGTGATGATCTTCCTGACTTATTCGATACGAAATACAAGTGGTGCAGTTCGGAGAAGCATAGGGCAGATTGTGGCTGGATTTCTGATTGGATTTGTAGGCTTTCTTGGAAGGAGTGATATCTCTTACTATTCCTTAGGGGAGCTAATCTACGCTTTCGGCGCTGCACTAATGGTGGTAGGACTCATGGTGTTTGGCTATGCCCTAATTATGTCACCTGCCCTTGACGAGCTTGACTGGCGCCATCAATTAGTGGAGTTATATATCATCCAAGACGGTGGATTGCTAGTTTTTCATCACCACTTTGAAGAAGATCTGGACATCGACCAGGTCCTAACAGCTGCTGGTATCTCCGGTGTTCAGTCACTCTTTCAAGAAATTACTAGAAGTGAACAGGGACTCAACGTGGTTTCAATTGGCAACTATGAGATTCTCTTTGCTCATGGCGGTTGTTTCTCCGCGGTTCTCATCTCACGGAAGGCTTACCACATTTTGCTGTCCAAGGTACAAGAGTTCACTGACAAGTTCGACATTATTTTCGGGCCCATTATCGAGAGATTCGAGGGGAGCCTTCGTGACTTCAGCTCCGTTCACGAGCTTGTTTCGTCTGTATTCTAGTCGTTCATCCAAGCTTCACTAAAAAGTAGCCTTCGCAAATGGCATTATAGTGTGGCCAAAAGGGGTGCATAACAGCTGCCAGTATTTCCTCCGGGTGATGTTGTAAGAGACCTCAGCTTAGTCTTGGATAGCGCAGTTGTATTCTACTCGATTCTTCTCGGAGCAGTTCTGCTACGTCAGTGGCATACCCATCAGTTTCGCAGGATTGTGGATGTCCGGGTTGCTTGGGCAACATTCTTCTTCGGCATGATGGTCAATCGAGGCTCATTCATATTAGCAGATTTCTACTATGCAGCAGAACCAATGAATACCATCCTGACCAAGCTTGGATACATCGGCATGATACTTGCTCTTAGCGCCTTCTTCTACGCTATAGAGGAAATCCTTCCTTATGACACAAAACATCTCTTCTTCCTGGCGGGGCTAGTTCATGTTCTCCTGGCTATAGCGATTCCACGAGTTTGGTTGGATCTTGTGGCTGTGTCAATTGCATTAATCACTCTACCTGGTGTGATGCTGTTCCTAAACTATACAAGGAAGAGCACAACGGGCGAGCTCAAGAAGAACGTTGAACGAATCGTTGCAACATTTCTTGTTGGCTACTTTGGATTTGTTTTTGCCAGCGACATGGTATACTACTCTTTCGGAGTACCATTGTACTTAGTAGGTGAAGTGCTTCTTGTAGTTGGGATTACGGGCTTTGGTGTTGGCCTGATATACACTCCTACTCTAGATGAGCTAGACTGGATGCAACAATTGGTGGAGCTCTACATCATTCAGGAGGGAGGGCTCCTTGTTTATCATCATGAGTTTGAGGAGAACGCAGAGATCGATCAGGTCCTGACTGCAGCGGGGATATCTGGAGTGCAATCGCTATTTCAAGAAATAACTCGCAGCGATACTGGACTGAACATAGTATCAGTTGGTGATTTTTCCATATTATTCGCTCATAGTCTCACATTCACATCCGTGCTAATTTCGCGGCAACCTTACACCGTTCTTCTAGCAAAACTGAAGGAATTCACCGCTGACTTTGAGACCATGTTTGGGATGATAATCCAGAATTTCGAAGGAACCTTGAGGGAATTCAGCTCTGCCAATGAACTGGTGTCTTCCATATTCGAATCCTACCAGTCAGGAAGCTCCTCAAATTGATGACAGAATATCCAGTAGTCCTTCTCAACTTCTCGATACTCCGGAATATCTGTCTTGCATATACCTTCGGCAAATTCACATCGAGGATGAAATGGACAGCCAGATGGTGGATTCGCTAAGTCCGGGGGTTTTCCAGGAATTCCTCTGAGCCTTAGTCCCTTCTCTCGAATCTTACGCATCATTTCCATGCTAGGATTACTCATTATGAATGCCCTTGTGAATGGATGCCCTGGAGAGGTCAATACTCTCTCTGCAGTCCCAAACTCCATGATTCGTCCAGCACTCATAACCGCTACTCGGTCTGAGGTCTCTGCAATAAGACCTTGGTCGTTGCTGATGAGTAGTAACGATAAATCAAGTTCTCGTCTCACTATTTCGATTGCATCCAGAATCCTTCGTTGTACACCGACGTCAACTGCAGTAGTGGGTTCATCTGTTATCATTAGACTTGGGTCAGAGATTAGAGCCATTGCGAGTAGTATACGCTGATCTTCACCCATCGAGAACTCGGCTGGTTTCATGAACTGACGCAGATCGGAATCGCCAATCTCAACTAGGTCAAGAGTTTCCAGAACCTTGCGAAGAACTTCCCGCTCTATCAAGAGATTATCTTCGTCATGAGACCACAAAGCTTCTGCAGTCTGCAGGCCTATCTGGGTGTACGGATTGAGGGACCTGATTGTTCCTTGAGGGACATAGGTTATTTCCATTCCCCGAATTTTCCGATATTCCTTGTCATCAAGTGTCAGCAGGTCTTTCCCCTTGAACAATATTCTTCCTTCGACTCCGGGGAGTTCCATTCCCAAGTCTTCAGATGCGAGTCCTTTCTTTCTAGCTTCATCTCTCTTTTCCCAGAGTTTCTTATTGTCAGGCTCACTTGATGTTGATGCATAGTATCTTGAAAGCTCGTCGAATATCCCCATGATTGCTAATGCCACAGATGTCTTACCTGCTCCTGACTCTCCGAAGAGACCAACTGACTCTCCCTTGCGAATGCCAAAGCTGATGTCATTCACTGCCTTAACAAGTCCTTTCTTCGAAGTATAGAAGGCCTTCAAGCTCTCTACCTTCAGCACGTACTCTTCGGTGTCCTCTGGCATAACTGAGGTTCTGCACCATCCTCTCAAATACTCTACTACACACGCATTCCTGATGCCTTCTTCAGTCTCCGTTTCCATAATCGTTAATACCAGCATAAATCGCTCAACATTTCATTCTAGGAGCAACTGCTAGTGGGACTACTCGATAGAGCAACGGCTGCAGTTTATCTGGTCTTTGGCCTTCAGTCAACTGGAATGGCAATAAGTTGGCAATTCGCTACGTTTTTTGTCAAGCATGAATTGGGTGCTCCAGATTTTCTAACTCTTACTGTTGTCTACGCAGTTCCAGCTTTTGTCAATATTTTTGCAGTGAACCTTTGGGGATCTTTCTCTGATCGTTCCAGAGCACGAAAGCCCTTTATGATTGTTGGATTTATTGGCTATGCCTATACATTCACGCTCTATTCCCTTGTAACTACTAGCATTCAGTTTCTTGGAGTTGGCGTGCTCGGAGCTGTGCTATCATCTGCCTCAATGCCAGCAGGGACTGCTCATCTAACAACCGGGACAAAGAGCAAAGGAGAACGAATGGGATACTTCATCTCAGCTCAATCAGCTGGATGGTTTGCTGGTGCACTGCTCAGCGGATTGCTTTACGATATTGTGGGAATGTTCAATCTATACAGGTTTGCAGCTGTAGTCTGCATTGTGGCGACTGGTCTGGCAATTGTCTTTGTTCGTGACATTCCCATGAAAGAAGTAGCACAAGAGAGGAAGACTAGTTTCCTTACACTAATCAAGAAACCCGGGATTGCTCGTCTTACTCTTCTTGTAGCATTGAGTCAAATAGGTATAGGCGGAGTCTCATTCATGTATGCAATAATCATCGTGGATGAACTTGGTGGGTTAGCTTTGTACGTTGGTCTTTCGAATTCGGTCGCGACAATGATAGCAGTGGTAGTCACTGGCTATATCGGAAAAGTTGTGGATCGGCGGGGTCCGGTCAAGATAATGATTCTGGCTACTGTATCATACGTTATCTTTGCAGTTGCATTTGGATTAGTTACTGACCCAATAACTGCCACGATAATGTGGGCGCTCCCAATATACCCCTTATCATCTACTGCAGCTTACGCACTAGCATCGATGCTATCTGGAGAAGATGAACGAGGACGAGCGATGTCATTAGTTAGTGGAGCCCAAAATTCAGGTTCTGCAATAGGTCCTGTTGTTGGGGGGCTTTTTGCTCAATTTGTTTTCGGCAAGGTTCAACCGGTTTCGTGGATCAATATGTTGTTTAATCTTGTAGCCCTAGCCCTAGCTGTGTCATTAATAGGAATAGTAGGAACTAGCCTTGGCTCAAAGGATGTTGATTCGAAAGAATCTGAATGAATAATTGGACCATACTTTGAAATAAGAGCCTTGGTATCGAAACTGCATGAGTGAAGGATGCACACTCGGCGCGAAGATAATAGGTCCTCGATACTTCATGTTCAAGAATCGAGACTTGGTCTATCCGGATTTCAATGACCAAGCTGTGTTTGACGACACAATCTTTGCTGTTACTGGTGTTCACATCGGTTCTGGAGTATCAATGGGCGTTTCGATAGGTGTAAACAAATGGGGTCTCTCGGTCTGCAGCTCTACTGTATTGGCGAATTCTGACAAAGCATATGACTTACTTCTTGAAAAGATACTCAGAGAATGCAGGACCATAGATGAGGCAGAAGAGCTTGCTAATATCGACTTAGAAGACGGAAATCGGTATCAATGGTCCAACCTCCTGGTAGCAACACCAAACGAAGTAGGAGCTATTGAGATTGGAGATGGTGTTATGGAAGTGGAGAAGCTTCCTGAAATGATCACGCGGGCAAATCATCATCTCAAGCTTCCTACTGTCGAGATATTGAAGGCTGCTAGTGCTGAGGAACGTGAAGCTGGCGGTCCTATTCAGGACAGTCAACACAGACGCCAAGTGGCTGCTAAAATGCTTGAATCCTCGGTTTCCATTGGGGACATGATGAAGATCGTAAGCACTCACAGTGACTCGAGGGGCTACAACTCTATATGTCGACATAGAACGAGCAATCCCGATAATCCCTTCCTCGGAGAAACTTCCTATAGCTACATTCTCGAGGTTTTTGAGATTGACACAGGCGAATTCGACGTAAGGATGCATGTGGCAAGAGGCAATCCTTGTAGCAATACCTTCCATGAAATAAAGGTGGATTTCATGATGCCAATGATTGACAAACAAACCATCGTGCAAGAATTCCCCTGACTAATAGCCAGATAGAATCTGGTAGATCCATCTCAGTCTGTGATGATGTTCCTCTCGTGGGTTTGAGATGATTCGCTGTTTCTTTCTCTGGTATATCGCCGCATATATGAGTCGGAAGCTAAACAAGTTTCAATTGGCGGAATTCAAGATGGAGCATACCAGATTAAGAAACGCACTTGCAGGAGTGTCTGTTACTACAGCTACTCCATTTTCTGATAATCTCAAGGACTTAGACTCAAGCGGTCTTGTGCGAAATCTGCAGTTTCTGGCAGAGGAGGAGATAGGGCTGGTCGTTCCATGTGGAAATACGGGCGAGTTTTACTCCCTCTCAGAGAGTGAGTGGACCGACGTCGTTCGGACTACTATTGAAACTGCAGGAAACGAGATGGTCGTGATGGCTGGCGTAGGTCATTCTATTACAACAACGATTGACATGATGAGCCAGGCCAAGAATCTGGGTGCAGAGGGTGTGATGGTGATGTACCCTCAGCATGTGTTCTCTTCAGAAGAAGGCATCCTCCGCTATTACCAGAAAATCCTTGATGCGTCCGAAGGCATTGGCGTGGTTCTGTATAAGAAGGGCGCTCTCCTTACTGATGCAGTTCTCGGAAAGCTGATTGATCACAAGAATCTGGTTGGCGTTAAGTATGCGTTCGGAAGAATTGTTGACTTTGCAAACACTGTTCAGACCTTAGGGAAGCCGATAGTGTGGTCTTGCGGTACCGCTGAAAGGTTTGCTCCATTCTTCTGGTTAGCTGGAGCACAAGGATTCACTTCTGGCCTAGGGAATTTCGCTCCATATATTTCGAAAGGTATGTTTGATGCTCTGAAGAATAATGACTACAATGAATCTATGAGAATACAGACTAAGATATCAGCCCTCGAGTACATCAGAGAGGGAAGAGGGGCTGCGAATAATGTTCCAGTGATAAAGGCACTTCTGGATCATGTTGGTCTAACAGGCGGCTCTTGCAGAGCCCCGATACACCCTCTGAGCAATGATGAGCGAGCATCTGCAGTAGAATCAACTAAAGATTGGAATCTCAAGTACATATGAGCGAGGTCTAGAGGTTTTTGATTCTGTGTAGTTCAATCACCTGCTCACATGCTTTGCAAAGAAAGGCGGTCGGACCCATCCATTCTAAATTATCACTAAAATCGATTTCAGCATCACACTCAGGACAATGATGTTTTGGTCCAACGATATCTACTAGACTTCTTGTCAAAGATACAAAACCAATATCCGATGGTGGCGCTTGGTTCGGAGATTGCATACCCCTTGGTGTCGGCAGGTTGTACACAAACCCGGAGTATGATGCGGATGATACCAAAATCAAGGAGCAGTAAAAATCCAGCATTCAGGCTCAAATTGGGTATATGTAGATAAGTCCCATCCTTTGCCTAAGGCATTATTCCTCTGATACTTCGACTCTTACGTGGCTATGGCAGTTTGAGCATACTAGGCTGGTTGATCTACTCCATTCAACTCTATCTAGCTCGATTGATTCCTGGCAGTACGGGCAATATACTGGAATCTCGTAGGAAGCGCCCGGGGGATATTGATCCATATAGTCGCTTCCAGCTACTATCCCCGCATCATGCGACCGAATAAACGCCTTGTCAAATTGCATGGTTCTTCTAGTAACAGTCCGGACTGCGTACATGATTATACCGAATACAAAGATGAAGATCAGTCCCGTTCCTATGAAGATTGGAATGACAATGGGATATACATACTCTGCAATTCCTAGGAATTGGAAGAGGAACAATACAAAGATCATAGGTATACAGAAAGTAAGTCCAATGATTCCGAGGATTTTGCAGCTTGGTTCTGTGCCTCTACTCACTTTGCATCACTGCTTCTACTTTCTCTCATCTACCTATAAACACTCACTAGATGAAGGAGCAATAGCTACTCTATTGGGATTTCCTTTCCATTGATGAAGGCTCTTTCAACCTTTGAATAGAACTCAAACGGATGGTCTGACCAGATTATGATGTCTGCATCTTTGCCTGGTTCAAGTGAGCCAATTCTCTTATCTAAGCCCAGAATCTCAGCTGGGTTGATTGTGACGCATCTCAATGCATCTTCTTTACTCAGGCCATGCTTAATAGCATACATTGGCAGTAGAGGGAAGTAGTTCATAGGCGTGAGTGAATCTGTCTGTAATGCAACCTTAACCCCAGCGTCGTTTAGTTTAATCACAGTATCGAAGCTTCTCTCTCTAGTTTCAGGTTTCGATGACCAGATTAAGGTAGGGCCTACTACCGCTGGTATCTTCTTCCTAGCAAGGAGGTTGGCAATCTTGTGTCCCTCTGTGCAGTGGATAATTACAACTCTGATTTTGAACTCATCCGCTATGCGAACCACTGTTGCAATATCATCCGCTCTGTGAGAATGAGCATGAAGTGGAATCTCTCTTTTAAGGACCTTAGCAATGGTTTCCATCCCGAGATCACGTTCTGGAGGTTTTGGAGTGGCTTTCCCTTCCTTCTTTGCTTCCTTCACATTCTTCCCAAAGACCTTCCAGCTCTCCAGATAATTCTGGCCGTCTGTTAGAGCCTTGCGCAAAAGCGCAGCAACACCCATTCTTGTTGATGGAGTCCTTTTCTCCCCTGCCCCATGAATTCGCTTAGGATTCTCTCCAAACGCGACCTTCAGACCAGAAGGAGATAACACGACCATGTCATCTACAATCTGGCTCCCTATAGGCTTGACCACTAATGCCTCACCGGATATCACATTTCCAGAACCTGGCCCTGTATTGATGGTTGTGACTCCTCCTTGGAGTACTTCCTTGAGCGCTGGATCGCTAGGGTTGAAACTGTCGATACCTCTCATTTCTGGCGTTACAGGTTTGGTCATTTCATTGCCGTCTGAGCCCGCCCATCCAATAGTTCCATCAAAGAGTCCTTGGTGGCAGTGCGCGTCAATGAAACCTGGAACCGCATATTTCCCGTTGGCATCGAGAACCTCTGCACCTTTGGGAGCTTTCACTGACTTTCCAATAGAATGAATCTTCTTCTCATCGAAAACGATTGTTCCGCCTTCGATGAGCCCTTTTACTGGATCTAGAATTGTCACATTAGTTATAGCTTTCATATTATGGCCACCACGCATCAACACAACGGATGGATGAGAAAAAGCTTCCCTCTGAAACATTTCTCCATCAGACGAGCTCCATCCACTCAACAATATGAGCAGCCCAACCTGCTGCTCGAGAAACGGCGAATAATTCAGTGTTCATATAGTATGGAATTCCGAATGTGTGATAGACTGCTGCGTTGTAGAGATCGACATTTGGATGCACTACCTTATTCTTACGTTGGCGGATGAGTTCAGCTCCAATTCTAGCTGTTTCCTCTATCCTATAGTACAGAGCGTAAGTAGCCTGATTGTTAGCTCTTCTCTTCAGAATATCTCGCAACACAATTGCTCTTGGGTCGATTGTCTTGTATATTCTATGCCCCAGTCCATAGATGCGATCTCCGCTGTCAAGAGCACTGGAGAGGTATGCTTCAATATTCTCGGAGAATCCCATGTCAATCATAGCTTTCATCACTGCTTCTCCCGCGCCATGATGAAGCGGGTCTTTGTGATGTTCTAGTGCAGCAACAAGCGAATCCGAGAGAGATTCTCCCGCCAAGATTGATTTCCCAAGAGCATCAAGTGATGGATTGTTGGGGTCATCCATGTGAAGAATAAAACATGCCTCAAGGTCGTTCTGGTCTTCATTTGGTAAATCGGTTTCCTTCATCATCCATAGGAAGTTGTGGCAATGGTTCAGTTTGTCTTTGGGCGGAATTATGGGCTTGCTACTGAGATGCCGCCATCCTGCGGCAAGTACTGCCGGACACAATGCGACAAAAGCTAGGACCGAATCCAAAGAATCTAGATTGTGCTTTTGTGAGATATGGTTGATTTGCTTTGCTAGGGGCCGCAGACCCATCATTTCAGTCCTATCAATTCCATCCGTAATTTGCTGTTGCCCTCTATCGGGATTTGCTCCAATCATTTTGAAAATTGGTGGCAACTCCTCATCCAGCAATTTCCTGTGTCTTAGCATCCGCTCTCGGAAATTGGCACTCTCCTTTTTGTCTGGGAGCTGGCCATGGATTAGGAGATAGGTGACATCCTCGAAACTTCTTGCTCGTGCCAATTCGGTTGCGTCAAGTCCTCTGAAATACAACTTTCCTTTCGCTGGATTAATTCTGCTGATTGGCTCAATAGTCACGATAATCACTTGATGCTAAATTTGGAATCTTCAGTTAAGAAAAGGGGTGAGCCCCAAAAAGGGCTCTCTACATCTTGCTCGAAATAATGCCTACTAGATCGGCTAATCGCTGGCTGTATCCCTGCTCGTTGTCATACCAGCCTAGAACCTTAATCATGTTTCCAGAAACCGCTGTTGTCAGAGAGTCGAAGACACATGAATGAGTGTCACCGATTATATCTGACGACACCAGTGGTTCCTCTGTATAGCCAAGGTATCCAGCTAGAGGGCCTTTTTCTGAGGCCTTCTTGAATGCTGCATTTACCGATGCTACGTCAGTGTCCTTCTCAACGAGAACATTCAAGTCTACTATAGACCCATCCATCACTGGTACTCTTAGGGCCATGCCGTCAAGCTTTCCAGCAGCTTTCGGATAGACCAATCCTATTGCCTTTGCCGCACCAGTTGTTGTTGGCACAATGTTCCAACAAGCAGCTCGAGCTCTTCGCAGGTCTTTATGTGGGCCATCGAGCATTACTTGGTCATTTGTCACAGCATGAATCGTTGTCATGAGACCTCTTACAAGCCCAAAGCTCTCATCAATGACTTTGACCATTGGTGCGAGGCAGTTGGTCGTACAAGATGCATTTGATATTACATCGTCTTTTGCAGGATCGTACTCCTCGTCATTTACGCCCAGAACTACTGTTCTCATTTCGCCGCCTTTACCAGGAGCACTCAACACAACCTTCTTCGCTCCTGCGGAGATGTGTTTCTCTGCATCAGACTTTTTCCTGAAGAAACCTGTACACTCTGCAACAATGTCAACTCCAAGCTCCTTCCAGGGGAGATTAGCAGGGTCTCTCTCAGACACCACTTTCATCTCATGACCTTCAACCGTTAGAGTATTGTCACCAGCCTCAACACTGCCTTCGAATCTTCCCATCACTGTGTCATACTTCATCAGATGAGCAAGTGACTTCAGATCCATTAGATCGTTGAGAGCAACGACTTCAAACTCCTTCATCCCAAGGGCGGACCTAAGAAAGCCACGCCCAATTCTTCCAAAACCATTGATACCGACACGCACAGTCATTGGATTACACCTACTATGGCGGTCCTCGAAGCTAGAGGCAATCTATATCGCTATAATTCTTGCGCATCATTGACCGGAGAAGTTTCGTTTCGTAGAGCGATTGCACTTTGATATTGTCGCATTCCATGAATGTAGATTGGAATCAGTAGAAATCCAGACAAACCGACGAACAGGAATGGGACAACCGGATCTATGAAGTCCCACAATAGTCCTCCAATTAGCGGAGCTGAGAACCGGGAGAAGCCCATTGCAGCTTCAAACATCCCAAAGCCTTCTCCTGCCCTCCCTTCATATGCTGTTCCAAGAACAGAAGACATGACTGTATATGCCATGACCCCTGCCACACTACCTATTGTGAAGAGGACTGCAATTGCTAGGAGTCCGTGCCACGCTACCGAAAAGATGGCTGGTACAAAAGCAAGAATCAGTGTGCCTATTGCTCCTACAAAGACTGCTCCTGATACGATTCTTACTTTGTTTCTCTTGTCTGCATATTTCCCAAGCGGAGCTCCAAAGAGCCCTGAGATGATTCCTGCTGGGAGATAGACCAGTGCCAACACAAAGAGGTCTAGACCAGGATAGTTGTGCAAGATGAATATCTCTACAAATGGAGAGAGCAGAGCTGCAATGAATGTGTCGAGTGATGCGGCAATTACTAATGCGATAATGCCAGCACTAACTGCTTTGTGGACACTTGGGAGAAGTGTGATTTCTTTGTGTGGCTCAAGTGGAGGACGGTGTCTAATCACAATGAGTCCGCCAAAGATGTTCATCACTGCAAAGAATAGGAACACTGTTTCGAGGCCTATCATGTACATGATTTCGAAACCCACAATCGCGCCTACTATGCTTCCAGTAGCACTAAACGATTCTCGGCGTCCAAAAGCTTCCGCTCTGTTATCACGAATTACTCTCTCAGAGATTTCAGCATCACTTCCAACACGATAGAAAGCTGCACCCACTCCCCAAACTATGCTGTTCAATACCAGGAGACCGATGTCATTCAGGATGATCGCGACCGTCATTCCAAAGTAAGCCATTGCTCTGACCATCGCTCCAAAAGCAATCGATTCTCTTCGACGCCCTCGTTTGACAACTCTTCCTGCAATGGGTGAAAAGACTGCGGTCCCCAGAGTGAGCACAGAGAAGACAAGTGCAACTTCAGTAGCTGAGACCCCCATTATGGTATAGGCGATGATCGGAATTAGGAATCGTACTAGGAAGAAACCAAGACTGCAAAATATGGCGGAGTAGTAAACTGATTTGAGTGCAGCCCAGTTACTCCTCTGCTCATTTTCCATCAATGTCCGGCCTCTGGAGCGATTCTGTGTCAGACGGAATTATGGTGCATAGCAGGCTACCCAGTGGCCTGGTGATACCTCGATTAGATTCGGTTCTTCAGGTTTGCAGTAGGTGTCGCTATATGCTTGGCATCTAGGTTTGAATCGGCACCCTTCTGGGAGGTCAATGGGGGTCGGAGTTTCACCCTCTAAGAATATCCTGTCTCTCTGCTCTGTTGGATCTGGAACAGGTATATTCGAAACCAACGCTTTTGTGTAAGGATGAATCGGATCGAGAATTACGGTTTCCATGGGGCCCATCTCTGCAATTCGACCCAGATACATAACGATGCAGAAGTCACCGATGTATCGTGCCTGAGCGAGGTCATGTGTGATGAAGATGTATGTGTGGCCAAAATCCTTCTGCAAATCTGTCATGAGGTTCATTACTTCAGTCCTTATGCTAGCATCTAGCATCGAAACAGGTTCATCTGCTATTACTAGTTTAGGTTCGAATATCAAAGAACGCGCAATAGCCACACGCTGAAGCTGTCCGCCGCTGAGTTCGTGAGTATATCTACTGGCAAAGTTCCTGGCTGGGACCAACCTGACGGCTTCAAGTGCCTTGAAGACTCTCTCCCTCACAACTTGAGGATCTTCCTCCAAGTTATGTATATGAAGTCCTTCTCCAACAAGGGTCTCGATGGTGAGTCTAGGGTCCAGCACTTCGAAGGGATTCTGGAATATGAGCTGCATTTGGAGTCTGAGCTCTGCCAACTCGCCTCGTGTCTTATCGTAAATATTCTCACCTTCGAAATATACCTCGCCGCCTGTGGGTTCAACGAGTCTGAGAATAGTCCTAGCTAGCGTAGTTTTACCGCACCCGCTTTCCCCGACGATACAAATCGATCCGCCTTCAGGAACTTCGAAACTGACATCATCAACTGCTTTTACATATCTCTGTTCACCGAAGAATGAGAAGAAACCGCTTCGGACTGGGAACCATTTCTTGAGGTTCTTTACTTCTAGGATAGGTTTGCTGCTTGCCATTATTCTTCTCCTCCAAATTCTAGCTGCCCAGCAAAATGACATCTTGCATAGTGGCCATTGCTGATCTCTTCGAATTTCGGCAGTTCCTTACTGCATATGTCCTGTGCGTACGGGCATCTGGGATGAAACGTGCACCCTGGTGGCGGTTTCATCAGGTTTGGTGGAGTGCCTGGAATGAACTCCAGTCTCCGCTTGGGCCCTGTAACGCTTGGAAAAGCACCGATTAGCTTGTATGTATAGGGGTGCAACGACTCCTTGAATACTGAAGTTGCAGAACCCAGCTCCATCAGGTTTCCTGCATACATGATTCCCACTTGTGTGCAATTCTCAGCAACAACAGAGAGGTCGTGAGTGATGAATAGCACAGCCAAATTGTACTTGGCTTGGAGTTTTCGGAGAAGGTCGAGAATCTTATTCTGCACGATGACGTCAAGCGCCGTGACCGGCTCGTCTGCAATGATAAGTCTTGGATCACATGATAACGCCTGAGCAATGATAGCTCTCTGAAGCATTCCTCCGCTGAACTCGTGAGGATAGTCATCGATTCGACTTGGCTCTAGTCCAACCTCCTCGAACAATCCAGCTACAGTCAGTGCAGCTGCTTGCTCACTGCCGCCCTCCTTTTCTTGTATGACTTCTACGATTTGTCGACCTATCCTTAGCACCGGGTTGAAGGCGTTCATTGCATATTGAAATACGATTGAGGCCTTCTTCCAGCGAATCTTCCTCATCTCTTCCATTGATTTCGTTACCAGATCCTCACCATCAAGCTTGACGCTACCTTCCACAATTTTCCCGTTAGCTGGAAGGATACGCAGGATACTGTAAGCTGTTGTGGTCTTCCCGCATCCTGACTCACCAGCAAGTCCAAGTGTTTCATTCCTGTCAATGGTGAAAGACACGTCGTCAACGGCGTAAACTGGTTTGTCTCCAATGTAATAATGCGTCTTTAGGTTCTCCACCTCGAGTATTGCCATTCTATCTCCTCCCTCTCAGTCTTGGGTTCACGACTTTGTCAGCAGCATGACTGACGAAGACGAAACCGAGTGCTGTTAACATGATGAGGAGGCCAGGCGGCACGATCCACCACCACATGTTATTCAATAGAGCACCATTGTTGGATGCCCAGTGTAGAATTATGCCCCAAGATGGCTGTCCATGTATGTCTACGAACCCAAGGAATGCAATGCCTGCCTCAGATAAGATGGCGTTCACTACTCCCAGGATCATATTAGCTAGAACGAGAGGCAGTGTATTGGGGAAGATGTGTCTAAATAGGATGTACAAGTCATTTGCACCAAGTGCATGTGCAGCCTCTGTGAGAGGTCTCTCACGTAGAGATAGCGCTTCACTTCGAACCATTCGAGCGGTCCCAGTCCACCCTAATATTGCTATCACAATGATAACATTTTGCAGTCCTCGCCCGAACAATGCAAGCATGATCATCATCAATGGTAGCGTCGGCAGACTGAGGAAGAGATCAGTAATTCTCATGAGAATTGTGTCGGTGAAACCACCAAAGTAACCTGAAATGAGGCCCACAGTTGTACCTATTGCCACAGCGATGATTGCTGCTAAGAAACCAACGAGCAGTGATATTTGTGCACCATAAACTATCCGACTGAATATGTCTTGCCCGTTGTGATTGGTGCCCATCCAGTGTTCAGCACTTGGCGGCGCTAATAGGTCTTCCAACACCCAAGATCCCTCCCCCCAGTGATGTGTGGCAATAAAGGGCGCAAATACTGCAATAAGCACAATTGCACCTATAACAAAGAGCCCTACAAGTCCCATTGGTTCATAGACGAATTCTCTCCAGAAGGACTCGATGTTCTTCCTGAAACCCCAGAGTGCATAGAACGCCTTTGGCAGCAACAGATAGGAGGTCATGATGAGAACTACGACGCAGAATGTCAATGGTTCCCAGCCACTACCCATCATTATGTCTGATAATGAACGTGTGAGAACTCTCGGCAGAAGTGTAGTACCAATCCATCCTTCAGACAGAAATGCTTCCAGTGAAAACCAGATTAGAACACTCCCAGATATCACAAATCTATAGATCTTGAGTGTTCTATCCTGCCATTGCTCCGCAAACTTGGGATCCCAAAAGAACACGAAGAAAACTGCAAGAATCCCAATACCAAGGTTAACCGCAAAGAATACGCCAAGAAGTATTCCTATCACAAGCAGGTCTTGCAGCATTCGACCATTCCTTCTTTCATAGACTGCAAATCTGAACCTGCCAACTATTAGAGACAAACCCAAGAGAATCATGCCTGAAACACGCATAAAGAGGACAATGCTCTCGCTTTCAGCAGTCTCCATTTCTAGAATGCCTATTGTGATGGATGTTCCCAAAGCTCCCGTGACCAAATCGATGAAAATCAGAAGCACTAGAGAGAGAAGGATGAATGAGCCATATGAAACTAGTTTTACATGCCAAGGTCTCTTCTTCTGCTCATCAAGCGAATAGTCCTCTGTCTGTTGATTCATTATAGTACTTTGTTCTGCCATTTAGCTCCCTCCTAGTAGGTAATCCTTGGATCGAGTCTCAGATACAGCATATCTGCAATGAAGTTCGAAATCACCGTGATCGTAGCTAAGAACAGGAATACCCCTTGCAGGACCGGGTAATCAGCGGCAAGCACAGAGTCATAGGTCAGTAATCCAAGTCCACTCCAACTGAAGACGAATTCTGTCATTGTAGCACCGCTAATGAGAAATGGCATATTGACTGCAATCACGCTGATCATCGGTAGCATTGCATTGCGCATTGCATGGCCATACAGGATGGTGCGTTCCTTGAGTCCCTTAGCCTCAGCCGCCAAAATATAATCCTGGGTGAACACATCCAAGACACTATCTCTCATGATAAGGTAGAACCCTCCGATGAATGACAGGGTGAGGACAATCCACGGTCCAATCATATGGTGTAGATAGTCGGCGGCGTATTCGATGAAGTTAGCATGTTCCACACCGCGTGTTATTGTTCCTGCAAGAGGAATAAGCCCAAAATTGAATCCTAGGTAGAGCAGAATTAGCAGACCAATCCAAAAGACTGGCATACTATATGCTACAAGGAAGACAACCGTTGACCCTGTGTCTATCTTGCTTCCTCGTCTAGCCGCTGCTACAACTCCCATGACCATTCCGATGATTATTGCAACTAGCATGGAGGCACCCATGAGAACGAATGTGTTGGTGAACCTGAAACCGAAGATAGTTTCCCAGACAGGCTCAGTGAAGTGTGAGAATGAGAAACCCATATCGCCCTGAAACAGGGCGACTATGTACAAGACATACTGTTCCAATAGTGTCTTATCGAGCCCGAAACGCTCTACAATTGCCTGTCGCAGTTCTGGTGGCATACCTTGTTCAATTATTGATGCCCTAGGATCACCGGGCATTATCCTGAAGATGATGAAGTTGAGTGTGACAATAAGGAACCAAATTATCAAGGTTTGAACAACGCGATTTACAATGTATCGTCTTGTACCTACTGTTGTGCGAAGGGCCATTATCTCATCCTCTCTCAAATTCTAGATTACCAAATGACAGGATATTGGACCCTTAAAGCATATCGATTAAAGTACTGATTGCGCAAAACGAAAAAAGAGAGAGGCAAGGGACCCTTGCAGGTCCCTTCCTATAGATTACTATTGTCTTCTCATTACGAAGTAGGTGCAGACCACACCAACAACCAGAGCAACTGCGCCAACGCCGGCGAGTAAGACCATGTCAACACCAGGTGGTGGTGGAGGAGCGGTCGTTCCCGTTGTTGTCGTTGTTGTTGTCGTTGCAGTTGTCGTAGGCATCATTGTTGAGTCGTACATGAACACCAAAGTCTCTGGACAAAACGCAGTGAATGGACCACCAGGCTTCATGCTGTAGTTGGTCCACTCCGCTCTCAAGGCGTGAGTGTCGTCTGACAGATACAGTGGAATGTACGGCATGTTCTCAGTTGCAGCAATCTGGACGGCTCTTGCTGCAGCCTCCAAATCAGCTGGAACCGCAGCCATATAGTCGTCTAGGAGATCATCGAATGTGGTATTATCCCATCCGAACGGATTGCTACCCCAGTCAATATCGTTGTCTTCGTGCATTCGCTCCCATGGGTGATCTGGGAATGCGCCATAGCCATCTGCCATGGTATACATCTCGAATGTCCGTGGAAGCTCATAGATACCCACATACATCGGGTCGTCATCGACAACTTCCATGTTGATTTCGAACCCAATGGCTTCGAGCTGAAGCAAGAGTGCAGTACCGGTCGCTACAGAGATGTCATCCCAAGAGAGTGTCCATAGTTCGTATGATAGCTCAACACCGCCCTG
>JAEOTX010000199.1 GCA_016839605.1 Candidatus Thorarchaeota archaeon | reverse complement strand
GTCGGTGCATCACCATGACTAGCGCAGACCAGCCAGATGTGCATGTGATTGATGAAGTCGACACAGAGTTTGTTGACATGATCAAGAGAATAGGCGGTCCCAATATTCAGAGCTGCTATCAGTGTGGTACCTGCAGCGGAAGCTGTCCAGCAGGAGCTCGCACTAACTATCTGGTGCGGGGAATCATCAGAAAGGCCCTGCTCGGTCTAAAGGAAGATGTGATTTCTGGCCAAGATTTATGGTATTGCACAACATGTTATACCTGCACTGACAGGTGTCCACAAGACGTTCAACCTACAGAGGTCATCAAGGCGATTCGAAATGTTGCAGTGGCTGAAGGCTATATGCTTGAGCCGCATCAGAAGGTAGCTGCAAAAGTCATAGAGGCCGGTCATGCGGTTCCTCTGGATAAGGAGTCATGGCAGAAACTTCGCGAAAAAGTTGGTCTCGAGCCAGTTCCTCCCAATGCCAGTGGAAATCCATGGGCAATTGAAGAGATTGAAAAAATCGCTAGCAAGAGTGGGTTTGACAAGCTCATAGGCTATGAGGAGTTCATGCGAGCTGAAGAGGAGAAGAAGAAGAAGAAAAAGGAACTAGAGGCGAAAAAGGAGCAGGAGAAGAAGGGGTGAAGGCTATGGTGAAGAATCCTAAATTCTATCATTTCCTCGGTTGCGTCATTCCACATCGTTATCCAAGCATTGAGAAGGCTACGAACCTTGTCTTCGAGGACTTAGGAATGGAACTCCTTGATCTAGAGGGTGCTACATGTTGTCCTGCACCAGGCGTCTTTGGGTCATTTGACAGAGTGACATGGGCCACGGTAGCTGCGAGGAATCTCACCTTAGCTGAGGCTGGTGGCCATCCAATCACAACAGGATGTAATGGATGCTTTGCAAGTCTCTGGGACTCCAATCATGAGTTGAAGCATGATGAAGAACTTAGACAGGCTGTGAATGACAATCTGGCAGTGATTGATAGAGAGTTTAAGGGCACCATAGAAGTCACACATTATGTGGATGCTCTTTACAACTATGCAGGAATTGAGAAAATCAAGAAACGAATCACCCATTCATTCGAAGGAGTTCGAATGGCCATACATCCTGGCTGTCACTGGATGCGGCCCAAGTTGATCAAGAAGAAAGATGATTCAGAACGACCACATATCTTCAGGGAACTCTGTGAAGCTTCTGGAGCAGAATATGTTCCGTACAAGGATGAGCTCATTTGCTGCGGAGCTGGTGGGGCGGTAAGAACCGCAGATGTAAAGGTAGCTCTCGATTTCACACTGCAAAAGTTTGAGAGTATCATGGATGCCGGAGGTGCAGACATCATCGTCACTCCTTGTCCATTTTGTGAACTTCAATTAGACCTGGGTCAAGTAGAGATTCAGAAATATTTCGAGAAGGAATTTCACTTCGATATAATGCATGTGACTGAGTTGTTAGCTCTTGCCTTTGGACACGAACCAGAGGAGTTTGGTCTCACCACCCATTTACAATACATGCAGCGGAAGAACCAGCCAAATTGGGAGAAACTTGGCATAGAGGTCCAAAAGCCTGATGATGCGATAACCTCAAAATAGCATGATACAAATCCAGAGAATCTTCAAGTATCCATTTCGCAGCCTAGCTCTTGATTCGCTGGGGCAAAACAATCTCAATCTTAGAGAGATCATGCGCTCTGGCGACATAATCTCTTGACTTCATCCTTGTAAGATATGCCCGCGTGTATAGCCGCCTGCACTTCATCTGCGTCTCCCGAAGCGGACGTTATCCCTGTAATATATGAGGTCACCTATTTGAAATAGTTAAGTCAAGGAATCGAAATTGGTTTGGCGCCAATCAATGGCCGTGTAACTCCTACGAACACAGGCCGCAGCAGGTTTCGTCCTCTAGCGATACTCTAATTGCCAACCAAGTGCAGCCTTGCTTTGCCTGCAGAGGGGAAAGACTTGTCCAGACCGAAATAGATCTGGCCAGGAGGAATTAAGATTGACAAATATCAATTCGGATGATAGTTATATTCACAGACTCGGCAAATTGACGCCAATCTACATAATCGCGCTCATGACCACAATGGAGGGGCTGCTGGCTCCCTTCGCAGCATTGGATGTTGCCTTTCAAGTCATTAGTGTTGTGATGGTGCTAATCGTTGCCATTGTACTGTTTTGGCATTTTGAGATTCGAGAACAGAAGGTCAACCTTCGACCTCAACTTGTCATTGCATTTGTGACATCGATGCTTTACATCATTCTATCAAGTATGAGAATATTGAACATCAGTCTGGGGGACATAGACTACCTCGTCATACTTGGTGTAGGCCTCTGGACATTCATCGCACCCATCATTGTCAAGGGCTGAAAACCGCTTAGAATTACAGCATCCTGATATAGCCGAATTGCACTAGATACATGTGGAGCATCCATCATGGCGACCATACTGATGAAGCTGTCAGAAGACAGGGCAGCAACTCAGTATGATAGATGGATCTCTCTTCTCACATTTAGACAGGACACAACCCTTCGGAACTATATCATTGATCATCTCCTACCCAAGAAAGGCACTTTGCTTGACGTAGGCTGCGGTACAGGAAAACTCCTCATTGAAGCTGGAAGGCGCGGCATGCGAGGAGTCGGAGTCGACATCAATAGAGAGATGCTCCAAGTTGCTGAAGAACGCGTCAAGAAGCATAACCTGACAAGACGTGTCGATTTCAAATATGGAGATGCCACCTCGCTCGATTTTGATGACGGATCTTTTGATATGGTTGTGAGTACCCTGATGGTGAGCGAACTGCATCCGAAACAACTGAAGGCTTTCCTGAAAGAAGCAGCAAGGGTAGTTGTTTCAGGGGGGCAAGTGGTGGTTGGCGGAGAGGGGATTCCTCAGAGTAGACTCATGAGCCACTTCTTCATCATGATCCGGAGTTTGAGCTTCAGATTGGTTTCACATTTGAGTGAGGTCGAATCTCACCCTCCTCACGATATTCCTGCAGCAATGAGATCTGTTGGCCTGAATCCCAAATACAGAGTATCTCTCATGGGGGGTCTCTTTGAGCTGTTTGTAGCGGAGGCATGAACTTGAAGAAAGGCTGGAAGTACTACGCGTGTCTTCTGGGCTCACACTTGATGTGGCCTGTGCTTGCCATCAAATCGGATCAAGGTCTAATCTCATTCAACGGGGCGGACTCTGATTCACCTGTGCTTGTCACGACTGACTACTACATGACCGTGTATAGAGTGACTCAGGCAATAGAGGACCAGAACTTGAGATGCCATCTTCTTGTTGTAGATGGCCGCGGAATCAATGTATGGTGTGGCAGTAGAGGCGGCAGTGTGGACACTGACTCTGTGCTAGCCGCAATCAGCTCGACAGATTTAGAGCACCGAGTATCGCACAGGAATCTCATCCTTCCTCAGCTTGCAGCGAGCTCAGTTTCAAAGGTTGTACTCTCCGATAATGGATGGAACGCAGTCTTTGGGCCTGTGGAGATTGAGAATGTGGGCGAGTTCTTAGAGAATGAAAACAAGAAGTCGCCTGAACAGAGCATTGCCATTTTTAGCATTCACAGGCGTATGGAGTACAATCTTGCTCATCTCACATTCGAGACCATAATGTTCCTTATGATAACACCCATATTCTGGGTCCTCAGTTTCATGGGTGGGCCTCTCCTGTCTTGGCACTCATATTGGATGACAAACCTGTTGCTTCTACTCATTGGAGTATGGATACTGGGGACATTCATGGCACTCGTTGATCCGCTAATGCCTACTTCTTCAGGCTACGTAAGAGGCGCAATCACTGGTGTCCTTGCTCTTGCTGTTTGGAAGATGGTTCTACTTGTCTTCTCATTCTTCTCCGTGGCCACAGTAGTATACGAATGGGCATGGCTCGACGCCAGCGGTCTTACAATATTGGGACTATCATTGTTTGTCGGATTCAATTGGGGTGGATCTACACCTCAATTAGGTGAAGGCCAGATGATACGTGACATTATTGCAGGCATTGCATCACTAGTGGTCCTGTTTGCACTGGGATTCTATTTTCCTACGGGATTGTTTTGAGGTGACATGAATGATAATCTATGATTATGACGCTTGTTCAGGCTGCCAGGAATGCTTGAATGTATGTCCCAGAGGAGTCTGGGGCTTCAGTAAATCAAAGAATAAAGCAGAGATTCTCAATTCGAAGAAGTGCATTGACTGCACCTCATGTGAGTTCCAGTGTCCTGTACGTGCCATCAGGATTGAGAAGACACTCATTCCAAAGAGTCCACAAATCTTAGGACAACCTGACTAACTAGGGCATCATGCAGCTTGGATTCCTTTGTCCGATAACAAACATTTTATCATGCGATTCAACCGATGCGCATTGTTCCCTCGGAGTGGACTAACGAATGGCAGAGTCTGCTACTAAGCCAGTTGTCATCATTGGTGCAGGCATAGCAGGAATGCGTGCTGCACTCGATCTCGCTGAGATGGGCGTCCAAGTCTACATGGTCGAGAAGAACCCCTCAATTGGGGGGCATATGTCCCAACTGGACAAGACGTTTCCCACACTTGACTGCTCAATGTGTATTCAAGGACCATGGATGGTTGACTGTTCTCGACATCGCAACATTGAGCTAATGGCCTATTCTGAGGTCACGGAGGTAACTGGAGGGCCAGGTGACTTCATGGTCAAGGTTCTCAAACATACACGACGGGTCAATTTGGATAAATGCACTGGATGTGGAGATTGCGAGCGAGTCTGCCCTATTGAAGTACGAAACGAATACGATATGGGGCTCAAGATGAGAAAAGCCGCCTACATTCCTTTCCCCCAGGCGGTCCCCAACATCGCAACGATTGACAAAGAGAAT
Source organism: Candidatus Thorarchaeota archaeon (assembly GCA_016839605.1). Classification (GTDB taxonomy): domain Archaea; phylum Asgardarchaeota; class Thorarchaeia; order Thorarchaeales; family Thorarchaeaceae; genus SMTZ1-83. Next base: position 4,275 of record JAEOTX010000199.1, on the reverse strand, counting down.
TGCATTGAGTGCATGGTCTGTGTCAAGACTTGTAAGGCTGAAGCTATTGATTTTGAGATTCCTGACGAAATCATGAACATTAACGCAGGATCAATAATCGTTGCCACAGGATACGATTTGCTGGACGCCGCATCTGTCCCTGAATATGGATATGGTCGATTTGCGAACGTAGTCACTGCACTTGAATATGAACGAATGGTATCTGCTAGTGGTCCTACTGAAGGCATTGTGATGCGTCCATCCGATGGAAGGGAGCCTCATCGAATTGCCTTCATTCAATGTGTTGGCAGCCGTGATGTGAATCATTGTGCATACTGCTCTCGGATATGCTGCACCTATGCAACCAAGGAGGCCATCATCACTAAGGAGCATACTCCTGATGTCCACATTGACATCTTGTATAATGATATGCGGGCTTTTGGCAAGGGATTTGAAGAGTTCGTGGTCAGAGGGGAAAACGAGTATGCCATCAATTACGTCAAGGGACTTCCAAGCTATATCACTGAGAATCCTGAAACGAATAACCTAGTTGTAAGACACAGCGATGCGAAAGGGCACGAAGTACTGAAGGACAACTACGATTTGGTTGTCCTCTGTCCTGCAATGGTGCCAAACAAGAACTCAGAATTGATGGAGAAGCTTGGGATTAAGGTTGACCAATACGGATTCATTGAAGGGAAGGGTGATGGAATTGATTCTGTTCAGACGGGTGTTCCCGGAGTGCACATGTGTGGTGCATGCAACTTCCCAAAGGACATTCCTGACAGTGTGGCTCAGGGAAGTGCAGCAGCCGCAATGGCTGCCTTGGACATTGTCCTGCCTGAAGCATCGGAAACCGAAGCTCTCACTGAATCAGACTTAGAACTGATTGCTGCAGAGCCACGTATTGGAGTCATCATCTGCTCTTGTGGGATCAACATTGCTGGAACAGTAGATGTTGCAGAAGTCACAGAGTATGCAAGCACACTTCCGGGAGTGGTATACTCAGAGAATCTTCTCTATTCATGTTCATCAGACGCTCAGGACGTCATCAAGGAAGCTATCAAAGAACACAACCTAAACCGACTGGTTGTTGCATCTTGCACACCACGAACGCATGAGCCTCTATTCAGAGCCACAATCGAGGAGGCCGGGCTCAACAAGTATCTGTTTGAGCTAGCAAACATCAGAGAACATTGTTCATGGGTCCATCAGGCTGCAAAGGATGAGGCAACATCAAAAGCTAACGACCTTGTCAGAATGTCTGTTGCGAGAGCAAAGCTGCTTGAGGCTCAGGAGGAAGCTGTCACTCAGATTGAGCCTACTGTCCTTGTCATTGGTGCAGGTGTATCAGGAATGGCAGCTGCAGACCTTATCGCCCAGAAGGGATTCAAAGCAGTTCTTGTTGAGAAAGAGGACAAGGTGGGGGGCTTTCTGAATGAGCTTCGAACGGTAAACTACGATCATCGACCAAGTAAGGAAGTTGTGAAAGAGTTTGAGGCTGGAGTCACGGGCAATCCGAATATCGAGCTGATGCTTAACTCCGAAGTTGTTGATGCCAAAGGGTCGATTGGCGACTTCGATGTCACGATTAAGACAGGAAAACAGAAGCAGGAACTCAAGGTTGGAGTAGTCATAGTTGCCACGGGCGCGACCGAACTTGTAGAAAAGGGACTCTATGGCCTGAAGAAACTTGACAACGTGATCACAGAGGTCGAGTTCAATCATAAACTCGCAGAAGGTGAAGGAATAGAGGATGGTCAGACCTTTGCTGTAGTCCATTGTGCAGGCTCCCGTGAGGAAGAGTCACTTGAGGGTGCCAGAACCTGGTGCTCTGGCATATGTTGCACTATAGCCTTGGAGCACACCTTAGAACTCCTTGAGAAATATCCCAACTCGCGAGTCTTCCATCTCTATCGAGACATTAGAGTGTCCTATGAAGATGAGGACAGATACAGAGAAGCTCGAGAGAAGGGAGTTGTATTTCTCAGGTTTGATCAAGCAACCCCGCCCAAGGTGAAGAAGGGTAAGGACAAGGCATTACGTGTCGAGGTCATGGACCAAGTGTTCGGTGCAGAAGTGGCTTTTGATGTTGACCATGTAGTTCTCTCAACTGCAATGATTCCACATGAGAAGAACAAGGATGTTTCCGAGCTATTCAAGGTTCCACTCAACATGTCTGGGTTCTTCATGGAGGCTCATCCAAAACTCAGACCAGTAGATTTCCAGACAGATGGAGTCTTTGTTGCTGGGACTGCTACTGCTCCAAAGACAATAGCTGAGTCTGTGGCCCAGGGTCGAGGTGCTGCATCAAGGGCTTTGATACCATTAGCCAGCGGCATTCGGAAAGCTGAGGCAATTGTGTCTGTTGTTGACCCTGAGGTCTGCGTTGGTTGCGGCACATGTGAGATAAACTGTGCTTACAATGCCATTGAGGTCGTACCAGGCGATGGTAGTTCTGACTACGCAGTGTCCAATCCAGTACTCTGTGCTGGTTGTGGTAAGTGCGCTGCTGGTTGCCCTGCTGGGGCCATCACCATGAAGCACTTCACCGATGATCAAATACTGGCACAGATTCGTTCAGCTCTGGAAGACATGCCTGCTAATGAGTCGAGAATCGTGACGATCCTCTGCAATTGGTGCTCATATGCCGGGGCTGATAGTGCAGGCGTTTCAAGGTTCCAGCAACCCACTACCGTGCGTGACATCCGAGTGATGTGCACGGGTCGAGTCAGTGTGACTCACATATTGGAGGCATTCAGACTGGGTGCTGACATGGTGTGGATCTCGGGCTGCCACTTTGGAGATTGCCACTATGTTGATGGAAACGTTTCCTTTGAGAGAAGATACGCCATTGCAAAGAAGATCATTGAGAAGGCAGGTCTGGAGCCTGAGCGACTCCAGTTCACCCAGATAAGCGCGAGCGAAGGTCCAATCTGGGCGGACACAGTGAAGAAACTATCAGAGCTGGCGGACAAGCTGGGACCAAGTCCGCTCAGACCCAGGAGGCGATAAGAGATGACTGATGCGTGGGGCCAGTTCAAGTCCTTTGAAGGCAAGAAATTCGAAGCGTTGGATGCTGAATTCACAAAGGAGGTTTCTGAACTACTTGGTGGGAAGGACCTCACAGCTTGCTTTCAGTGTGCAAAATGCAGCGCTGGATGTCCGGTGAGTGACAAAGTGAACATTCAGGTCCACGAGCTTATGCGCATGCTTCTATTTGGACTGGTTGAGGTTCTAGAGACCGACATGGTCTGGCTGTGCACAACATGCTACACCTGCCAAGAGCGATGTCCTCAAGGTATTGACATCACTGACATAATCTTTGGCCTCAAGAATATGGCATTCAAGAAGAAGATAACACCACCTGGCTATGTTGCAGCAAGAAAGTCACTCTATGACTCAGGGAAACTGTACGAGCCTACTGACTGGGAGCGCGAGGACTTAGAGCTTGATGATGTGCCCGAGTTGAATGTCGAGGACACTCGAAAAGTCCTGGATAAAATGGGTCTGATGAAGTTGGAGGAGGGAGAGTGAGATGACTCAGACTTACGAAGTATTTCTTGGGTGTGCAATACCCAATCGTTTCAATAACTATGAGTCATCAATGCGTGCAGTAGCCAAGGAGCTCGGAGTAAAACTCGTAGACTTCGATGGGGCATCATGCTGCGGTACTGTTGTCCTCAAGTCCATAGATGAGAACAGTTGGCTCTCTATGTCGGGCAGAAATATCGCCTTGGCGGAGAGCAGAGGTCATGACATAGTCACTCCGTGCAACGGTTGCTTCGGTTCACTCAAGGACACGGACCATGTACTACATGATGACGAGTCCTATCGGAAGAAAGTCAATGGTGCCCTGAAGCCGCTGGGACTTGAATATACAGGTAAGTCAAAGATACGTCACTTTGTCGAAGTCCTTTACGATATGAAAGACAAGATCAAGTCGAAGATAGTGAAACCACTTACTGGTCTCAGAATTGCTTTTCATCCGGGTTGCCATCTAATCCGTCCATCGAATGTGGCAGGTTTCGATGACCCAGAGTTGCCACGAAAGGTAGACGAACTCCTCGAACTGACAGGTGCACAGAGTGTCCCATGGGGCTTAAAGCTCAACTGCTGCGGATCTCCTCTTCTTATTGCGAGCGAAGACGTGGCCACAGATGTCCTAAAGGACAAGATGATCTCTGCAAAAGAGGCCAGAGCGAATGTTCTCGTTACTAACTGTCCGGCATGTCACACTCAGTTCGATGTGCAGTTGATTGGGTTGAAGGATGAAAATGACGAGTCCCTAGAACT
>JAEOTX010000198.1 GCA_016839605.1 Candidatus Thorarchaeota archaeon | reverse complement strand
TAATAGAAGATGAGCTCTGTGGAGGATACATCAGCGAATCAACTAGCGAAGAGACCTTGAGTAAACTAGTAGTGAACCTGCTAGAGCAGTATGACGCGATACTGAGAATAGAGAAGAATGTAGGTTCATTCTCTACAATGCCCGAAAACATCTCATGCGATTTGCAAAATGAATACTTGCGGATAGTTGGCGAATTAGAGCATTTGTCAGAAATCATAAGCGTTAGAGGCATCAAGCTTTCGTCAGTGATTGGGGATCAGTTGTCAGCTTCCGTTCAAGAAGGGTCATCAAGGCGGGAAGCAATGTAGATTCAACTACTGCCATTTGTACCCTCGTAAGTTGGCGTCTTGGAAAGAATCCTCCTTACTTAGATAGATGAGGTCTTGTTGCGGGTCCTGCAAGAGCCAAATATGCAGTCCAGATGACTCAAGTGCTTGGAGCATGTCGATTCGATTCTCTGGCTTCAATCCCATCACCTTGAGCAAACTAACAAGGTTGACGACTCTTTCTTCATTCTTCTTTGCGGTCGCGACGATTCTTGTCTTGGACCCGAGTTCCATTTGGAGGATTTCGCTATCTCGGAGCACTGCTTTAATTCTCAATGATACCATGGAATGAATCGACTTCGAACCTTAAGATAAGGATACCTCTGTGTTCGAAGTGCTGTCGAAATGCACTTATCTAACATTGACTCTATCAAAATCTACTCTTGAATAAATGAGTAATCAAGGGTGAGAGGTATTCGCAATGCAATATCCTGGTTTTTTGAAGTATACATTTCTGATCCACATAATCATAGCACTGGTGTACGGAATTATGTTCCTTTTCTTGCCGATGGCATACATCGATTTGGTGGTGTGGCCGTTTGCTGACCTTGCCGCCGCTAGGATGATAGGAGCCCTCTTCCTTGGGTATGGAATAGCTGCTTTCTTTGGCTATAAAGCTGAAACCTGGGAGAAGGTGGAGATTCTAGTTCTTGCAAACTTGGTCTGGATTATCCTTGCTCTATTTGGACTGATTTGGAGCGTGGTTGAGAACCCAGTGTATCCTGTTATGGCCTATTGGCTCAACGTGGCAGTTTCTGCATTCCTGTTGATTCTCTACCTGTATTCATATTATCTTGCCAGACAGTAGCTAGAGCCAATGCACAAAGGGGGCAAGTTGAGGAGCTTGCCCTCAAGTCGTAGATAATACACCGTCTATCCATTTCATATCTGAACCAGCGAAGTCTCTATGGATCTAAGTGCGATTGTGGCTAGGAAACAAGAGTGCAAAGTTCAGCTGCTTCCAGTAAACTGCAATTCCACCTCGTGATGGATATCACGTGATGACCTGCCAGAGAGTATTCTAAATTCTCCACCCTCAATCTTCCACCCATGTTCTTTCTCATCGTAGAAAGCAAAATCCTGAGCTTTCATTCTTACATCTACAGTTTTGACCTCTCCGGGTTCAACTCCAATCTTCTCGAAACCAACCAGCTCCTTTGGTGGTCGGGGAACACTGCACTCAATATCCTCGAAGTATATCTGCACAACTTGTGAGCCTACTCGATTGCCAGTGTTCTCTACATCAACTGAAGCCACTACGAAATCATTGGAGTCTATTACCCTCTGTTTGTCAAGCCTGAGGTTTCTCTGTTCGAACTCGGTATAGGAGAGGCCAAACCCAAATGGAAAGAGAGGTTCAATCTCCTTCTCATCAAACCATCGATAGCCTATGAATATCCCTTCATCATAATAGACTCTTTTATCCACACCAGGAAATGTACGTGGATCGCCTGTGCTGTGAGCTGGAGAATCAGAAAGCTTTCTTGGGAAGGTCAAAGGAAGTCTTCCAGAAGGATTGACATCCCCGAAGAGTACGTTCGCAATAGCTCTCCCACCCTCCATGCCTGAGTACCATGCCATAAGGACTGCGGGCACATCGTCTATCCAGTTTTCCATTGCAATTGGGCTGCCGGCAATGAGGACGATGATAGTGTTTGGATTTGCTGAAGTTGTATCCCTAATGAGTTGAATCTGTTTCTCAGGCAGGTCAAGCGTCCTGCGGTCTCCAGATTCTGAATCTTGGCCCTTACCATGATTTAATCCTGCAAAGACAATTGCCACATCCGCTTCTGATGCATCTGAAACAATCTTGATTTTATTCCTGAGACGTTCCTTCATTCCCTGAAGAGGGGTGATTTCATACGGGGGTACCACAGCTGAAGATCCACCGGATAGGATTCTCCCAAACTTCTTCTGGAGATTTGGACCGAGAAGCGCAATCCTGTCGATTGAGTCTATGTCAAGAGGGAGGAGGCTGCCATCGTTCTTCAATAGAACCATCCCTTCTTCACCAGCCCGTCGAGACAGGGCTTGGTGCTCGGGAGTGTTTCTTTCACCATTTGGTAAAGTACTTGGGTCATCAAACGCGCCTGTCAGAAACATGACTCTGACATACCGTTGTACAAGGTCATCCAAGGTTTCATCTGTGAACTTCCTTTCTGAGTGAGCTGCTTCAAGCGAATTGAGTTTGTATCTCATTGGCCAAGGCATTTCTAGGGAGAGACCAGCATTGATGCACCCCTCAGTGGTTTTGATACTCCTTGTAGCAAGCCAATCTGTCATTGCAAAACCTTTGAAGCCCCATCTGTCCATCAGGATCTCGCGGAGGAGATACTTGTTTTCCGCCCCATATACCCCATTGACCATATTGTAGCATGTCATTATCGACCATGGATCAGCTTCTTTGACTATATCCCTAAACGCACGCAGGTAAATCTCATGAAGAGTTCGTTCATCCACTTCTGAGCTGTTGCTCCTGCGGTCTGTTTCTTGGTTATTTGCGGCATAGTGCTTCAAGCATGCACCAATCCTTTGGCTCTGGACTCCTTGTACAAATGGAATTGCCAACTCTTTTGTCAGGAATGGATCCTCACTATAGTACTCGAAGGTACGACCGTTCAAAGGAGTTCGACAGATATTGATGCCCGGTCCCAACAAGATATGGCGGCCTAATGCTCGCACTTCCTTTCCCATGGCTACACCTATCTCTCTTGAGAGCTCCCTATTCCATGTAGAAGCTATCGAAACTGTAGCAGGGAACCGCGTATTCTTTTTGAATCCACTAGAGTGGTAAGCCGCACCAAGTGGGCCATCTGTCACTTTGAAAGAGGGGATATCCAGCCTCTTGATGGATTTTGTAGAGTACATCCTTCTTCTTCCATGACTAGTCAACAGCATGAACTTCTCTCTCAGTGTGAGACTGCTCATTAGCTCAGTCACCCTTGCATCAACGTCAAGCTGGTCCTCCATTTGTTTCACCCTTACGTTTCAGATGGAAATTGGCTTAGCATCCCGAACAATAGTTGCACGGTTCCTCAAAAATCAACGTCTTTTCATGAAGACAACAATGATTGCGACGATTCCTGCGATTCCGAGAAATCCCAATATCAAGGGTAGGTTGGATGCCTCGGAAACATTGACAAGAATAGTGTCATTACTCTTGAAGCCGAAATCGTCTGCGATTTCAATAGAAAATTCATAATCACCTTGCTCAAGGATTCCAAGGTTGAAGCTCAGACTAGACGGTCTCCAGAACCTATCGTAAAGAAAGGTGCCAGAATCGATAATAGTCTCGTCCATGGTCAGAATGTAATTTCCCGTAACCGTCTTCTTGGGCCTAAAGTTGTACCATGCTTGCCAGTCAAGTGTAACGTCTTCAGATGGACTGAAATGAATGTCAGGAGGACTATCAAGGATGGGAGTGTACCTAAAACGTTCCATCCGATAGACCCCATATCTATACATCTCATTGGTCTTGAAATTGAACCTCCATGCGATATCTCCATTTTCAGTGACCTCTATGAGTTGAGCTCCATTATCACCGCCTGGATGTGATGATGCGCCGAAAGTTCCCAATCGGTTACCATTGGGCAGTCTATCTGCATCTCCCCAGAGAAATGACCATTCATTTGCTCCAATCCACGACCAAGACTGATGCGCTTCCATAGTGTCCTCATAGATGGTAATTTCCAGCATTCTCGACATGTGGTTTGCTTCATTATTCTGATTGTGGTGGTCATTGTCAAAAAGGATGAATGTATCATCATCCACCCTTTCAACAGAATGCGGATGAAAGAAAAGGTCGTTCACTCTGACTCCCAAGGAATTGTACATGCTGAAATTGCCATACTCTCCCAAGCCCCAGATCACGTCGCCAGTCTTATGATCAATTTTGTAGAATGTGTTCACATTTCTGGGATTGCAGTAGATGACATCCTCATCTGCGTCATAGAATGCGGTATTGGAGTGGGTGATGTCAGGATTGCCACCGAAGAGGTCATAGTAGGGACACCACATATCAGGTGTAATGAAATCACTGACATCTAGCGACCACACCAGATTCCCATTCAAGTCATATTCATTTATCAAATCAAAGAGGTATTCGCTGCCGTTAATCGTTGTAGGATGATACTTGAATGTGAAGACAGTGTCATTGTTTGGATTATACTCGTATTCGTGATGTCCATAGAAGTTGAGGAATCTTGTTGTATCATTATATATGTTAACTAGCGCTACATTGAATGGGTAACCAACCAAGACAGTTGTCGGATTCACGAACTCTACTGATAGGTCTGCCAGTTCGTAGATCCCGTCATTCGTAAGAACCCGCTCGTACTCAACGTTTCCTTCCATGTCTGTTATTATCAGCGTCTGGTTGTTCTGCCGATTCTCAATATCACGTTCCCTCAGCACAAACAGATTGTGCCCCTCAAAAGCGGTTGGATTTTTAGTTACTTCAACTTCTCCGTGCATAATAGTCGCTGTTGATACATCAGCAGCGTGGAAGTTAGTATCGTAACCGAGCTTGGCTTGAGCTGGTGAGAAGGGCTGGATGAGAATAATCAGAAATAGTATGAATAGCAACCTGCGATGCAATGTGAGCTTCATTGTCTTAGTCAACTTTGCTTTTCCTTCCTTATGCCTAAGCCGCTAGTTCATTGAGCGCTTGACAGCTGGGGACAAATGCATACTATTAGATTTCCGGTTCTTGGTGAGATGTCACATACGAGCAACTAAAAGCAGTTGTTGAAAAGCAGAGGCGTTAAAGATGACAGTGGAAAGGCGTAGACTTGGAAAGACAGACCTGGAGGTCTCTCCTATTGGACTGGGAGCAATGCAGTTCGCAGGTGGAAAGGGGTACTTTAGATATTTCTTAGCTCCGATTGCTCCAGACTGTATGGATGAGATTGTTCAGGTTGCACTTGACAAAGGAATAAACTGGATTGATACTGCAGAAGTCTATGGCGGTGGAGCTTCCGAGAGAGCAGTAGCTCACGGACTAGCCTCAGCTGGCAAATCTCCTGGAGATGCAATCATCACTACGAAGTGGATGCCAGTTCTAAGAAGCTCAAAGAGCATCTCTAAGTCCGCTGAGAAGAGCACAAATAGACTTAACCCATATCCGATTGACCTCTATCTAGTTCATCAGAACTATTCCAGATCGTCAGTCAAGGCCCAAATGGATGCTATGGCTGATCTTGTTGAGGCCGAGCGAATACGAGCCGTCGGAGTGAGCAACTTCTCAATGAAGAAGATGATTTCCGCTCACGAATTTCTTGCCGAGAGAGGCATTCCTCTTGCCACTAATCAGGTGCAGTTCAGTCTCTTGCATCGAAAAATCGAGAACAATGGTGTGCTTGAAGCAGCTAAGGAATTGGGTGTCACAATCACGGCGTACACTCCCCTGGGAATGGGCATCCTGACTGGCAATTTACACCGTAATCCGGAGCTGCTCAATAGCATGCCTCGCGTTCGAAGAATGAGATTCCGTGGAAACTTCGAGAAAAGTCAGTATCTCGTTGAAACCCTTGAGGCGATTGCATTGGAGCATGAAGCCACAGCAGCTCAAGTAGCTTTGAGTTGGACAACCAACTATCATGGTGACACAGTAGTAGCCATTCCTGGAGCTAGTAAGACATACCAGGCAGAGCAGAACGCAGGTGCCATGCGTGTTTCACTCACGTCTGAACAGATGAGCACTCTTTCAACTCTTTCAGCAGAGTTGGCTAGTTAGCTGCGTCAAATAGTGATAGGAATGAATCCATATCACCCGACTCATCAAAAAGAGTGGCATGAATGGATTCTAGTTACGGATCCCAGTCGTATTTGATGAATTGGTACGGGGCGTATTCATCCGGATCTAGCTCTTTTACTATCTCACTTGGAGGCATGGTGATTGTTGCACCCTCTGTATAGGAGATTAGCATTACATCGACTATTGGAATCTGATGTAAGGGGTCATACTTTGATTTGCCAAACTTTACTGTGCCATCTCCGATTTCCAGTGTGTCCAACTCCACTCTGTTCTGCTGCCTCATTAGCAGCGGCTTCATCCCAACACCTATCCCTCTCTCATCAGCAATGGACTTTACAAGAAAGTGAGGTCCTGAAGGTGACCGCTCCTCCATAATATCACCGAGTTCTGCTTTGATTTCAACAATAGGGACTCCACGCCTAATGCAAATCCCCTTGGCTGTTTTGCCTGTTTTCTCCACCGAAATCGACTCAGCTATCTTCTTGGGATATCCATAGATCTCCCTTCCTCCAATCATTGCCATGTCATTGTCCACTGGCATCGATAGACAATAGCTACCAACTTCTCCCTTGTACTGAACAGGTATGAAGACCGCCGCTTCATTGTAGGGTGGGCAAAAACTTGACTCATGGAACTCAGCCACATATGCTGATGCCATTAGGATAGGACCAGGTTCAAGTGGAGGCGGGATGACTTGTCTAATCGCTTCTTCCTCTGTGGTGAACATTGCAACGATCATCTTGACGTTGCTGAGAACGTATCCCTCATAGTATTTCTTAGCGCGCTCTTCTATCTCTTCTTTTGTCCGTGTGAGCTTCATTCCACAATCTCCCTAAACTATAACCCACTCCGTGGATGGTTTATCACTGAGGTATAAGTCTAGCGAAGTTCAAACCTTAGAACATCTGTGCGACCATAGGAGAGAAGAATGGTACTAGCCAGAAAAGCCACACAAATTTCGAGAATCTGTGGAATCTTGCAGCTGAGACCTCGTCGCCACGCAGGAGGACCCTGACGGCCCATATCGCATGAATAAGCATGAGTAAGATAGCTGCGACTCCAGTGACCATGTGAAATAATGCATCAAGAGGATCCATGATGGCACCACCCATATCGAGGTTCAGTGCCATGATGGTTGTTCCTGTTGTGTCGCAAAGAACGCCAATGCAAAACATAACCACAAATACTGGCTTGAGCTCCCCAGTGATTTGTTCTCCCCACACTGCAATTGAGTAAGTGATCAAAGCTGCGACTATGAAGTACATTCCATAGGTGAAGACCAATTGAGCCATGATTAGTTCCTCTTGCTTGGTTCGCTTCGTCAAATAAGCCGCGCTTACAAGTCTTTCGTCATCTTTGCCGGAAGAGGACTTTTAGGGCTCGCTGTATACCAGGTTGTGCCTTCCGATTGGAAAAGAGTCGTGATGTGCATCACATCCCAGTGTTAGATACTACGATTTTGGAGAAATCTGGGGAGGCATTTCCTCCCCTCTTTTTCACATTTCATCTCGATGACTTTAGCATATCTAAGATGCAAAGTCTGACCAGATGTAATGAATGAATGTCTCCAATGAGCCCGGCGTAATACGTATACAGAGCACCGTTGTACTAGTCGTTACAAATGCATGGTAGAATGTCCCTTCGTCTAGCATTGACACCCAAGAAGTTCCGTCCCAAATCTCGGCGCTGATATCATGGGTCTGCGCTGTATCGTTGAACCAGAACTCGTACGCAGCTCCTATTGCAACTGTGACATTGATGAATAGCTCGCCCGTCACTACATAGGGCATTGGGATATTCAATAATTCAGTTGCATGAGCTGTGTGCCAAATTGGCTTGTCTATAGCAGAACCTGGAACCTCGTCTACAGCATGCTGCAACATCCCAGTAGTATACTCTCCGTCATAGATCACCCTGAGGACGTACCCATCTTCTGACCAATCCGGATCCAGTATTGTCGGAACACTCAGCGTTCTTGGCCATTCACCAGCAACATAGTCTCCAACAGTAGAGCGAATTGGTGCTGTTGGGTCAGTAGCAACATACAGCTCCATGTTCCAGTCAGCTGTGAGCTCGTAGGCTGGTTCCACTGTCAGGAAGTATTCGAACGCTGAAGCATTTGATGGATATGTTGTAAACCATCGTTCTCCAGTCGTCCTGTGCTGAGCTGAGTCTTGCGGAACTAGCTCTCCATACTCATGGTGATGCGGCTGTTCGTGGCTCCAACCGTCTGGTAGGTATGGAGCATCCCAAATTGTTCCCTCAATTGCAGAGTCCACGGTGGATTGCTTGAGGGTTATATTGTAGATGCCTAAAGGCCAAGTGCCATCAGGATCAAATGGGATTGTGAGTGGATTCGCTGAAGCAGCAGAAATGGCAGACACATTCGCAATGACTTCTTCACCCAAGGTGAAATAGACGTCAAAGAAGCTATCCGGAGAATAGTCTGGAATATCGATCCAAACGAAGTGGTCCAATAGGTCTGTGGTGTAGTTGAGTTCGAATGATGTGTACCAGGGGAAGTCAAGTGGGTCAGTAAAGTTCCAGAAGCCTGGAGGAAGCTTGAATGGTACAGGTACGTGGGGTGTGAGTGGTTGAGGTCCAATTGGATTGATTGGCGTCACAGTCATGTTGATCTGACTTGCAGTACTAGTGACTAGTGTCTTGATCACAATGATTTCAACCAGTTGCTTGTCATGAGCACCTGGATTCACCGGCCAAGGTGCAGAGGTCCCTGCATAGGTCCTTGGGGTATTATCTGCCTGTGCCCTTGACCCATCCGCATAGACGTAGATGACAGTAATCTTCCACACAGAACCTGGCTCTGTTTCGAAGTCCATCGTGAACGGCTCGTTGCTATTTACTTTGATTCGTTCAACTCCTGCTCCAGATGGTGCGACTGTTATCGAGTCTCCAGTCTGAGTTCCGGAATAGGTGACGTTAACGTGCCCTTTGCGTTCAGGAACTCCATTGTCAGTTATCGCACCTGACATCATCCATGCGTGGAACATTGCAAGCAATGTTTCCCATGGCAACCCTAGCACATCAGATGCAGCATCCTCTGGACTGACATCCTTTGAGTCGTTACCGAAGTTATCAACTGCTTTGTCAAAGATCTCTTTCAGCTTATCCTCGCCAAATTTCTCTTTGATGAACTTCATGAACAAGTAGGATCCCATATAGTCTGAGTACGAACCTCCCCAACCAATCGTAATGCTTCTGTTGAGGTCTGTGTAGTGGTCATACCAATTATGGTCTCCGACACGGTCAAACTCATCTTGTATCTCTTTATTAGTCAGATTGTAGTTGGCCTTAGTCGATTCGATGCCCCAGTAGGTAGCTTGTCCCTCAAGCCACCACAGATTCTTCATTGGGGCATGGTCTTGCCATTCGCTATCTTTCTGTTCGCTCTTGAACTGGAACGCGTGCATGAGTTCATGCTCGCACACATATTTGAGATCAATAAGACTCTTGACTGTTCCAAGCTTGATCACAATCTCTCCTTCTGTGTTGCAGCTTCCAGTAGTTTCGGTTGTAGTTCCCTGAG
>JAEOTX010000028.1 GCA_016839605.1 Candidatus Thorarchaeota archaeon | reverse complement strand
CCTTGGAGTCGTTGTGGTCTCTAGTACGATCTCTCTTGAAGTTGTCACACGACGCAAGGATATAGGGCTCATGAAGTCAATCGGCACTTTGATGGACACAATCTTCGATCACTTCATGGCTCAGGCACTAATTCTCTTGGGTTCGAGTGTTATTATCGGGATTGCTGCAGGAGCATTCCTCTATATGATTGGATTAGCTTGGCTAGCATCGATTATCCCTTCTCTCAGTTCTTCTCTAGATTTTCCATGGCTCCAAGTTCTTGGTTATGCTGCGGTCTATCTTATCATAGGTTTCTTTGCAGCTCAGAAACCAATCTATGATACCGTGCATGAATCGCCAATTGCTGCATTAAACCCTGAAGTTGGCACAAAAGTACGAAGATCAGGCTATCTGGATACTTTTGGACTGCCCTTTCGAATTGCAACCAAAGGTACAGGGCGGAGACTCAGGGGCTCTGGCCGTACTCTACTCTCATTGTTTCTGAGCATATCATTAGCATCCATGCTATGGATTGGGGGCGGGGTGGTAGAAGCAACTACTGACGCGTATATCATCAGGTCGATGGGTTCAGATGTCATAGCTATTGGTGATCCCGACTTATTGAACCAGTACTATGATGCATACTCACTAAGCGGTGATTTGCTGAATGATTCGTTTGACTTCATGGATAGCTCATACATGCTACCATCCGACCTCATTGGAAATGTAACAGAGCTATCTGGCGTGGCGAAAATGGACTTGCGATTGCTGAGATTAGCAGACATACGTGAGGGTCCTGGAATTATATGGAATCCAACTTTCAATCAATATGAGAGCGTAGGCCAGAGTCGACGCGGAACAGCTCTGATTGTTGGTCTTGATTGGGACTCCACTGTTTCAAACTGGTTTTATGAAGGCCAAGAGGTAAGTTCCGATCTTGAGGTTTGGATTGGAGGACAAATAGCTACTACAATGTATGATGATCCACTTATACAGAAACTGGAAGTCAGTGGGTCTTCGCTAAATGTCAGCGCCATTGCCTTTGATATTCTCAATGGTGGTGAAGTGGCATACATGGATCTCGAACTGATGCAGAGTCTGTTTGGCGCTTCAGGAGTCAATCTCGGTCTAGTTCAACTTGAAGGATATGACCTGTCCACAATAACTCAGATTGAGAGTCTTGCACATGAGGCTGGCCTTGAAATCTACCTTCAACAAGACCTGCTTGAAGAAAACCTTGACACCATTGGTGCATTTTGGCTTCTTATTCAGCCACTTCCAATAATGGCGCTCCTGAGTGCGTTCCTTAGTCTGATGAACTATCTTCTTGTTTCCGTATTTGGAAGGCTACGTGACTACATCATAATGAAGTCAATTGGTGCCAAACCATCCTTTATCGTCAGGGTGATGATTGCTGAGGGTGTTGACATTGGAATGAAGTCCGGAATTCCAGCGGTGTTCACAGCCACACTCTTCAGTATCTACTTCCTGATTCCCGAAGCAGCTGTACCGTCACTTCTCTATCTTCCGATAGCAATGGTCACCACACTTGTTGCTCTTCTGATAGTTGTAGTGTTGGCTGCTGTCCCAGTCTACCTCTTGTTCCAGAGCAAATCGGAACTTCGTGTCACCGAGTTCTCTGTCTAGAGCAATCTTCTTTGGCACAGGCCCAAGGGTGAAAGCGGTGACAGTCATGTGTCCGAGGAGTTACCAGAAGAGGAATACAGCACCCCTCAACATGTTTATTAACGCAATTCAAGTCGGCGAAGCCCGACTCCAAGTCCTGGAAATGTGAAGCTCATGCTTGGAAAACTGCGAGAAAGATATCAGAAAGTCATGATGCCTGTGGGAAGAGCATTGGCAAAGACTGGAATCACTCCCAATATAATAACCGGGCTCACCTTACTGGTTGCTCTAGTTAGTGCATACTTCTTCTTCCTAGGTGACCTCATTGTGGGCTTTCTTCTCATGCTCCTAACTGTCGTCATGGACATGTTTGATGGAGCCGTTGCTCGTGCAGCAGATCTAGGAACCAAGTTCGGGGCTACTTTCGATCATACTCTCGACAGGTATGCCGAGTTCCTCTTCATTTTGGGATTGATGATGGGGCCCACAGTCATGACACCAGTCGCTTGGTGGGCAATAGCACCAGGAGAGAGCTATCTCCCATGGTTCTGGGGCGTTTTCGCACTATTTGGCATGATTATGGCGAGCTTCTCAAGAGCCAAAGCTGAGTCCGTTGGAGGAATGGATAACTGCTCTGTGGGCATTGCTGAGAGACAGGAGAAGCTAATCCTGACTTTTGCAGGCATACTCCTCTTAGCTCTTCCTTCGACAAACATATGGTTGGATTTCTTGGCTCTGCTGCCTGTTGCTGCAACGGATTTGTTTGTTGCACTTGAAATGACGAATATTCTCACGCTGTGTGTGGCAATAGTTGGAATATTGTCTCATATCACTGTAATTCAACGATTAGCATACGCAAGGAAAGTCATCCTGCAAACGGAAGGGGAATAACAAGTCAATGTATGACCTTGTCGTGATTGGAAATCCTGCTTATTATGAGAATAAGTCAATGGAACTTGCCAGTGGTGCCTTATACGCGGCAATCACTGCTTCCAAGCTTGGAATGGAGAATGTCGCATTTATGGGTGCAGTGGGAAAGGAACTGCGTCCGCGGGTAGTTCAGATTTCAAATGAACACGATATCGAGTTCTTCTTGCCCGATTCTCCAAAAGCAAATGATTTCCAGGTTTCCTTGGAGCTTGAAGACAAAAGATTCGTGAATTTGGTTGGGACACAACGGGAGATCGGAATCCGCGATGTTCCAGACGAATTTCTCGGCGCAAAGATGATTATCCTTAGTCCCGTCCTTCGTGAGGTCCATGCTGAATTCATTGAATGGCTCTCAAACGCATCTGACTCAACGATACTTCTTGACCCGCGTTTCAGAAGAGTTATTGATGACTCCCGGGTTAGACTATTAGGAAACCACCGGCTTGGAGAAGGCATGTTGAGCTTTGTTGATGTTGTCAAACCCAACCGTCTAGAGTCAAAGATTATGACAGGGGAGGATGATCCGTTTCTGGCAGTCGAGGTGTTAGTAGAATCCGGATCGGAACTGGGGATTATTACCCTCTCAGAAGAGGGTAGTATTGCATTTGATGGAAAGGACTTCTACCAGATTCCTGCTTTCAGGATTGATAAGGAAAATAGAATTGGCGCTGGAGACGCGTATCTATCCGGCTTCGCATTGAAGATGCTGGAAAAACGTCCAATTTCCGAATGTGGCGCTTTTGCTTCCGCTGTCGCCAGTCTTGTAGTAGAATCAAATGCGGGGATCGAGTTTATGCTGGACACTGAAGAAGTTGAACGAAGAACCGATGTCTTGCTCGAGCAAACTACTGTGCGTTAATCCGAATGGAAGTCATTCGGTTATATCGAACACCTTCATCATGGTCGAAGAGATGAACTCTTTAGCCAGCTTCATCGCTTCGCTACCTCTATCTGTTATCTCGTAGTATTTCCGAGTTGACTCGCTGGACTCCTGACTCTGGATGAGACCATCTCTCTGCAGACGATATATGATTGCGTAACCACTCACTGTGGCAGGTGAAAAACCGAACCTCTTTGTCACAAGCTCCTTAATCTCATACCCATAATGGGGTCTCTCTTGGAGCAGCCTCAGAATGTATATCCAGAGCATCTCCTTTGTTAGCTTATTCACAAGTCTTTCCACTGCTCTAGACTGCTTTTCGGACGTTTCATCGGCTTGCGACATCATGAATCATCTCTTCATACATGGATATTACCGCTGCGACGCACTGGCTCGTAAGGTAACTAGTGCTTCCTAGAGAGAGTCGATAAATGCTGTGGTCTACGAAGACCGTCAGCGCCTCTGGACTAAATCCCCTGTGGTCACCAATAATGAAGCTGTTCTGCGCATCTACATCTGGTGCTTTTCTTTGATCGAAAGATGAGCCTGCTTCATCAAGTAACCATAGGCGGGATTTATCATTGGTCAGAATTTCTTCAATAACTTCTTCCAAGCTCAGATTCTCAGTAGTTATAAACAGGGGCGGATTTCCGTTTAGTGCATCCTTGATTGCACACGCCCACCAAACTTCGCCCCGGGGTGCATCTAATTCAGGATTCTTGATGCGAAGACATGAGGCTTCGCCAATAAGGGTGACTAACTCAAGATTTGATTTGTCCAGAGTTGATGGTCCCCAGTCGAAACATGCGGCTAGAGAGCGGCATAACACGTCTATTCTTTTACCAGATCCTGGCAGGTCTTGGAAAAGGAAATCTCCATCT
>JAEOTX010000027.1 GCA_016839605.1 Candidatus Thorarchaeota archaeon | reverse complement strand
CTACAGCTTTGTACTCCGCCACTGAAGGAGAAGATCTTCAGAGTTGACCTCAAAGTAGGGATGACCGACATCAGACACTCCAAAATCGCAGCTTCCATTTTCGAGGCCAGATAGCTCAAAGAAAGCTACACCATCTTTCTCAGTCGATTCATTAACCGTGAACAATTCACCTGATGGAAGTCGTACCATCAAGTTTACTTCGGCCATATCAATGGGCCTCTTGAGCTTGTCAACAATGCGTACAGCTACTCGGAGCCTGCTAGATGAGGGAGAATAGAGCTTGAGAAGATCAACTGATTCAACGTACATGGTGTCTCTGTATGGGCCAGATTCAGGCTCCACGGCACCATCACGTTGTTGATTGTTCATCCTTTTTTGCCTCAGCGGAGAAACCCCTCTCCAACTTGGAATCTTGATGATTTTTCATATAATCTTTGTTTAGTTTTCTACCAAGGTATGGATGTGTTTCTAGTAAAACTGGCGCCTTCTTAGCAGGATAAATGCAACGGTTGCATCCGTTGCTGCACCAATTGGCATGTGCGAGTATGGGAAGAATAGTGGTTTGGCGATTCTCCTAGGGTTTCATTGCCCAATGAATAGCTGCTAGTCCTAGCGTCATACGTTCGAATCCTGTTCTCCTGAATCCTGCGTCGCGAAGAATCCCCATGAACTCATCAGCCGAATAGAATCGTGGAACTGTGTAAGAGAGATAGGCATATCCCGCTTTGAATCCGGATATGAAACTCCCAAGAGGTTTAACAGTCATGCGGATGTAGAGATGAAACAACCATCTTATCAGTCGTGATTGTGGTTGACTAGTTTCCAAGTTGATGAACCGACCTCCAGGTCGCAATACTCTTCTGAACTCCCGAAGGAATTCCAATAGGCCTTCTCTGTTCTTGTTTATGTTTCGTGTGGCAAATGAAATGATGACCAGATCGAAGGTGTTGTCCGGATACGGTAGTTGTTTTGCATCAGCGAGTGTCATGGTGATCTGTTTCGCCTCATGCTTCTGAGCAGCCGCTCTAATCATCGGAAGTGAAAAGTCAGCAGTGACTACAGATGCCCTGCCTTCTGCGTGCTTCTGTAAGTAAGCTGCAGTTTCACTGGTCCCGCTGCACACATCAAGCCAAGTTTTTCCACCATCTTTTGCTGCAATATGAGAAGCTCTTCTTCGCCAGAAAACGTCAAGGCCGAATGTTAGAAGATGGTTGACTAGTTCATAGGTGTGAGATACTTGAGAAAAGATTCGTTGGACTCCCTTGGTCATTGTCTGTCATTCAACTCAGTTAGGATGATAGGATGTCAAAACATGTGCGCTAGATGAACCTACTGATGCAGCAGAAACAGAGAAGATAAAGTGGAGATTGCAGCAGAATCCAAATGGAGATGGTGAGATCAACCATGAAGCCAGTAGAACTCGTCATTGTTGGAGCTGGAGATAGAGGCACAGTCTATGCAAGCTACGCATCTGAAAATCCAGACTTGGCTAAAGTAGTTGGCGTCGCTGAACCTCGTGATTTCTATAGACAAAGGATGGTAGAGAAGCATGACATTCCTCCAGAGAATGTCTTCACAGACTGGAAAGATCTCTCAAAGAGAGAGCGGTTCGCAGACGCGGTAGTAATCGCCACTCAGGACTCGATGCATCTTGGACCCGCAATTGCCTTTGCCAACAAAGGATACCATATGCTATTGGAAAAGCCAATGGCTCCGGATGAGGAGGGCTGTAAGAAAATTGCCAAGGCGGCATTAGATAACAAGATTCTCTTTGCCGTAGCACATGTTCTGAGATATACATCCTATACAAGAAAGCTCAAGGAAATCATCGATTCAGGGGCAATTGGAGAAGTAATTAGCCTCCATAGACTCGAACCTGTAGGGTACTGGCATCAAGCACACTCTTTTGTGAGTGGAAATTGGCGCAGGGAAGATGAGTCTTCCTTCATGCTACTAGCGAAGTCATGTCATGACATTGATTGGATCCGATATATTGTAGGAAAGAGATGCAGGGCGATCTCATCATTTGGATCTCTTGTTCACTTTCGAGAAGAGAATAAGCCAATTAATTCAGGAAAGAAGTGTCTGACATGCACCTATGAACCGAAATGTCCCTACTCTGCCAAAAAGATATACTTTGGGTTCATTAGTCGTGGGCAAACAGGATGGCCAGTTAGCGTGGTCACGCCAGAGGCCACTGAAGAGAACGTGATTGAGGCACTGGCAGAAAGCCCTTACGGTCGTTGTGTGTACCTCTGTGACAATGACGTCGTTGACCATCAAGTTGTGAATATGGAGTTCGAAGGAGGACTGACTGCTTCATTTACTATGACTGCATTCACCGAAGCGGGAGGTCGAAGAACCAGCATATTTGGCACCAAGGGAGAAATCTATGGTGACGGCTCCACAATTAGGGTCTTCGATTTCCTGTCTGACACAGTCCAGAATTATGATACAGCCCTTGACAGTACCATGGCCCTCGAGGGACATAGCGGCGGCGATTATGGACTGATTCAGGCATTTGTGGCCGCAGTTGCAGAAAAAGATGGAAGCAGGATACTCTCAGGACCTGAGGAAACCCTTGAGAGTCATCTAATGGTCTTTGCAGCGGAAAGGAGTAGAAGAGAAAGAAAGACCATTTTAATGTAGTATGGCTCAGTTCTCTTCAAAAATAACGTCTGATGCTACCTCTGACTCTTTCTCCCACCATGCCTTGGGATCATCAAGCTCCTTCCAAGGAACCGCTAATTCTGGCACCGGGACAAGCCACATAGACACAAGACCTAACAAAAGAAGAATTGGTATAGGAACCGCTATCATATAGACAATTCCCATAGGAGACCCGAGCATAAAAAGCCCTGTTATGAGTGTCAATTGGAGTTCACTTATGATGCCAACAACAATAGTACGCCCGCGTGTTGTCTTTCCTTTGAAGTACCTGGATAGCTGATAGACAAACACAGGTCTCATGAATGAAAGCAGCAAAGTGGCCATGACTATTGACAAATCAAACACTACAATATCCAAAGTGTATAAGCTGAGAATCTGGTAGGTCATGCTGAAGATGTAGATACTCCCGCTATCAAAGGGCCCAATTTCAGGATAGATGTTGAGCGACATAGGTCCAAAGAATGCAAGTATGAACATGATTGTGGTTATCATCCATGGCTTTACTCTCGCACCTTCTGCTACTTGCCCCTCTACAGGGGAAGATAGGTCATGTCTGTGAATCAGATATACAGCAGCTGCGATGAAAGCACCGATAATCATCAGTTCTAGGGCGAGGGAAGATGGTGAGGGGACGGGGCTGGGGGGTACAACTCCCTGCATGTCGAATACCTAGATGAAATTGATGTAGTAGCCTTAAAGCCTTCACGTTCTGCGTCATCAGCACTTGCTGCAATCATCAGTCTTCAGTACGATTATCTTTGCATCTTCAGCTATATCCCCAAAGACCTGATTGAAATAGCGCGCCGCCTCGATGTAGCCCGCCTTACCAGCCTCTGTCAAATTATAGACTCTCTGACGTCCTTCCTTCTCGCTCTTGACAGATCCTCGATCTTCTAAATCCTTGAGCGCGGGATAAATGGTTCCGGGTGTGGGCTTAGTCCCTCGGCGCTTCGCAATTTGTTCCGCGATCTGTTGTCCATTCAGAGGGCCGGTTCGAAGCTCCCACAGAATCTGGAAAGTGAGCATGCCTCTCATGTCACAACAATCCGGGGGACAACACTGCTCATCCTCACTACCGTCTGACACATATAATATTGGATGTCCGATATATTTAAATGTATATGAAGGACGCCCAATACATGGTAGTGTGTTGGTCATCCAATATAAAGGTGAATGCTTTGGTAGAAACAAGAAAAGTCAGTGAAATGTCCCCTGAAGAGATTAAGGATGCTGTAAAGGACACATATTCCAGGGTTGCTCAACCTGCCGGTGACAGTTGTTGTGGTCCCAATGAAGCAGAACAAACTGCAGCTGATTGCGGACCAAGTGGTTGTGGCCCCTCTAGTAATCCACGGACGTCATTTGCGGAATCCCTTGGTTATTCTGTGGCTGATATGCCAGAGTCTGCGACTGAATCATTTGCTGGATGCGGAAATCCTGTCGCTATTGCAAGCCTCAAAGAAGGAGATGTGGTCCTGGACTTGGGAAGTGGAGCTGGATTAGATATGTTCCATGCTGCAAGGAAAGTTGGCGATACCGGTCGAGTAATTGGGGTTGACATGACTCCAGCAATGATCGAGAAAGCTGAGTACGGTGCAGAACAACTAGGACTTGAGAATGTAGAGTTCCGGTTAGGCGACATAGAAGACCTGCCAGTTGATAACGACTCTATTGATGTCATCATCAGCAACTGCGTAATTAACTTGGCACCTGACAAAGGCAAAGTCTTCCGCGAGGCGTACAGAGTCCTCCGACCAGGTGGACGGGTCATGGTCTCTGATATTGTTCTAGACGCTCCGTTGCCCGCAAAGATACGTGACGAGGTAGTCAGTTACACTGGATGCCTTGGAGGCGCGATTCTAGAGGATGAATATCTCCAGCATATGCGCAATGTGGGATTTGAAGGAGTAGAGGTCATCAGTAAGACCGGTTTCGGTCAAGCTTCCAGCGCAAAGATTGCGGCATTCAAACCAAAGTAAGGAGGAATCTTGGTATGAGTTGCGATGAACTGACTCTGAGCAACGATTGCTGTGCGGATTTGGATTCAAAATGTTCATCAACTAACAGAACAAGTTGCATGGTGAGGGCATCACTTCTCCGGCAATGTAATGACTCAGACGCGTTTGAGGACAGTTTGCGGGTCGTCTAAATCCCCAATGTTGACAGACTGATTCTCCTTGGAAATTGGGCCTGATTTGCACTACTTTGAGCTGATGAACTCTACCGCGTCATCATCACAAATTACCGCACAAAGACCACAGCCATCACACTTCTCTGCATTGACGACTGCCTTGCCCTCTCTCATCTGAATAGCAACGAATCCTCCATCTGCACACGCAATGACGCACTTCTTGCACCCGGTGCATTTGTCAACAATCACTGAAGCGACTACTGGTGAGAGCTTGCTGAGGGCTTCCCAAGTTGTTATCTTAGGCAGCGCTTTTCCAACTAATTCCTCGATATTCGAGTATCCCTTGCGCTCCATGAAGGAGTCAAGACCCTCTGTCATATTCTTAATGATGCCAAAGCCATACCACATTGCAGCTGTACATACCTGTAGAGTCTTGGCACCGACCATGAGATACTCCGTTGCGCTTTTCCAGTCTTCAATCCCTCCAATCCCAGAGATGGGGGTTTCTGGCAATGCACGTGCAACCTGAGATACAAATCGAAGGCCAATCGGTTTCACAGCTGGACCACAAAAGCCCCCATATGTGCTCAACTGCTCATCTAAGCCAGGACCATAAGCTATTGGCATGGGAGTAGCGGTTTCCACGTCAATCCCTATGAGCGCCTCTACCGTGTTGATTGCAGAAAGTGCATCAGCGCCTCCTCTGACTGCAGCCTCTGCGATTGGGACCATGTCCATGACATTGGGTGTCAGCTTGACTAACAAAGGAAGATCTGTTCCCTTTCGAGCCCCTTTGGTCACAGCCTCTACAAGTATTGGATCTTGGCCAATGAAAGCACCCATGTGCTTCTCGGGGGATCCATGTGGACAAGAAACATTCAGCTCAATTGCATCAACCCCTGTCTGGGTCATTGTTTCAGCCAGCTTTGTCCACCCCTCAGGATTAGGACTGCTCATTATGCTCGCAATGAGGACAAAGTCCTCCGG
>JAEOTX010000197.1 GCA_016839605.1 Candidatus Thorarchaeota archaeon | reverse complement strand
CGCCTTGAACCGATCTCTTGTTAGACATGGTCGACTCAAGCTCCTGCAAAGGCAATGGTAGCTCTTGGAGATAAGGCTATGTCGGACGTGAATAATACATCGAAAAAGAACAAAAGGACAGGGTGTTAGACCCT
The DNA here is from genome assembly GCA_016839605.1 of Candidatus Thorarchaeota archaeon. GTDB lineage: Archaea > Asgardarchaeota > Thorarchaeia > Thorarchaeales > Thorarchaeaceae > SMTZ1-83. The sequence continues at coordinate 6,239 of JAEOTX010000197.1, read as the reverse complement.
GCCCATTCCTCTGCCTTCCAACTCTTTGACTGCGTTCTCTGCTAGGTTGTGGAAATCCCCAGCTTCTCTACCATTTCCTTGTACCGGTTTCTGACCGTCACTTCAGTCACTCGTGCAGTACGAGCAATCTCAAGCTGGGTCCGGCGTTGACCTGTGAGAATACTGGCAACATATATTGCTGCAGCAGCCATTCCCTTCGGGTCTTTGCCAATCGTGAGTCGTTCTTCGCGGGCCATTTGAAGAATGTCTATAGCTTTCTTCTTGGCATCACCCTCGAGTCCCAACTCAGTTCCGAATCGATGCACGAATTCCACAGGATTGCTGTGAGGAATCTTGAGATTCAGATATCTCAGAATCAGTCTGACACACAGACTGAGTTCCTTTCTAGTGATATGTATCTGATCACAGACTTCTTCCAGCGGCCTAGGGACTTGATGCACCCTGCATGCAAGGTACAGTGAAGCTGCAATCATCCCCAGTATTGTACGCCCTCGTGTGAGACGTTTCCGCAGTGCCTTTCGGTAAATCACTGCTGAGGTCTCTCTTATCGAATAGGGGATGCTCAGCTGAGAGCTGATTCTATGAAGTTCTGTCATAGCAACCGCAAGGTTACGTTTGTCAGAAGAGTGCACTTTGGTGCGGATCTGCCACTTACGTAGTCTATGTATCTGAGCCCGTCTAGTAGAAGTCAGTTTCCTTCCTGAAGCGTCGACATTCTGACGACCAATTATTGTAGTAAGTCCTTGATCGAACTTACTCCAGTCTGTTGGTCCGCCTACACGCTGTCGAGCGTTCTGCTCATCAGCTGTAAATGCACGCCACTCTGGACCCATGTCAATGGATCTATCAGAAAGAACTAGTCCACAATTTGAACAGGTTACCTCTCCCCTCGTACTATCAATATAGACTTCATCAGAGGTACAAGTAGAACAGACGTATCTAGCCGCACCAGCTTTGCTTTCTCCGGGTTTCTTTGTCTTCGCGTGTTTGCTGGCCAGTGCAATCATCTCCATGCAAACCCTATCGGGGGAATAGGGTTGCCGTCAGAGCAATTGTTGATACCTATGCGGAGTGCCCAATCATGGCGTTGAGAGAGCACCAGTGCGACGCGTGTGTTCTCAGAGAGAACACCTATGCGCAGCTAATAAAGCATTATAAACTCTTTGTACGTTTTCTGAGATGTTTAGTTATATTATTGAGTAAATTAAAGGCCAGTCTCAGTGTTGAAACATTCAACGATGAATCATCAAGCGCTTAGTGCACACATGAAATAGCGCTTAGTTTATGAGTCAACGCCGAGCATCTATAGCACACTCGAGGTGACATCAGCTTTGGCGACTGACAATCCCGCAGAGAATCCGTGGAATTATGTGATGGATAGAGTTGCAGGAATTCTAACAAAATCTGCATCTGTTGATCTCGTAACAGCTCTTGAAAACCTCGAAATACCCCCGGACTCCAAGCTCGGAGACGTTGCAACGACCATTTCTTTTCGCCTTGCAAAGGAGAGGAAGGAAAATCCGACGAAGATTGCTACAGATATTTCAAAGAAACTTGAGAAAGCCATCAAGAGGGAACCGCTAGTAGAAAGAGTGGATGTCAAGGGGCCGTATATCAACCTCTTCCTATCTAGAGGACACCTAGCAGACATCGTCATTAGAGAAGTCATACGGTCAAATGAGGACTATGGTAAGTCGGACGAGTTCAAGGGGCAACGAGCTCTCATGGAGTATCCAGCAGTCAATCCATCCAAACCATGGCACATTGGCCATACTAGAAATGCAGTTCTAGGTGACACGTTGGGTAATGTCCTTGAAGCGGCTGGATATGATGTGATAAGAACCGATTACATCAATAATCTCGGACTTCAGATTGCACAGCTCGTATGGAAGCTTATGAAGGACAAATCATCACCAGGTGATGAGAAGTATGACCATTATCTAGGCCATCTCTATGTAGAGGTGCAAGATGCCTTTGAGAAAGACCAGAAAGTTCAGAGTGAGATACGAGCAGTGTCTAGAGGTCTTGAGGTTCTAGAGAGTGAGGCTGCCAAAACCAGTGAGAATATGGTCACAGAGTGTGTTAAAGCACAAAATCAGACTGCATATCGTCTGGGAATCTACCATGACTACCAGATATGGGAAAGCGCGATAGCTCACAGTGGGCTGCTGGAGAAGGCCCGTAAAATGATGCTTGAGTGTGAAAGCATTTTCACACCGGAAAACGGAGAAAAGGTAGGATGTATCGTCGCCGACCTCCGCACGATTGAAGAGTTCAAAGATATGAAAGACCCTTTGAAGGTCCTCTTCAGATCAGATGGGACAAGGACCTATACAGGTGCAGATGTAGCCACACAGATGTGGAAATTCGGAATAATCGAAGACCCATTCTTATACAAGGAGTTCGAATGCCAGCCAAACGGGGAGAGCGTTTATAGAACTGCAGTCGATGGCTCCGAGAGAGACCTTGGAATAGTGAATCTTGTCTTCAACATCATTGGCTCTGAACAGGCACAGCCTCAGCGGCTGGTCTATACAGTACTTCGGCTATTGGGATATAATGAACAGAGTGACAACTCACATCATATTGCATACGAATTTGTGGGACTCGAAGATGAGGACTTCTCAGGCAGAGAGGGAACTTGGATAGGCTACTCATGTGATGAAGTGCTTGACAAGGCCGAAGCCCTCGCCAGAGAGGAGGTCGACAAACGTAATCCCGAAGAATCTGACGATTTCAAAAACGAAGTCGCTGCAAAGGTAGGAACAGGTGCCGTTCGTTATTTGCTGTTGAAATCTTCACCAGACAGGAAGATAACTTTCAGATGGGATGATGCGTTGGATTTCAATGGAGATGCAGCCCCATATCTGCAGTACTCCATCGCAAGAGCACAGAGAATACTTGAGAAGGCAGAACAAGTGAGCGGCTCTGAAGCTGATTTGAAGCTGCTGGCCGCAGAGGCGGAGTTTGCTCTCATCAAGGCAATCGCCCGCTTCCCAGAAGAGATTCTGGAAGTGGTAAGGGGTCTGAAGAAAGAGACCTGGGGTACAGGATTTAGTTCCAACAAGATTGCTTCGTACGCCTATGAGTTGGCAACGCTCTTCAGCAGGTTCTATGACTCTTGTCCAGTGCTGAAAGCGGAAGCGGATTTCAAAGCGGCCAGGCTTGAATTGGTGAAGGCTTTCAGAACCACGATGGTGAACTGTCTAGGGATTCTTGGAATTCCTGTGGTTGAGCGTATGTGATTAGCCAGAGGTAACCTTTGCCGAGCTGATGACAAGTGAGGGACTAATGATTGAGAAGGCAACTCGAGTATCAGCACCTACCATCTCTACACGTTTCAACAAATCACGCATGTTGATTCCGATGAGTGTGTTCTGCACAGGATGTTGGATGTCCCCGTTCTCGAAATATGAGCCCTCCAGAATCATTGCACTTAGGTCACCAGTTGTCATGTTTGGTCGATCTCCTGTGAAGCGGCAAAGAACTCCTTTCCCGACTTCCGAAATGAGGTCATCCAATGTTCCTTTGCCGGGAGTCACCATGAAGTTTGATGATGATATAGACGGCACTCCTGCATATCCTGCGCGGCTGGCGTTGCCTGTGCTTTCCACACCATCCTTGTTGGCAGTGTAAGAGTTGTGTAAGAGACTCTTCAAGACGCCATCATCGAGAATCTCAGTTCGTTGAGATGGATGGCCTTCTGCGTCAAATGACCTGGATGCGACGCCTGATTTAAGGAGTCCATCGTCAACAATTCGAAGGTGCTGAGTCGATACCTCTTCACCTAACGCATCTGCAATGTATGAGCGACCATATTGGACTTCTTCCGCATTTACTGCCCCTGCGAATCCTCCACCCAGAATCGTGCTGACTGCAAATGGTGCAAGAACAATAGGCATCTCCCCACCCTCAATAATCTTAGCGCCTAAATTACTCAACGCGTTCTCTGCTGATATCTTGCCAATCCATTCAGGATCTATCTCCTTGAGGTTACGAGAGAGTTGTACCTCATAACTAGATGTCTGATCACCATCTTCTTTGATGATAGGCTCCGTGTACATCCATACAGATGTGGTTTTGCCAGAGCCCTTGATCCCGAGTGAGTTAACAATCACCTTACTACCAGTAGACGAGCTCATTTTGGCTTCTACAGCAACATTCTTGCCTTCTAGTCCTGACCGTGCAGCATCAACTCCCCGAATAATCATCTCGGCGACTTGTTCGGAGTCTAGCTCAGCAATCTCTTGGTCATAAAGGCCTTCTACTTCAGGGTAATTTCTATCGTACGAGGGAAGGCTCACGAAGTCTGGGTCAGGCACAGACGCTTTGGCGAGCTTAACTGATTTCTCAGCAGCCTCTAGAAGGTCATCCTCCAACACAGTTGTAACATATGCAAACCCCACCTTCTTCCCAACAACAGATCGAATTCCGCAGCCCGTATCCCGATTTTCAGAGGCACTCTTTATTGAGTTGTTCTCCACTTCAAGGGAGAAAGTGCGGGATGATGACGTGTACACTTCTACTTGGTCCGCACCAAAGCCTTCAGCTTTCTTAGCCGCCTTTTCTGCGATATCTAGCAACTTCTCTTTCATTCTACATACCTCCTACCGGAACACTTCGTATTCTGGCATGAGGCCCGCCACTCATATCAGGTATCATCTGCCCATTCTTTCCACAAGTTCCTGCATCCATCTGGAAATCGTTGCCTACCGCATCTATCTTCGCTAAAACGTCGAGAATCTGCCCTGCAAGAGAAACATCACGGACCATTTGGCCAATCTCTCCCTTCTCAATGAGATAACCGTGGCTAGCCTGAAACATGAATTGCCCCTTTGATGGGTCTGTGTATCCATAGTTGAAGTTACAGAGGAGAATGCCATCTTTCGTGTCTGCAATCATCTCATCGACGTCCCAGTCGCCTGGTTCCATCATAGTGTTGGACATCCGAGCTAGAGGTACGTGCATGAATGATTGAGCTCTGGCAGATCCGTTTGGTTGCATGTCTAGTCGACCAGCAGTTTCAAGGGTATGCAGAAGCTCAGTGAGAACACCATCCTTGACTAGGGTTCGCTTCTTTGACTTTGTTCCTTCCCAATCGTATTCAAATGATCCTCGCTCGCCAGGCATAGTAGGATTATCTGTTAGATTCAGGTGATCCGGACCTACGCTTTCTCCGACCTTGTCCTCAAGGACTGTTGTATGAGCAGGCCAGTTGTCTGCTTCACATGCATGACCAAAGGCTTCGTGGACCATGACCCCATTTAACACAGGATCCATGATAACATCGTGAGTTCCTCCTTTTGTAGATACGGAAGAGAGTAGATTGATTGCCATCTTCGCAGACGTTTCACCGATGGTCTGGGGCCGCTCAAGCTCCATTTTCTCAAAACCTCCCCTGACACCATAGGATTTGTACGCCCGCTGCCTATTTGTGCCATCCTTCGCAGTGGACACGGAGATAATCCTGGGCAGAGCATTATCCAAGCTTACGCTTGTCCCAAGTGAGTTGGCGACATATAGCTCTGTCCAAAGGTCGCCATACACTGTCCTGGTATTGATAATCCTCTTGTCATATGCACGAGGCTGTTCATCTATTCGCTTGACATATGCAATCTTATCCTCAATTGGGATATCACTGAATGACTTCTTCAACTTGAATAGAATCTTATCATTGAAGGCAGGTCCATCCATCTCAAAATTCTCATTGACCCTTGGTCTAGTGGCTATAGCTAGCTTCGCTACTGACTCGCCGGTCTCTCTCATCCCCTTGGCGGTAAGGTCTGTAGTCTGAGCGAATGCCCAAGCGCCGTCAATGAATGCCCGTATGCCAGCCCCCTTCAATCGAGAGGCAATTGATCGCTTTGTGACTCCATCAGTCATATCAATGATCGTGGTGACCGTGTTTTCTATTCGTACATCAGCAAACGTTGCTCCAGTCTTGATTGCAGCCTCAATTGCACCCTGAGCTAAGTCTTCCATAAGCATCTCCTGACTGGTCAGTGCTGGCGCTCAATCTATTATAACTGATATGGACTGGTCATTTTACCTGGTTGTAACTTCGTGTAACTAATACCACTGTTATACACGGATTATTCTTAGTTTCTTCGTGTTACTCCATAGGCTGCAGGAGGTATACACTTGACTCTAGATTCCTCATCTCATCGGTGCCCTGTCTGTCAAAGAAACAGAGCTAGTCACATGTGTGAAGATTGTGGTACAGTGCTGTGTTCCGATTG
>JAEOTX010000196.1 GCA_016839605.1 Candidatus Thorarchaeota archaeon | reverse complement strand
TAGACGCCCTTCACCATGACCGAGTATTCCTTCACACCCATTATGCCCTCTTTCGCTTTTACAACGACTGCGATATCAAGGGATTCACCGGGTGGAAGTATTGGAATTGACTTCTTCTGCTCTCCAGACATGACCACAAGATCTTCGTCTATGTGCCATTCCAAATGCAGATTTGTGGCTTCACCATCGCCCGCGTTTTGAACAATAACACGAATTGGAAATTCCTCGGAAAATGTCATATCGTTGGGTAAGGCCAACTGCGGAACAAGCCTCGGTACCTTGAGCTTGCCTCTTAGAATTTCCCTGACCATATCCAGTCCCTTGTCCACGTACTTCGAGAACTCCTGAGCATTGGCATTAGCCAAGGCAGCTTTCAACTCTGTAACAGCTGTAGTTTCTGCGGTAGCAAAGCCATCAAGATCCATTGCTTGAATCGAAGTTTCAATCATTTGAGGGATTTGACTTAGACGCACTATGGCAGGAAATCTAAGTTTGGAGGCATTTTCAGCAGTAAAAGTTCGGGCTCTGTAGAAAGAATCCGCTTCTTTTCCAATCATTAAAAGGAGCATGCACGCAGTCATAGCAAGGGCAGTACCCTTAGCGGTCTCTGCGTCTTCACCCCAAAGCAGGTGCTCTCCCGCTGCTGCGAACAAATCCTCAGCAGCAGCCCCATAAGAATCCACAGCCCTCTCTGACTCTCCAAGCTCTGAATATACATCGCCAGCTGAACACATGTTCATCGCTGAATTCTTGAATCCTTTCCCAGTCCTGTACTTATCAGCAGCTTTCTCATAGGCATCTGCAGCTTGACGATACAGTTTGCTTGCACCCTCGAAGTCACCTTTTCGTTCTGAGACACCAGCAGCCTCAATGAACTTGCGTCCTGCTTCAGTAAAGGACTGTCGTAGAGACTCCTTTGTCGCTTCCTCAATCATAAGCCTAACGTCTTCATCTGACACGGTTCATCGACCTCCAGCTCCCTCTGGACCATCGCTTGGTTTTGAAGTAGGTTCCACTTTGCAGTGTAGTTCTAGTATACTTCTCTTGGTGAATGCTTTAGCTTATCAGGCAAAGAACCACCATGACCCTCAACAACAAGCTCATAGCCAGCGCCAACGCGGCCTTGCCTTGAAGTCTGAAAGCCTGCCTTTTGGATCGATCGCGCTCCACGCTCTGCTGAACGCTTCTCAATCATTCCGACCCCACCGGGAACGGTGAGTATCAGTTTTTTCTGGGCATCATCAACCTTCAGCGTGATCTCAGAAGATGGCGTGCCTGAACACTCGTGAAACTGGCTGTCTCTGTATTCAAGGAGAGTCATAGTTCCCTACCTTTAGTCAATTCTAAACTCAAACTTGCTCAGGTTACATATTAGGATTTGCGGGATAGAGGTCCGCGAAAAATCGAGGATGAAACAAAAAAAGAGACAAAAGTGGGCCATGGACCAAGACATGGTCCATAGTCCCAGTTGATAGAATGATCCGACGATTGCGAATCTAGTCTGGCGGCGGTGGTGGAGGTGGTGTGTCGTCGACTCTCGTATCCACTGGTGCCAAAACAGAATCACGTTTCTTCTTTGTGAAGAAGAATCCGACCAGGATAAGGATAAGCCCAAATACAGCTACTCCTGCACCAATGAGCACCGTCATTTCGCCAAAGAAGGCGTATGAGGGATCAATAGATGGGAGCAGTGCAATAATAGCACCGGCTATAACCAGGAGTGCCCCAAGGCAGACCGGTCCTGAACGGACATATGAACGCCATGTAAGATAAGCCAATTGAATTCGCTCCTAATCGAGACTCTTACCACGCGGTCTCGTCTAATTCTAGTTCAGGCGGAAGTAGCGATTTAAGGATGTCGGCGACAATCTAGCCAAGGTCAAGAGCGATTTGAACAATGCAACCTGTTGAAGAAGTATTGATTTCGATTTTAGCTCCAATGAGTTGACTCACTTTCTCTGCAACCTTCTCATGAAATGCACATGGATACCCAGCTGGAATCTTCTTCCCATCGGGATCAATCTGTCTTGCCATTGCCAAGAGCTCGCAACGTCCAGTTTCAATCTTCAGATGGTGAACTTTGGCTGCAGGCAGTTGTCCTTCCTTTGTACAGCTGAGAATCATGTTTCCAAAACTCGATAGGACGTCAACTCCTTCACCAGAGGCGCTCCACATTCGTACTAATTCATTTGCCACATTTTCAAACATGACATCTAGATGGCCATCCGGTAGGTTTTCTCCATATGCTGCTATTTCTGACAACATAGCACCATACGAATGAATTGCGTGTTGCCAGAGGTCTTTGCCGTCCAGTGGTTCAAGCTTGGGTACGGCACCCACCCCTGTCACAGAAAGATCCTCAATACTACTGGAAACCTCAGCTTGGACCTCAGATGTTCCCTCTGAAGCAGCAACAGGCGAACTGCCATCATCATATACGAGATCAGGAACTTCATAGTTCGGACAAACTCCCGCAGTCTGGTATTTTCTGGAGAACTGCATAAGACGCCCAGCACATTGAGCTACCGCCGCCCTACTGAGACCTTCTAGTCTTATGTGGCCATAGATAACTCCTACATACGATTCTAAATCCAATTGATGAATCGTCTTCTCAACGAGAATTTTCTTACCTCTTACCACTCGGCATGCCCATTTTTCTTCCAAGACTCCTGCTTGTGCCGCGTAGCTAGTATTGGTAATACCCACCAATGGTGAGATAGGATAGAAGTTACTCAATGAAAGACCTCGCTTTTGTCTTTGTCCTATGACCCTGCTTTCAGGGCTTCAAAAGGCTATCTTGAATGTACGTGGAAGTACTGAGCCACTCAAGGAAGTGTTGTGTCAGCAGCTTTTGTGATTTTAAGGGTAATAATCGAATGGGCATCAACTTGAACTGTCATAGATGAACCGGACCTAGGCAGTTCTCCGATGACTTTCTCACGGAGATCTACTAGTTCAGCGTTCTCGACCTTAAAGGGAAATTCAAGCCCTGCGCTTCCAGCCACGCCAGCCATCTCATACAGTCGGATTGTCAACTCACGGTCGGAGGACCCCATCCTGTGACACGAAAGCCCCAAATCCATTCCCTCAATCTTAAGCATCGAGCCTTCAGCTGGTAGTGTACCACCTGGGTCTTCTAGCGGATACCCGATAAGTGGAAGCCTGTGTTCTGCGGCTGTCCTCCAGACCTTGGCTTCTTTCCATGACCCTTTGTGTGGAAACAGCGACATCCTGAAAGAGTGCTCACCATTCTCCAGAGCAGTCTTCGATTCCAGGACATCATCATCTAGCCCATGAGAGAGATGCTCCACACTTCGCAGGAGTGTCACATTGAGCATCCCATCTCGGAATTGAAACTCGTGAAGACCAAAAACGGACAGTCCTATTCCGAACTCAGGCCCTGAGCAATCCAACCAATCAAGTCCTGAGAATAGCCCCTGGTTGCCATCAGCCCAATCCTCCGGATCAGGCGGTGTGGCATTCTTGGACTCAGCACCGAATTGAGAGCCCACCACTACCCTTTCAGAAAATACCGATAGGGGGAAGTTAGTCCTAACTCGCTTGCTCCTACCTTCGAACCTCAGATCTGTTTCTAGGTCTATCCTGTGAATATCTTCATAGAGAATAACTCGCTGTGCTCGGAAAGAGTCTTTGAAATCTCCTTCAACCATGACAGTAGATCTCACAGGCCCTGACTCAACAACAGTCAGCTTGCCTGAGTGACGCAGTGTTGTAAGATCAGATTCTTCATCTGAAAGCGAGGACCTTGCATGCCGATAGAGGTCGCCAACATCGCTTTCCATCGTGAGGTAATTACCTGGACCTCGCAAGGTTTCAAACTGGTTACGCTTGTCAAATATTCTAGTCATTGCCCCGCTAAAGTCGTCAAACTCAACAATGAAGTCGTCCGACTCGACCCAGTTCTTTCCTGCACGAAGAGACGACGTGAACTCGGGGGCTTTCTCTGCGGGCCCAACTGTATAAACTCTATACCCCAGACTAGGCATATCTCGCGCAATTAGAGTCACTTCTACTGGACTGCCTTCAGGAATCTCGCCAATCACCTGATACGGTACACTCTTGCCATCTGGATCATGAATCTGAAAGAAAGGAGTATGAATCTTTGAGATGTCCAAGAGAATCCGAATCACATCACTTCGTTCCCATGGCAACGGATTGAACACCGCAAAGGATACTTTGGCTGAATCAATGGAAATCTTTGATGCAAAACCACTCAAAGCTGCTTCCAGAATCTCTTCAGACTGGTTGATTGCTTGCTTATACCTCCTAACAGCAAGTCGATACGGCTCGTCTGCCATGGTTCCTCGGATGATGTTATGATCCTGGTTGAATAGGAGTATAAGCCATGTGCTCTCTAGCGCTCTTGTCTTTTCCAAATCCCCAGTCAGTGAAAGATAGAGCTCAGCAAGGTATAGCAAGGTTTCTAGCTGGCGATTCATCTGCTTCAACTTCACATGAGCACTTAAACCGCCAGACCTCACTGATGAAAAACGACCAGAGGATAGCTCTCCTGAAATCATGGGTAGAGATGCCTGCACAGCTTTAATCTTCTCAGTGAATTCTCTTGGAGTCACAATCGACATTCGCATATCTGGGAAGGTCTCGTTCCATTGAGAAACAATGTCTGCCAAATGGGGTAGCGGTGGCACAAGCTCACCTCCAACAGGTACAAGTATATTGTTAGACGAAGCCTTCTCACCAGTGATGTCTGCTACTTTTAGTAGATTACTGTAAGCCTCCCTTAGATTCTCAGATAGCCATGCAGAGCTGTCATATCCATTTGAAAGCCAAATTGCATTGACACGACTTCCATCAAGTCCTTTCCAGACGAACTCTGTTGGTGAATCATGGGGCATTCCTCTCCAAAACACGTATGAATCAATTCCACTTTGTCTCAGAATCTGTGGCATTTGTGAGCAGTGTCCTGAGGAATCTATCGCCCAGCCTGTTCTAACATCGACTCCAAGTTCCTCTCTGATGAACCGTGTACCAAAAAGAAACTGACGGACTATTGACTCTCCATCTGGGATGATGTAGTCAGGCATTACATATGTTCCGCCCGCAATCTCAATCCGTCCTTCCAACACTCGCTGGTGCAGGGAGTCCCAGTAGTTTGGAAAGAGTCGCTTGAACCCATCAAGAAGAGTCACTTGATCCAGGCAAAATTTGTGACTTGGATTCAGTTCAAGATAATCTAGGATACTCTTGACATTCCAAGATACAATGCTGATGTTGTGTTCGTAAGTCTGTACTCTTGAGTTGTCAAAATGAAGGAATGGGCATAGATTGACTATCCAGCGTTGCCCCATAGTAGATCACTCACTCTTATGATGGGTCGAATGAAAACACAATCGGAATCGGGTATGACCTTAAAGACATTCCCTGTCCTTGGAACCGTTTTGGAGGGTCAAACAAATGACCCCCCATATGTGGCAAGTTAGACGTACAAGTCGGGCCGTGTCTTTCTCTCAGGTTCGATTTGACGACCTTCCAAGGCTGCAGACAACTTCTCATAGTACTCCATCACATTCGGTGTCAGCGTGGGTCGAACTTCCTTCAATGCTTCTTCAAAATGCTTCATTTCTATGGGCCTCGCTTTCATCTCGATGTTAGTTGGAGTGGATCCCTCTGTTACTGCAATCATCACTGCTACCCTAACCAATCCCTCAATGTCAGCTCCTGAGAAGTTCGCAGTCTTAGCTGCAAGCTCTTCCAAATCAAGGCTTTCAGATCCGGGGATGCCCTTGGCTACTGTGTGAACGTTAAGAATCTCTCTACGAGCATCCTTGTCAGGTGCTTCGACATGAAGAAGAATGTCAAATCGACCAGGGCGAAGCATCGCTGGATCCATAATATCAGGTCGGTTTGTTGCGCCAATCACCAACACATTTTGGAGAGATTGCAGTCCGTCAACCTCAGCGAGGAATTGGTTCACAATTCGCTGTGTGACTCCAGTATCATCTTGCTGTCCACGCTGGCTCAGCAGAGCATCAATCTCATCGAAGAATATCACACAAGGCGCCACTTGCCTAGCTTTCTTGAATATCTCTCTAACAGCTTTCTCCGACTCTCCAACGTACTTGTTGAAAATCTCAGGACCCTTAATCGATATGAAATTGGCTTCACTTGTTGTGGCAACAGCCTTAGCAAGCAATGTCTTACCAGTTCCAGGCGGACCGTATAGGAGAATTCCTTTAGCGGTTCTAATCTTCATTTCCTCAAAGACTTCAGGGTAATGAAGAGGTCCTTCTACAGACTCCAACAGTGCTTTCTTTGCTCGTTCCAATCCACCAATGTCTTCCCATTGTACGTTCGGCTTTTCAACTAAAACTTCTCTCAAGGCTGATGGTGAGATACCAGATAGCGCAGTATCAAAATCGTGTTGTGTCACGAAAAGGTCTTGAAGCACATCAGGAGGGATATCACCAGTATCTGGGTCTACATGAGGTAGAACCCTACGTAGTGCCTCCATAGCCGCTTCTCTAGCCAGTGCTGCGAGGTCAGCACCAACGAATCCATGACTCAGTGAAGCCAACCTTTCTAGATCCAACTCTTCCTCAAGAGGCATAGATCTTGTATGAATCTGCAGAATTTCTAAGCGACCTTGGCGATCAGGCACACCGATCACAATCTCTCGATCAAACCTTCCGGGCCTTCGGAGAGCCTCATCCACGTCGTCAACACGATTTGTGGCACCAATGACAATCACTTGCCCCCTACCTGCGAGTCCATCCATCAGAGCAAGCAATTGAGCAACGACTCTTCGCTCAACCTCTCCAGTGACTTCTGCACGTTTCGGTGCTATACTGTCAAGCTCATCAATGAAGATTATGCTTGGGGCGTTTTTCTCCGCTTCCTCAAAAGCCTCTCTAAGCTTCTGTTCCGACTCGCCATAGAATTTGGACATAATTTCAGGACCATTAATCGTCTTGAAATTCGCACCAGACTCATTGGCAACAGCCTTTGCGATAAGCGTCTTCCCAGTCCCCGGAGGACCATGAAGCAGCACGCCTTTTGGCGGAGAAATGCCAAGGCGCTTGAAGAGCTCTGGTGATTTGATAGGAAGCTCCACCATCTCACGAATCTTCTGGATCTCTTTGCCCAGGCCACCTATGTCTTCGTAAGAAACCTGCGGGATTGATATCTCTTCAAGCTTAGCAGGTCTGGTGAGAACCTCTACGTTTGTTGATGCGGTAATCTTGACATGCTTACTTGGCCCTACTGAGGTCACATTGAACTGTATCCCCTGTCCAATTGATGCAATAAGGATGACATCACCTCGAGTTATAGGTCGGTTCATAATCTGCTGCTTAATGTAATTCTCAAATCCGGGCTGGAAACGCACTGGCTGACTTGGGGCTAGAACAATCTTGGTTGCGTCGGGTACGTTTGTGTTTGCAACTTCAACCATTTCACCGAGCTTAACGCCAGCATTAGCCCTAATCAGACCATCCATCCGAACCATATCAAGAACCTCATCCTCCTTGAGGCTTGGCCAACAAACTGCTACGGTTTCCTTTGTCCCTTTGAGAAGGACATAATCACCAGAACGCACTTTGAGAAGGTTGCGCACCTCAGTATTCAAACGCACTATACCTCGACCCTGATCCTTTGGCATTGCCGCTGCTACTTTCAATCTAATTGAGCTGTCTCCATTTTCAGCCATTCAAATCAACTCTCTACTCAAATCCCAATATTCTCTCAATGTTGTCAGATTTTGTTGTGCTTCCATCTTTTTCCAATCGAATCTCTGCAACTCCATTGCGACATGAAACACAGGAACGGTTTGCATCTATGTAAAATGGTGTTTCAAACTGCTGGAAGAGGTTCGTGGGGGGGTAAGACAAGGTAACTACTTGCCCTCTCACACTCACTTGAAATTCTTCTTTCATCAGGCACTCATCCATGACCAGAATGACTGAATCCTCGAGATCGATGCGTTCTACTCGGGGACCCTCATCAGGCATTTCCAATTGAAATGCGTCCATTTCATCCGAAGGCGTGTCCCACATCTTATCTACACCACTCCCACCGGGTTGCATTCCAAAGGTGCCGAAGAATTGCTCTATCATTCTACGGAAAATCTTCTGAAACTCGTCATCGTCAATCATTAGACTTGGTTCCTCCCGCTTCCAAAGACTCTAGGCTTTATGCAAGGCCCCAGAACCTTGGGCCGCAGGTCCGATATACAAGCCTAGAAATCAAGCGTATGTTGGAAGATTACATTAGAAAGCATATGAACTTTTACTAATATGCACGAATTTCTTAATAACTTCTGAAGCACCTATTAATTCAGCTAGAGTAAAGAAGCGGAGATTCCACTACGAATACCCTTAAGAAAGCCAACATTAGCAGAAATCGAGAACACTAAGAGGAAACTACGATGGCCAACTGCTCCCTATGCGGCAAAGAAGACCTGATGTTCACGTGCCCGTATTGCAGAGGGGTTTATTGTGCAGACCACAGACTTCCAGAAGGTCATGGATGCGCTGGGATGCAGAAAGTGAAGGACGGCGCACGTCAGAAAATCGCAGATTCGTTCACAGGTCAGTATGATGACGAGGAATATGATGAAGACATCATTACCCAGGCGCGTAGAGTTAGAGTAAAGAAGCCAAGAAGACGGAGATTCACAGATGCAGAGGTCAAAGATCTAGGGATTGCTTCAGTTTTGACTATTCTTGTGAGCATCTCCATAATGGGAGGACCACCAATTGGAATCCTCAATGGTATTCTTGTCCTGCCTGGATTCTTTTTAGCGGGACTTTGGTGGTTTCCGTTAGCAGTGATCTTTGTCTTTTGGCTGTCGTTTATGATTCACGAATTTGCCCACAAGTTCACAGCACAGAGATATGGTATGTACGCGCATTTCCGGATGACAATTCAGGGTTATTATCTGTCTGCTGTGGCAATCCTATTTGCCATCCCTATATTCGGTACAGGAGTGATGGCAGTTGGGGGAGTGAGTGACACTGATGATTATGCTAAATCAACAGTCGCAGGTCCATTATCCAATCTCATAGTTGCAGGTTTGCTCTTCATCACTGCCGAGATAATTGTAATCACATCAGGGGCTTTATCTCAACCTGTCGAGTTCATAATCTTCTACGGGATGCTGCTGAACTCCTTCCTTGGCCTCTTCAACATGATACCCATTCCTGGCTTTGACGGAAGTACCATATTTCGCTGGAGTAGGCCTCTATGGGTTTTAATGACGGTTTCGTTGCTCTTCACACTTCTTGCAGGGTACTTCGTGATTCCGATTCTTTGAGAGCTCCAGCGGTGTGTTCCCGCTGTAACACCCAGGTTCAAAGGAGCACTGGCCTTTGGGATTCCTACAAAGAGGGACCCCAATCTTGCAGACATTTCGGCAGGCAAACCCAGAGATAACGGAGCTATCAGTGTCAGCCTGGTTCTATAGAAACCGGACAATTGCGGGGTTTGATAATCCAGCGCGTTCACTTTATGTTTCTATCAGAGAGCTAGTAGAAAATAGTCTTGACGCATGTGAAGCTGCAAGAGTCTTGCCCGAAATCTGGGTCACCCTTGAACGAGAGAGAATTATTGAGGACTATTCAGCTCTCATTGGGTCAGGACCTGAGGTGTTCAAACTCACAATTAGAGACAACGGGTCCGGAATGCCTCGCGAGAATGTACCCCAGTTAATCGG
>JAEOTX010000195.1 GCA_016839605.1 Candidatus Thorarchaeota archaeon | reverse complement strand
TTAAGGGCAAACACAAAGGAAAACTGAGTCTTGGACTCCGTAGATGCAGACCAGCCACATATCATTTATAACGCCATGCAGAAGAGTAAGTTATCACTAGTGGTGAACCAGCCCTGTTCCTGATGAAATGAGAGGCAGGGATGCAGACACGGAAATTCAAAACATCGAAAGGTAGGCACAAGCACAATGGTCAGCATATTCATTATCGACGACGAAGCCATTCTGCACAGGCTCTACAAGGACGTCTTTGCGATAAAGGGACATCAAGTAATCGCAGACGCATTCGATGGTGAAGAGGCCGTAAAGAAATTCACAGATATGAGTCCCAAGCCTGAAGTTATCATTCTGGACCATAGGATGCCAAATAAAGATGGTCTGGAAGCGATGTCCGAAATACTTGATATCGAGCCGAGTGCCAAGATTGTTTTCATCAGTGCGGATGCCAATGTACGTGAACAGGCGCTGAACGGGGGAGCACGCTCGTTTGGCTTAAAGCCGGTCACAATTCGACACATGCTTGATCTTGTCGAGAAGGCGGTATCCGACTGAGGTTCGAATCGTGAATTGCCTATTGAGTACAGGGGCGTGTGACAGCAGTTGACGGTTGAGTCCGCTGTAGGCGTCATAATCGGAGGGGACGTCCCGTTCCTCCGTGTACTACTGAAAATGGCAATAGAGGATGCAGGATTCACAGTTATTGATGAAGTCACTTCTCGAGCGGAACTCCTTGATGCTTGCATAAAAAAGAACCCGGATATCGTGCTCTTGGACCTGGAGCTTAGTGATGACGAGAACATTCGACTTGTTGAAGACCTCTTAGACATTGATCCTTCTGTATCGATAATAGCTATATCCGACCTCGTGGAGGGCTATACAGAGACCATATTGGCAGCAGGTGCGCGGGCCTATCTACAAAAACCATTTAGTATGTACGACTTGATTGATTTAATCAGGAAGGTGGCGCCTGATAGCAGGCTACGAGCCTCTGCTTAGGCATCACAGGATGAGATAAAAGTGAATTAGCGCGTTGATAACTCCGCGGACAATTCTCTTAGAAGCCTTTTGACAAGGTCTGCAGAGACTTTCGAAAGTACGCGCGCAGGGTGCCTATGCTTTAGAGCGGTGAACAATACACATTGACAGCGAATCCAATTATACCCGAGTTCATGATGTATTCGCAGGGTTTGGAGCCCTCTGAGATAGAACAGCTCGAAAGCCGAATGATAGCAGAACGCAGAACCGACAAGGATCCCTTTATGCAGTTCACAGATGTGCTCCTAGAATATGTAGGTAGCGGAGAATGGAAGAATCGAAGTGATGCATTCCTGGCAATGAGTGCCAAGGCCAGTTTCCTCAGAGGCAAATACGGATTCAATCAGGTTCTGGCCAGAGGCACACAGAATCTTGCATGTAAAGGATACGCTGCAGCTGCATATTGCAGACAGAGCTTGGATCCAAGGTGGTTGAATAATCTTAGAAATATCACAAACCAAGCTTGGCAGGCAAAGGATTATGTTGTGTTCGCAGAGTTGTCTGGAGAGCTTGCTGCAGTCCTGATCGATTTGGGATACACAGATCATGCCAGAGAGGTCACCTCTGAGAGTATAGAAAGAGTCACGAAAGAATCAGCAAAGAATCAAGAGATTAGAACAATGGTGCAAGCTGCCCTATTGAGAGCAAGGATTATCCATGCATATATCGCGAGTACGGCAATCTCTTGGGAAGAGGCATTCATCCGACTTGACTCTGCGGAAGACACAGCGAGGCACCTGAATCATCAACTAGCTCTGACTGACATAACCTATAGTCGTGGTCGAATACTTGTAGACAGGCATGAATACGAACGTGTCAAGGCGCTAATAGCAGTGGCTATCAACAAGTACGAGAACATGGGTTATTTGCAGGGCTTGACTGATGCCATGAATACTGAAGGGATCCTTCTGCTGAGCATTGGTCAGCTTCAAGATGCTCGGGATACGTTTGAAGAGCTCCTCATTATTCAACAGCAACTAAACAATCAAATTGGCCTAGCCAAGACCTTGATCAATGTTGGAGAAATAGACCGAGCGCTAGGTCAAATCGACCAAATGGAGACTTACAACAGGCGGGCTCTTGAAATCAGCCATGAGGCTGAATATATCATCGGAATCGCAACGGCAACAGCCAATTTGGGAGATGTCGAGCTACGTAAAGGAAACATGGCTGAAGCTTCAGACCTCTATGAGCAATCTATCAAGCTCGCTGAGGATGCTGGGATGAAGTCATTTCTTGTGCTGGCTCTCTTCTTAACAGGAGACGCCCATTTCCTTACGGGTGAGTTTGAAGACGCAAAGAAGTTCTACAAGCGCGCCAGAGAGGTCTCTGACGATATTGGATGGCCACTTTCTGCGTTCAATGGAGATGTGAGCGTCCTAGTAACTCAATGGGCTCAGGAAGAAGAACCAGATGCGGAGATTGTCAAAGCAATTAAGGACTTGATGGGCAAATCAGCGGACTGGCTAAACTCGAGCGACTCTGATCTTATGAGAGAGGTCAGGAAGAAAGTATACGAAGATTCGAATGTTGAAAGCGACCTCTGCGTGTTCTTCGACGGAGAGCGTAACTTTGAGTGTCGTGTAGAACGCAAGGCTCTGGCCAAGGAATGCTTTGGGAATCTATATTGGATGGGTAGCTTGTGCCCATACTTCAAGGAATTTCTAGCACGATTCTATGGACAATAGTCCTTGGTGGTCTCTACGAATCACCCTTTCCCTTTTTCGCGGTATCGCTCGAGAAGAGTTTCACTCTTGTCATAGATGGGACGACTCCCTGCTAGATAGCCCTCGGATACGCCTTCTTTTCCTGATATGAGTGGTCTAGAGGCAGCCATCAACAGATGTCGCAGGAACTCAAGATCGGTGACTTTTCTCCCCATTCTTCGTTGGTAGCGCATCTTCTCCTCCTCGAATGT
>JAEOTX010000194.1 GCA_016839605.1 Candidatus Thorarchaeota archaeon | reverse complement strand
CTGCTTTGAATCAAAGTGGACCTAGAATGAACGAATCTTAGGTTATTCTATCGCAATGGCGATAGAAAACAAGTGAGAGATGAAATTGACTTCGAACAATGATTCAAGGGGTGTAAGTAATAGTGAGCTTCTTTATCGTACATTTCTTTGTTTCTGGCTTGCTGGGTTGTCTAGTGCTCTTCTCGACCTGGATCACTCTTGGAAGTATTTCGGCATGGAGGAACCATTCAACCTTACGGGTTGGTTTGGGAGACCTCTCCACCACCCAGTGGTTCTTCTGCTGGTTTCTCTCTTTTTGGGTGTCATTCTGGTCGCACTTGGCCTTGGACGGAATGTGGCGGTTCCTGTATGGCTAATGGAAGAAGAGAAGCCGGAGTTGCACGATATTCAAAAGCCTGAAAGTTGACTTTATTTTGTCAACTGTGATAATAAATACAGTAACGCATTGACTTCAAATTTTACCAGATATCTTAAATCCTGCCCTTTCGGTCAGCCTAATGGGCGTGAAACGTGAGGATAGGGATGAATCTATTCCCCTCAATGGGAGGCTCTGGCGTCCTAGCTACACGACTTGGCGAGCATCTAGCAGACCGGGGCCACACAGTGAACCTAATTTCATACGATAGGCCATTTCTCTCAAACAAGCGGCCTGGAGTACAAGTGCATATCGTAGAAAGGCATGACTATCCACTCTTCGAAACTATCGGACAGCCTTATGCCATGTCTCTGGTATCGAAGATGCTTGAGCTTGTAGAAAATCCGGGTCTTGATGTGTTACATGTGCACTATGCAATCCCCCACGTTTTGTCAGCGTATGCAGTCAGTAAGATTTCAGGTCTGCCGTGGCTTGTCACTCTTCACGGGTCCGATGCCCATAGTCTTGGATGGAATCCCTCGTTCAAACGGGCAATGCTGAGAACTTTGCAAGATGCTGGTGCGGTAACCACAGTGTCAGAGTTCCTAAAGAGGAGGATACAGGAAAAAATCGGCTTTGAAGGAGAAGTCACAGTAATTCCCAATTTCATTGATATTGATCATTTCTCACCAAGTAACGAGTTCAGATTCTGCTTAGAAACTGATACCATAACAAGAAAGGAGCAAGATGAAGCTGGGAATCCAGGCACGCATAAGCTTCTACTCTTTCATGCCTCGAATTTCAGAGCTGGTAAGCGTGTTCCAGGGCTTATAGACGCGTACCAAACTGTGGTAGAAAACTACCCGGAAGTCCATCTTCTAATAGCTGGTGATGGTCCAGAACGAGTCGAGGTGGAGAGGAAAATTAAGCATTATGGGCTTCAAGACAATGTAACACTCCTCGGTCCGAGAAATGATATTCGAGAGTTGATGTGTTGTTCAGATATGTTCCTCCTTTTCTCCAATGTTGAGGGCATGCCACTTACTGTAATAGAAGCAATGTCATGCGGGACTCCTGTGATATCCACACCGGTGGGAGGCACTCCAGAACTCGTGAGAGCTGGTCAGGATGGAATTGTGACAAAAGGTATTGGGGAAGAAGAGTACGCACAGGCTATAATCGATTTGATCGAGAACGAATCATTGCGACTGAAATTTGCGGCAGCTGGAAGGAAGAGAGTTGAGGAGAGCTTCTCGGTCAACGCGATAGTTCCTAGGTATGAGAAACTGCTGGAACAAGTCATAGGCTGACAGAATCTGAGTCAGGAGTAGACAGCGTGTAGCCAATTATCCAGCTGGAATAAAGTACAACCTTTTGTCATTTGGGGATAAACTTCAGATGACTCAAACACGTTCAGAATCATGTACCAGCGCCTGTGAGGACTTCGCAGAGGCTATGTGCAACATACTTGGCATCCTCTATAGACAAGCTTGGGTATATCGGAATTGAGAGCGCACGAGCATATACTTCATCTGAATGGGGGCATTGGCAATCTGGTATACTTCTGTGCAGAGGTAGGAACACAGGCTTTTCGCATACGATTCCCCTCTTCATGACAGCATCGCGATGCTTCTCCAATTCGCTTACCATTATCACATACCTGTAAAATGTTGACTTCTTATGAGTGGAGGTTCGCGGCAGTTCGATTTCGCACATAGAAAGCTCTTCTGTATAAACTGATGCAAGTTCTTTTCTTCGATCAATAAACGACTCGAGTTTGCTGAGTTGACTGATTCCCAGTGCGGCCTGCAAATCCGTCATCTTATAGTTATACTTCGGAGGTGTCAAGGGCTTCTGATCATAATCACGTAACTCTCGGGCTCGTTCGTAAATATCAACATCATCTGTGAGAAGCATGCCCCCTTCACCGGTAGTGATCATCTTCGTTGCATAGAAGGAGAAGACTGATACGTCTCCAAACCCTCCGACCCTTTTGCCCCTGTATTCTGCACCGATAGATTGGGCGCAATCTTCAACAATTGGAATTCCATTCTCCTCAATCTCCTCTATTTCGGCAGGGGTGCCAAACATGTGTGGCACTATGACAGCTTCGCTCCTAGAGGACTTCAGTTTCTTCACACTCTCAGCAGATATGTTGAAGTCGAGAGGATCTATATCAGCGATTCGTGGAATTGCCCCCGTATACATAGAGGCCAGGTAAGGCGATGAGCAGACATAGCTAGGTAAGATGACTTCGTCATTGGAACTGATATCAAGACCCAGTAAGGCAAGATGAAGTGCAGATGTGCCCGAGGAGCATGCGATCGCATGTTTCTTACCAATGAAGTGTGCGAATCGCTTCTCGAACTTTGCCACCATCTCTCCCTGCGCAATCATACCTGACTGAAGGACTTTCGTGACGGCTTCAACATCATCTTGGGCAATAGTTGGTTTCGAATGAGGAATCATCACTCGTTCTTACTCCTCTTCAGTCTGAAGTGGATCCACAGGTTTGAGCCAGTCTTCTCTCCAGAAACAGAAACAGGACCTATCACAGTTGCCATGCGCCGTTCCATCGCAGACGACTCCTTCTAGCAGAACTGTAGGTGTTTTCATCGTTCTCAACTCCCCCGTCGCCTCTAGAATAATTTTCTTAAGTCGTTTCTGAACTCTGAACTGCTTCCCGCAGTATTTCACCATCTCTTTTGTAAATGGCAGACCCCTGTGGTATCCCTTAGAGTTCAAAGTTTCGAATATCTCCTTTTGCGACTTGACTTCTACTAAATCACCTGCTTTTAGGTTCAGATTCTTTTTCCCCCTATTTACAGTAGTTCTTCTAGCACGACCCCTGAACACAATGCGTCCCAGTCTTGTATAGCGGAACACTCTTGATACATATTTCGATGGGCCAAGAATACTGGCAAACCAAAAATGTTTCTTCAATGTCCACCATGCTCTTCTCAACGGCAATGCCCTTCGTCCATCGGGTAATGTCGCCCCTTCAAGATGGCGAAAGACGTATTGGCAAGAATCAGAGTCAGAGCTCATTATCAACACCTCTCCCTGGATGCGCATATGCGACCGCAAATCTTTCTAAAATGAGTTCCGAGTCGCGTATAAGTTCAGTTGTTGCGGACGTTATAATTTAGTTGGGAGTTCGTGTCTGCCTGCAGTTTTCAAAGATGGTAGAGTCCGACGATTTGCAGAAAGGTTGGTCATTTTATTATAATCCTTTTTGTTAACTAATTAGGAATGTATTTTATAAATAATGAAATAAGCACAAGCTAGTACTTTCGCTGGCCCATGGTCACGCTGAATACCGCATCATAGGGCATCTCAGAGGGGTGTAGGAAATTTCACCAGAAGGAGTTCGTAGCATTAGAGGCGTAATCCTACTAATCGGGTTTACAGTCTTGATTCTCTACCCATGCTTTAGTGGAACTCCGACAGCAGTGCCTATATCCTCCAATTCTTTTGCACCAATGAATTACTCCTGGATAGCAGCTGACATTGAAGACTTCGCTGATATCGACACCAGCGACGTAGATCTTTCTTCTGACAAAGGTACACACTCAAGCTTCCTCGAGCAGCAGTCTGGTCCTGATTCTGTTTATGATACTCTGAGTGAAGGTAACACAGGCAATCCGGCTGG
>JAEOTX010000193.1 GCA_016839605.1 Candidatus Thorarchaeota archaeon | reverse complement strand
GCAGATTTTGCCTTGATTGCCAGTGTGACTTTCGCCTGTATAACTAAAGGATCTAGGTCTCTATTTGGAAATGCGAATCCTGTTGTACTATCCAGAAAGTCAAACCAATTGCCAACAGTGATATCTCGCATTTTCGTTCTAGCTGGAAACTCAACTAGCTCGTCTGACTTCGTGATAGGCTTCAAAGGACTCGTGAAGAAGAAGCGTTTTGAAGCAGCAGGTGCTAATGTCATTTTGTAGCGCAGTACAGCTGTGGCTAAACCTCTTGCAGCGCTAAACCTGATGTCCATGCGTTCTGTTTGTGTCATTATGGTCTCAGGAAGATTGGGATTATCTCCTGTTGACAGCACAACTGAATCTGGACGCTTATCTACACTAAAAGCCAGCATGCCATTGGCAAAGAGTTTGCATTCCTCCATATCAAACTCGAGTGTTTCTATGGGCTCAACTCCCCTGACTGACATCGGTCGGAGAACAGCGTAGAAGACAAAGCTAGCCTCTTTGAGGGAGTGATTCTTCACTAGAATCTCGTTGTAGACCCCTTCCTCGTTGTTGTCAATGGCGTGATAGATGTGTCTTGAGAACTCAATGGGACCCTTGATTACCTTCCACTCGAAAATCTGGTCCTCTGGGGATATCAACGAGAGTCTTGGTCCATCTCGGTCCGTAGTCGCTGGGTAGATTAGCTCTCCATTGTCTTCTGGCCAGAAATCCAAAGACCCGCATTGAGGAACAGCAGTCAAGAGACCGCTCTCATCAGTTACTGCATAGCTCTTTGCGCCGGGGTTCCCAATAATAGTCCAGTTTCTGAGATGATCGTTCGAAACCCCATTTTCATCAAAGGGAGTTTTCTGGTTCTGTAACCGCACCCAGAGAGGCAGCATCCAGAGCTCAGCAGGCGTGTATATTCGACCATTCAATCCATTGCGCAATTGCTCAGCTTCATCTATTGGGGTGAGTTCTTGATCATCGAGAGTCAGTCGGTTTTTTCGAGCGACACGTTTCAATCGCTCCAGACTGTCATCGTCGATCTTGTTGAACATCTACTCTGCCTCTAACTTGATGAGATGCTTGTCAGCTCTCATATACTGGCTATTAATGTATCACGTAGATGTCCCCCCAAGAGCACCATTAGGACTATAGATACCTAAGCCTTAATAGCGAAAATCTAGGGGTTGAACAGCAGACAGGCAAAACACAGGTGCTCAGACGCATCTTCTAAGAGGGAATCCAAAATGGCGGAGACACTTACCAAACCATCTCGTCGAATCCGAAACATGGTGGCGAAGGAACTCCGTCTTATAGTGAAGGACAAGGTGGCACTCTTTCTCATCTTTCTACTGCCTGCAGCACTCATTGGCATGCTCTGGTGGGTTGGAGATATGAGTGAAACAGGAGGAATGTCGCTTGGAGGCCCATCAATTGGTGGCGGCGGCGATACCGGAGATAACATCAATGCAACCGATGGTGACTCTGGCATAATCATTGGACTGATTGACCAAGACACGACTCGCACCTACGATGGGGAGGACTTGTCGGAGAACTTCACTGCATTTGTAGAGTTAATTGTCGATGAGGTTGTGCTGTTCAATAATTCAGAAGATGCGTTCAATGCATTATACAATCAAGAGATAGATGGATTCATTGTCATTCCTGATGGCTTTGAGAGTAACCTAACCATAAACGAACCCACGTACATAGAGATGCATGTTGACTCTACAGATCTCATTGGTCAGAGCATCGTCCAAGGCGTAGTCCAAGGATCCGTAATCGCATTCAGGGCCTCCAAATTGTGGATCATATCAGAAGTGTTTCCAAACATGGTGACTGAGTTTGTCCCCGAGGGGTCTAGCCTTATGGCCTCTTTTGGCGGGTTCATTGTGGTCTTCTCATCGTATCTTGGTATTGCAATGACAGCGGCCCAGAGTATCGTAGGAGATATCCCCCTCCGACGAATGCTCTTGACTCCTACCAACAGGCTCGAGGTCATTGTTGCCAAGGTCCTTGGGTACGTCGTCATTGGGTTCTTCCAGTCCCTCCTTCTGATTTCCCTATGGGTCATTGTCTTTGAACTCAATCTGAATACGGGCTTTGAATCCCTGATTATAATCATGAGCCTGACTTCGCTCACAGGATCTACAACGGGCATACTCATCTCCTCAGTTGCAGGAACGAGATTACAGGCCAATCAGATGTTTCTATTCGTCATGTTCGCAACCGTAATCCTCTCGGGCTACTTTATCGATGTTGGATTCCTCAACGAGGTTCTGCCAATGAACTTAGGCTTAAACGTGCTCATTGCCACAGCATTCAAGGGTCTCACACTGTTAGATGTCTGGAGGTCCATAGTGACCTTACTCGGATTCACAGTCATGGCAGTTCTGGCTTCATCGTTCATATTCTCCAAGAAGCCAACACTGGATTAGGGTGATTTTAATGGTAGAGAAATCGGACTTAGACTCTGCACTTGCCGAGGGAGCTCCCACTTTTGTAGAAGAAGCATACTTCTCCGGTGCAAGACTGGCAGAGGCCATTGACTGGTGCATTGCTCGAAATGATCGTGAGTTGCACATTGATGTTCAGGGCACTCTCACATCTAGCGGAAGAGAAGTCAAGTTCAAGGGTCGAATCCTGAAGGTGAAGAAGGGAGTTCTCTCCAGAAGAATTGCAGTCTATGTTGAAGAGGACCTGAGGCGGAGAAGAAGGGGAGACCTCGAATTAGTCCTAACCGTTGGAGGAGATGGGGCTACGCAGGAAGACGTTGCTGCCACTGAAATAACACTGCAGAACTACCTCAAGAGAAACCTCTCAGACGAACTCTACTATGATGGAAAAGACTTGCAGCAAGCTGTGAAAGATCTAATTCGCATCAAGAGCGAACAGAGCCTATGCACCGTCTGGGGCAAACGAGCCTCCGACAAATTGCCAATTATGATCACAGGGAATGTGGTAGGGTTCTCCACAGAAGCCCTTCAACCACAGAAAGGGACTATTCTTCCTGAAGGCTTCCTCGAGGTGCGAGTTGAGCCCGAGGGCGTGATTGGAGACCCCAAGATCTACCTGGTTGCTCAGCCTCAACTTCTAATTGGACCTAGGTCCAATCCTAACCTCACGATTATTGCAGACAAGGTATACATCCAACCCTTCGCATGGAAGGAGGCTCCTGCGTATAGAGATGTCCTTGAAACCCGAAACCTCACTGTGAAGCTGAAAAGTGGTCAGAAGCTGATTGAGAATGTTACTTTCGCTTTGCGAGAGGGTGAAATGCTGGCAATCATAGGAGAGTCGGGTGCAGGAAAATCAACAACTGTCAAGGCGCTAATAGGAGACATTCCCAGTACGGGAGTATCCAGGATCGCTGGAATAGACTCACGACAAACCACAAAGGTTCGTCACTTCTTCGGTTACTGTCCCCAGGACCTCTCGTATATGTATGAAACTTTTACGCCACTTGAGAACATCATTGCATTTGGCAAACAATACGACATTCCTGAGTGGCAGCTTATTCAGAGGGGCAAGTCGCTTCTCAGAGACTTTGGAATCCTCAGCAAAGGTAACAATCCAACAAAGGAACTCAGCGGCGGTGAACAGCGTAGGGCATCAATATCAGTTGCTATGGGCCATATGCCGAAAGTCCTGCTAATGGATGAACCTACTAGTGGTCTGGACCCAGACAATAGAACCGAACTTTGGCGGTATCTCAACTACATCAACAATGAGTACGGCACTTCAATCATTGTGATCACTCACTATCCAATCGAGTCTGAGTTCTGCGATAAAGTAGCAGTCTTCATGAGAGGCAAGAGCCTAGTCGCGTACGGCAGTCCCAGGAGCCTAAAGGAGTCTATGCCTAACAATGGCTTCTCAGTGGGGGTTGTATTGGAGGAAGTCGACCCTCGTGCAAGAAAGACTCTCGAAGCCATCAAGGGTGTCCGGTTTGTGCTTCAACGGGGCGAGTTGCTCAAGGTGTTTACTGACGACCCGCTAGAGGTCATTGCAGAGAGATGCGTCACAGCTTTGAAGGAAAAGGGAATCCCTGTGAAGATAGTCAAGACGAAGGCCGTCGCAGATATGGTGGATTATTACATCGCAATTACACGAGGCCTCATTCAAGGCTCTTTAGAGAAGTGATACCATGGCCAGGGTCCAGCGGAAGAGAGCAGTGGAATGGAGCAGACTGCTCGCCTGTACATTGATGGCACTTATGCTAGTGAGCACCATTGCAGGCATCACACCAGTTGGACCTTATGCCGCCAGTCAAGATCCAGTCAGTAAGATTGACAGCTTACTTCTCAACATGACGGACTCGGAAGAATCACTAGATCTCCTTGTCACCTATGACACTGCAGCCAGTGAAACCAAGGCTCGCAATGCGATAGCGCTACTTGATAGGACTGCGGAGATTCTCGACACGTTTGACGAACTGAACATGATTCGAGTGAAACTCATTGGAAAGGCAATCTCGCAACTTGCTGAAGAAGAGTTCATCGCAGGCATCTTGTCTAATGAAGTGCAGGAAATTTCTCAACCCAAGTCTTTCTCTGAGTCTAGCTCAACGGCAGATGAGTACATATCACCAGTTAATACAACAGGGGCCAGACAACTCTGGGACCAAGGGTACAATGGCACTGGAGTGGTCATAGCTATCCTCGATACTGGCGTTGACACGGGCCACGTGGATGTGAACAAGGTCAATGCGTTTGCATCCTTTGTGGAGGCGGACACACTCCCTACGGATATAATTGGTCACGGAACCTATGCAGCCTCTATCGCCGCCGGCACTGGCAACATGTCTAATGGCGTCTATGCTGGAATAGCACCTGGCGCCACTCTACTATCAGCAAAGGTGACTCTGGGAGGTCTCTTCGCTGCGCCCAGCTGGATAGTGTCAGGAATCGAGTGGGCGAGTAGTCGGGGTGCAGACATTATACTCCTTCCATTCAACACTTTTGGCGCTCCTGGAGATGCAGTTACACTGGCAGTGAAAGAGGCAACAGACAAGGGCATACTGGTTGTAGCAGCCTCAGGGGATGACGGACCAGATTACTTGACAATTATGTCCCCAGGCGGCTCTGCAGAAGCATTGACAGTAGGAGCATATGACACGGAGAAACAAGAGATTCCCGACTTCTCAGGACGAGGTCCATCCCTGTCATTTTTGACAAAGCCAGATCTCGTCGCACCTGGTGTAGGAGTAGTTGGCGCTAAGATGGGTGTAGGTCTAGGAGGCCTTGGATTTGGTGACTTGGACCTGGGAGGCCTTGGAGATATCTCCGGACTTCTTGGTGGAGGACTGCTTGGCGAGACGATTGATGAGAACTATACAATTGCAGACACTACGACAGCATCTGCAGCAATTGTCGCGGGTGCTGCAGCGATTCTTATGCAAGCTTTCGATAGAGCGACTCCTCTAGTTCTATCCAATGTCCTTCGAGACACTGCCACCCCCATTGGCTATGGAGCAAATGATGGAGGCGCAGGCCTGCTGAACCTTCCAGCCGCCTTTGATTATCTGGCCACTCAACAGACGCCAATTGAACCACACAACAGGACCACAGGAACTCCACTGTTGGCACTTGGTATTGTTACAGCCTCCGGAGCTAATGCATCCACTATACTGCTGATGAGCAGTTTTGGCACGACAGTAGCTGGCTTGGATACACGCGCTGGACAAGATTCTAGCATGCATATTATGATGGGGATGTTCGCACTCAGATGGGGTAACAGAAGCCCAACAAACCTCATGGAGTTTGCTGTCAAGAGCGAGATGCATCAGGTAGCACTGGGTGCAGGGGACTATGGCTACTCACGATATGTCGGCGTACTGTCTTATGATGACGAAATCTATACTACATTGATCGTTGAATC
>JAEOTX010000192.1 GCA_016839605.1 Candidatus Thorarchaeota archaeon | reverse complement strand
GAGCCTCCTCAATAGTACGAATCAATACTACCTCATTGGCGCTCAGGCGCTCGCAGCTCCAAGAGTGAAATTCTCTAATATCGAACCGATCTCAATGGCATACTTGCTTATTGAGCCCGGGAAGACTGCAGCGTGGGTGGGTGAGGCTAAATGCTTTCCGCGGGATAAGCCAAAACTGGTCCTAATGTATGCTCTCGCAGCTGAGCTACTTGGGTTCAAACTAGTCTATCTAGAGGCGGGGAGTGGTGCTGAGGGTGGTGGGGTGCCAACTCAGATAATATCCACCGTCGCGCAGTATTGTGATATTCCCATCATCACAGGTGGAGGCTTCAATGACGCTGATTCTGTCGTTAGTGCTGTCGAAGCCGGAGCGTCCATTGTGGTTCAGGGAACATATCTTGAGAAACACGCTCAGAAAGACAAGGGAGAAGGTCTGAAGAAGATAGTGAAGGCGCTGAAGAACGCAGGTGCCAAGAATCTCTAGGATAGAGATTCGCCCTAAGTTTAAATAGTCCGAAGGGCTTTTTGACGAAGAGTCCCCCAAGGGAGGTCCAGCACCGTGTCCTCAAAGACTGAAATGCTCACTGAACTTCTCGAAGACCTAAGTCGCGCCTCCCAAGGTAATGTCCAAGCTAGCGTTATTATTTCCCGCTCGCAAGGTCTTCCAATCTGCTCTCATTTTCCCCTTACTGAAGATACAGGATTGGTACCCGAAGAGGATGTTATTGCAGGTAGAGCCATCCAGATCGAGTCTCAGACCATCAAGGTCTTCAAGCAGCTCAAGAGAGGTCCTTTTGTGAGGATGCTGATAGAGGGTGAGTCTGGCTACGTCATCGTTTGCGACGCAGGAGAAGATGCCATTCTTGCAGTTCTGACAACCAAGGGTGCAAATGTTGGCTATATGTTCTTCATGATGGCACGACACTCTAAACGCATTGCGAGTATCCTTGGTGGATAGTTCTTCATTCCGTCACTCTTTTATTCATCAGCATGGGCATCTGAAAGTGCATCATCTAGGTGAGTAGTTTGCCTGAAGAAAAACCAGACCAGACCAAGGAATCAGAAGAACCAGAGGATGAATGGGCCAAGTGGCGAGAAGCAGGAGTGGTGGCTCGCGAGGCTCTTGATATTGCTAGACCAATGGTAAAGCCTGGAACAAAGGTCCTCGAGATTGTTGAAGCAGTTGAAAACCACATTAGAGAGAAGGCCACAGGTAGCTCGTTTCCGTGCAACGTTGCAATCAATAACATCGCTGCGCACTATACCTCTCCCTTGAATGATGAAACCGTTATTGCTGAAGGTGACCTAGTAACTGTGGACTGTGGAGCTCATGTTGATGGATGCATATCTGATAGTGCATTCACTATTGCACTCAATCCAGAACACCAGAGTATTGTAAAGGCTTCTGAAGCAGCCACGAAAGTTGCTATCCGAATGATGCGACCAGGTGCCAAACTGAACACAATTGGAGCACTGATTGAGGACACAATCAAGAGCGCTGGCTTTGAACCTGTCAGACAACTCTCAGGTCATCAGCTGAATGAGTACGAACTGCATGGTGAGAAACAAGTGCCATGTGTGTCTGGGAAGTCAGAAGTTTTGGTGGAGGAAGGTGAGGTCTATGCTATCGAAACCTTTGCCAGCACAGGATCTGGAAATGTAACTGATTTACCTGATCCCTTGATCTTCCAAATGCTCCCTATTAGAGTCCCTGTCAGATTCAAGGGGACGAAGAGGTTCCTTGGCATTGCTAGAAAGGAGTTCAAGGAATTCCCGTTCGCCAAGAGGTGGATGGCAGAGAAACTTCGAAAGGCGGACTTGGAGCTTGGCATCAGAGAACTTCAGAAGAACGGAGCCTTGATTGCTCATCATATTCTGACAGAAGAAGAGGGTGAACTTGTATCTCAGGCTGAGCATACTGTGATTGTAACCGAAGATGGCGTAGAGCAGACGACCTAGAAGCGTTCATGGTGGGTTTCCATTATCAGAAGCGATTGGCACATTGTATGACAAATTTACATACAATTAAAAGTCCTTTTTTCCTTCTGGATAAAAGGTGGTCCCGGGAGACTGTCTTCTACTGCAGTGATTCTGCTATGAATTCTGGCAGGCTCTTATCCATCCTGATTGAGACGGAGGATCAGCTTTGGATCGTGCACGTGGTGATGCCCAAGAGAGGGCTAGTCCTAGTAGAGGTGAACCTGAAACCCAGACTTGCCCCGAGTGTGGCTCAACCGGGGTTGTTGAGGACATCACTCGTGGCGAACGTGTCTGTGGAGGGTGCGGGCTAGTTCTATCTGATCATCGAATTGACACTGGGGCTGAGTGGAGGGCTTTCAGCTCTGAAGAGGCTGATGCCCGTAGTAGAGTCGGTGCGCCGTTGAGGTATACAGTGCACGACAAAGGTCTCTCTACGGTAATAGACTGGAGAGATCGTGACACCTCGGGGCGAAAGCTGAGTCCGACTCGGAGGTCTGAGATTTATCGCCTAAGAAAATGGCAAATCAGATCCCGAGTTCACAGTTCAATGGATAGGAACTTGGCACAGGCCATGTCCGAGCTCGAAAGACTTGCATCACAATTAGGCATACCTAAGCCAATTCGTGAACTGGCTGCTTTGCTGTATAGGAAATCTATCATCAAGAAACTGGTGAGAGGACGGTCTATCGAAGCAATGGTGGCTGCTACACTCTATGCGGCCTGCAGAATTCGGAAGAAACCAAGACCACTCGATGAGGTTGCTGACGCATCAAGAGTGGATAAGAAGAAACTCGGACAGTGTTATCGCCTCCTCCTGCGAAGTCTTGCTATCAAGATTCCTCTTAGCAGTCCAATCGACTACATCTCCCGGTTTGCGTCCCAATTGTCTCTATCAAGCCCAGTTCAGTTGAGGACAGTTGAGATTCTTCAGAGAAGCAGAGACATCGGGCTGACCATCGGTCGTGATCCCTTGGGTCTTGCCGCGGCAGCAATCTATGTGGCTTCGATTATGCTTGACGAACGTAGGACACAGAGAGAGATAGCGGAGGTTGCACGAGTCACTGAGGTGACAGTCAGAAATCGCTACAAGGAAATAGTTCGTAAGCTAGGAATCGACACTATGGCTCAAATCTAGTTTCCACTATTTTCAGTTGGAAAATTTAGCTCACCCGAGCCTAATTTAGACCCGGGCTGAAAATCTACCGCCGCTTTCTACCTGTGAATGACCAATCCACTTGAACCATCTCTTCTGGGAAACCTAGCTTCGCCAGTACAGCAGTGATGGTACCACGATGGTCACCCTGCAGTTCAACATGGCCATGCTTCGCAGCTCCACCGCAAGCAAGCTTGCCTTTGAGCTTGGTAGCCAAGTCCCCAAGATCAATGGTCTTGTCGAAACCTTCCACAACAGTTGTAAGTCGGCCCCATTTTCTTCGTTCAACAGTCACAGTTATGCGGGCCTCTTCCTGAGCTATAGTTTCACAGACACACAGGTCAATAGGTAATCCGCAGTTTGGGCATATTCCACCTTCATCGCTCACGCAGCAAAATACTCCTGAATGTTAGTTTTGCATGAATGGCCATTTTCACACATATAAGTTCTCTGAAGGTGAACGATAGGGAGAGTGCAAATCACTGTAATAGGCAAGAGTAAAGAACATTCGACATACCGACTTCAGACATGCAGAGTGGAGTCTTGATTGTTGATGCGTTGAGTGCCGGTGTTGGGCGCCGAACCAGCTCGAGAGACTCCATTGGTTGTGGCCCCCGTGCAGTAGCAGGTGTATTGGAGCGGAATGAAGTACATTGTCGTATTGCTAGAGTAGAGAATCTTCTATCAAATCCTAGACAGATGAAGAGTTTCCAACACATTGCTATTAGTGCAATGACCATGGATTTGCCCGTAGTGAAAACGATAGCAAGGAAATGGAAGAAAATCAATTCTAGCGGCAAATTGTTGATTGGTGGACCTGTAGCCTCTAACCCTGCAACAGTTCTAAAAGACCTGAAACCTGATGCAATGGTTCTTGGTGAGGGAGAAGCTACATTGAACGAACTCATCACCGCCGGGTTTCTGGAGGATCAACTCGAATACTCATCCATCCGGGGCATTGCATACCTCGAAAAGAAATCCCCTCGAATAACGCCATCTAGGAGTTTTCTTACACCAGAAGAGATGTCATCGATGTTCGTTCCATCAGTCACAAGGATTGTAGATTATCATGCATATCAGGCTGCTCGCGTCTATGTGGAGACTGTTAGAGGTTGCTCGAACTTTGGACGCACAACGATTGCCCTTCCTAGTGGTCAGGAATGCACCGAGTGTAGCAATTGTGACTCCGCCGATTTGGAGGCAAGAATGGATTGTCCGGAGGACATACCTCCCGGCTGTGGGTTCTGTAGTGTGCCTGGTACATGGGGACCACCAAGAAGCCGGTCAGAAGACTCAATTGTTAATGAGGTATCAGAGCTAGTAGAGCACGGTGTCCATCGAATTGTCTTGGAGGCTCCTGATTTCCTGGACTACCATCGCGGTCAAGATAGACTCACAGACCCCTGCGACCCACCAGCTAATACCGAAGCAATCCATCAATTGCTGCTTAGACTCACAGCACTACCAGAAGTCGCTGCAGGCAATGTCCATCTATCTATCGAAAACATGAAAGCCTGTCTATTTACAGAAAAGGTCGCGGCTGTTCTTTCAGAATCCATGCAGGGGGTTTCTCCAAACATTGGGCTAGAAACCGGTTCTGATGAACATCTGAGAAGCATTGGCAAATGTGGAACCTCGAGTGATGTTTTACAAGCGGTGAGAATTGCTAAAGCACACAATATGGCACCATTTGTCTATCTGATCTATGGTCTACCAGGAGAAACCCCTGATACAGTGAATGAATCTATACGCCTGATGAGAGAAGTGGCTCAGGCTGGCGCTGAGCGGATCATCTTGTATGGCTTTAGAGCACTCCCTGGATCAGCATTTGCAGACTTCCTCGAACCACATCCAAAGGACCCCATAAGTGCCCCACTTCGGAAGGAAGCAGCCCGAATCAATCGTGCACGCAAGGACAAGTATCTCGATACTATTATCCGCGGAGTTGTGGCTGAACCTTCAATGACCCATCATGGTTATTCTATGGTCTATCCAATGAGTGAAGGCCCCCTCATGACAGTGAGAGGAGGCTTCTCTTCTGGAACAGTTCTCAATGTCAAAGTGACCAAGGTTCTGAGTAGCGGACTGGTTGAGGGTCAAGTCATTGAAGAGCACTAAAATCTGCCAGCTCCAAGCCAGTCATAAGAAAACCTTCATATGCAGAAAACACCGGCTTGTTGCTGCAAGGACCTACTATTTTGAGGTTCTTTGAGGCGATATCTAATGGTCTACATTTGTCATAGCTGTCACAAAGAGGTTACGCCGGAAGGTCTGAAGACTCTTCCAGGTGTAAAGTGCCCCTACTGCGGAGGCCGAATCCTCTACAAGATCCGTCCACCCGTTGTGAAGAGAGTAAAGGGTGTTTAATTCTTACCGCCTGAGTCCTATTCAGGGCCGGTACATCAGGAAGATTGCTGCAGCTGCTGATGCCAAGAATAGGAATATGAAGATAGCAGCGCCAATTTTGATTCTTAGCGACCGTCGCATTATTGTTCTTCCCCAATCAGTATTTTTCCTAATTCGGTGAGTCCGTCTATGCCTCGAATCTCACTATTGAAGAGTGGCACTTCTGTGATATCGAGGTCCTTGTACAGGTCTCTGATATCGACCATATTAGATTGTTGCATATCTCTTCTTTTGCTACAGAATATGCAGTCGGGATTGGGAGGTACAAGTTGATTGACAACAATGTTTGATGCAGGGATGTTCCAAGTGTGAAGGCTCCCAAGAAGTCTCTGAGTTTCAAATACTGCCATAGCTTCTGGTATCATCACAATCGCAAATTGGGTCATTTCCGGATTTGACAGCTGAATCCTTGCCGCTAGAATCTTGTCCTTTGTCCGCTGCAACATCTCCCATGAGGACTCATCCTGAGCGCCGCCTCCAAGCATTGTCCTCAGGCCTGACATCATCGAACTCAGCCTCTG
This sequence comes from Candidatus Thorarchaeota archaeon, assembly GCA_016839605.1. Taxonomy (GTDB): domain Archaea; phylum Asgardarchaeota; class Thorarchaeia; order Thorarchaeales; family Thorarchaeaceae; genus SMTZ1-83. Next base: position 631 of record JAEOTX010000192.1, on the reverse strand, counting down.
TCTAAGTGTGAGCATCTTTCCAAGCCAGCTATCCAAAAGATCTGGCAATTCCAAAAGCTTCAGTGTGTGTCCTGTAGGTGCAGTGTCGAAGATCACTCTGTCGTATGAAGTGTCTTCCAAGAACTCTAGCATCTTCCCAAATGCCATTGCCTCATCTGAACCAGGGGGCGACATAGCACCGAGGTCTCCCACTAGCTGTGATGCCATTTCCAACTCAGGTCCAGCACCGCCATCACCTATTGATGTCTGAAACTCCTGCATGCCTTTCTCTGTGTCAATTTCCATGCCCCACAGGTTCTTGACGCCCTTTATCTCTATGATTTCTCCGCCTGAAAGGTCCTGATCGAAGCTATCGCTCAGACTGTGCGCTGGGTCTGTTGACATAACTAGAGTTCTAAAACCATGTCTTGCAGAAAGAACCGCCATTGCACCTGCGCAGCTAGTCTTGCCGACACCACCCTTTCCACCAGATAGGATGAACTTGATACTGTCGTTGTAGACGATGTCCTTGATTGTCATTCCGTGACCTCTAGCGGCACTGGCTCCTGTAACTCTATTAATGCTTCCGTGCGTTCTAGAACATCACGCATAAGTATAAGCGTCTAATGGATATTCACGTAGGACAAGGAGT
>JAEOTX010000191.1 GCA_016839605.1 Candidatus Thorarchaeota archaeon | reverse complement strand
TTGTGGCGTCAGCTGGATTTGACCAATACATTGACGACTGGGGAAGCAACCTCTCAACAGATGCTTTCAGAATAATCGGCGAGATGATGCATGATTTTGCCATGGAAAGGTGTGAGGGCCGAAGATACGGTCTCTTGGAGGGGGGTTACAACTTTGAAGACCTAGGAAAGAACGTTCTTGCCTTCTGCGAGGGGCTAAGATTGGGGAGTAAATAGGTCTTAGTCTCAATTTTCATGGGGACCTTAAATGCCAAAATCATAACTCACTGTCGGTGAGAGGTTTGCATCTATTCCATCTCCTCAGTCCAATATCTGACTTTGTAAGCATGATAGCGATGTACTTCGTGGAGATCTGGGACTTTCTGATTTTCATAGGGAGGGTTTCTGGAGTGATTGTTGTGCTAGTTGGAGCGATTCTCTGGTTCACTGAAGCTAATCCCAAACGGGGAAAGGGATTGGTCGCCAGTGGAATACTTCTGTCTATAGTGGTGCAATACTTTGTGATGTATCCACCATCATTTGTACTCTGACCTCATAACGACCCCGTTTTCACACACACCCGCTAGGCTCGGGAGCACAATGCTCTCGGGCCACCTTTTACTATAGCTCACCTACTATCCTCGTCTTGTCTTATTAGCAATTCCAATAAACTTATTAACTATAGTGAAACTGGAATGGTTATGTCTTCTAAGATAAATTCAATTTACCTACAGATTGCCAACGTGGTGGCAATTGTGGGGAGTATAGTGTTCAATGCATTGGTAAACATTCTGCCTCTTAACGGCGTCACAACAGGCGAGGTTTCAAACGCATACCCAAACCTCTTCACACCTGCGAATTACGTCTTCTCCATCTGGGGAGCAATTTACACACTATTGTTTGTATTCATGTTCTATCAAATCAGGACCAGTCAACGCGACTCAGATTACCTTCAGGAGATTGGATTCCTGTACTTACTTAGTGCAGTCGTTAACATCGCATGGCTTACTGTATTTCACTACTCATATCCGGCTCCTAATGACTTGATCATTCTCACAACTGTTCCGATATTTGGACTCTTTCTCACCCTACTCTATATCTATCTACGACTTGGCGTTGGAGTAAAGGACGTTTCAAGAGGGGTGAGACTTGCTGTACAAATACCTCTTAGCGTCTATCTCGGATGGCTATCAGTCGCCACAATTGCAAACACGGCCTCTGTCCTCAATTATCTCGGTAGAAGTCCTGGGATACCTATCGCAGTTCAGGAAATGTGGACTGCAGCAGTGATCATTGTTGCATTTTTGATTGCGTTTCTGATGTTAATCAGGAGAAGAGACTTTGCGTTTGGCCTCGTGGTCATTTGGGCCACTCTTGGCATTGCGTCTAAGCAAATGGCTTCACCTTTAATCTATTACACTGCGCTAGGGGTAGCAATTGTAATTTTCATTTTGATCATCATTCTGCCATTGTTGAAGAAAGAAAGTTACGCAAAGTATTACATACTGAGCTAAGAAACTCGGCGTTGGGCAAAGTTCGCTCAACGCTTCTCTATTTATTTCAAATCGATATTCCTAGAAACCAGTGAGTATATCACTTACTTTCTCCTAAAACTCTGAACACGATTGAGTGGAGTCATAAAGAAATGACTGTTGAAGGGATGGACCAGCAAACTCGCGAGCAGTTAACACACCTGTTTGATTCCCAACTGATTGCTGTGTTGGGGACTTCAAGTCATGATGATCCATATACCTGTCTTGTCGGGTTCAAGTTTACACCAGACCTCAAGAACCTCATTTTTGCAACAATGCGAAATCGCTTGAAGTATCGCCAAATCAGCTCAAATCCGCGGGTTTCATTGATAATAGATGACCGCAAGAATTCTCCAGCTGACTTCAGTCATGCCACATCTGTGACCATAGTGGGTACAGCAAGAGATACAGAGGAGCCCGAACGCACAAAGCTTGCAGAGATGCTAGTCCAGAGGCACCCCTTCCTGACAGATTTTGTGAAAGACTCTAATTGCGCAATCATGAAAGTTGGAATTGAAAAGATGTACATAGTTGGTAAGTTCGAGAGCGTTCAGAAAATCAGGATGGAATGACTCTGTTTTCTCAAGCACTAATAGTAATCACAACCAATTCTCTTTTAAGAATATGAAAATGTGAAGCAATTAGGGCCCGTTGCCTAGTCTGGTTTCAGCGAGCAGTGCGCTTCTGAAAGGCACATAGGGCGCTAGCCTTCTAAGTTAGAGGTCGACGGTTCAAATCCGTCCGGGCCCGCCATCTTCTTTTGCTACTCAAACTGCAATGCTCGTGTCAGCCATGGAGGAATATTGGTTTCTATCACCGATTCCAGATGAGAGAGGCCCTCCAAAGACTTCTCAGTTCTTATCCTGGCGGCTCGTTTGGAACCTATTCCTGGGAGAGATTTCCATTGTGCCAGAGAAACCTCACTCACCTTCAACGGATAAGGTAGAACAGTAAGTGATCTAGGTCCATGGTCAACTATAAAGACATCAACAAGGGTCCCAGGATCAGGACCGCTATGCATGAAGCAGAGTAAGGGATAGGTTCCGAGAGGTCTTAGAAGATAGTTGTTCCCCTCTTTCTGTTCCATGAAGACCGAGCGGATAACGGTCCCAGAAGGGGCAACTTTCTTGATCATTACAACATCGATTGCTTCACGGACCTGGTTCTTGTGCCGAAAGAAGTCATGCCTCTTCACTCTACTTGACTTCTTATCACCCACTATCGTACCAGAGAATCCTATGACTTGACGAATATTGATGCGGCGCACAATTAGGTTCTCTTTCACTAGCCTCTCAAGGAAGGCATAGTTGTACTCTAGGGTCTTCTTGCTTTCCCCCGGGAGACCGTAGAGAAGGTTGATTCCTGGGAGCAGATGAGGAAGACCCCATTCCGATCGATGCCCTCCTACTTCGTTCAAGAGTCTGATGACTTCTATGACCTGCTCCTCATCAGCCTTCAGATTGTTGCGTCTAATCACCTCAGGGTCCACGGATTCTACTCCTAATGCAGCGACATCTCCGGCAGTATGATGCTTGATGATGGATTTTGCGACCTCTCTGCTCTCGTCAGGGTGTCTAGCAATAGTACCAGGGTTCACGTTATCGATATGAAGGACCTGTAATTCTGGGGCAATCCTACGCACCTTCGAGAAGAGCTCCTCGATTGTATCAGCGTCTGGTGTTGGGAACTCCTCTTCACCAATTTCCTTGGAGCCATAGGTAAACAGGTCAGCTTGGTTGCCAATCCGAAATGCCCGAACTCCTTGTTCATAGAGCGCCCCGATTTCCTTTGCTACATCAGAAACTCTCCTCTGTTTTGGCTCCCCGTACAGAGGTTCGGTACAGAAAGAGCAGCCACCAGTAATGTAGCGGGGGCATCCTCGGTAGGTTTCAATCTCACAAATCATATGACCTGATGAATATCCAGGATGCTGAGATATCACTCCGGCACCCCGTTTTGCATACTCCTCTACTTCCACCAACGATTCTCTAGAGCTAGAGAAATCGATCGAGGACAGATCTCCCGGTTCATCCATTATTCGTGCAAGTACTATTTCGGGGTCCCCAGTGGCAATATAATCGAATGGAGGCGTGAGAACATCTGAACTAAGGGCAAGACGACCACCCTCAAGTCCGCATCCGAATCGTGCCCAAGGCCCGACCAATAATTTTGGGATGTCGTTCAGTCTGACATCAGAGAAGAAACGTTTTGCTTCCTTCACGGATATTGGCGTACCACCAAGATACTTACCAGGGACGATCATCCCAGCAATGAGAAGGATTAGGTCAGCAGTAGACCATAGTTCTTGAGGGTCAGCGTGTTTTCGGATATTGTCGATTGTCTGATAAATCACCTCTGTCCTCGAAGATTTTGTCCATATGGCACCTGCAATATACCGGGGATAAGGACTGATGTATGGAGGAACACCTAAATTCGTGGGTTCGTCAACATAACCATCAACAATGACAACTCTGTCCAGTTCACTCCCACTCCCTGAAGTTATCATAGCCTTTTGTTGAAATCTTTAGAGGGCCATCCGATGTTTCATAGTACACTCCCTCTCCAGGTGAGGCATAGCCTATCCTTTTCAGAGGAACATGCATCTTCCGCGCGATCTTATACGCGTCATCCCATTTTGCCACCGGTATCGCGAGTACGAGTATGAACTCTTCTCCACCCTCCATCGCAAGCTTCCACTCAGGAATGGAGAGGTCTTCTGAGAAACGGGTCACCCCATTCGAAATAGGCAGTTTTTCAATCAGAAAGGACACCCCACTCTGCGAGGCCATTGTATTCAGAGTGATTCCAAGCCCATCACTACTGTCCATAGATGCAGCGACTAGATTTTTCTCAGCTAGTGCAGAAACAAGCCCAAAGTGAATATCTGGTCTATAGGCGGCTCCTATTGCCTTGCTCCTGAGATCATCATCAGCTTTCTTTCCATTGAGAAGCACCTCAAAGGCCACAGAGGTGAGGCCGAAATCTCCTGTGACTGCGATTATATCACTATCTTTTGTGCCTCCGCGTGTGATAATGCCTTCGGGTGGAGCAATTCCTATGGCAACTCCAGTCAGAACTACATCATTCGAGGATCCAACATCGCCTCCAATGAAGGGGACACCAGCCTTCACACAGTATTGAGAGAAGCCGCGTACTAGTTCTTGGGCTGCAAGGGCATCGAATTCCTTTGGAACGCAGAGTGAGAGCAGGGTGGCGAGAGGAGTCGCCCCCTTTGCAACAATATCGCTCAGAGCCATAACGGCTGTCTTTCTTCCTGCTTGGGCCTCAGTCATTCCAGGTAACCAATCGGTTTCACGAACAAAGGTGTCAACATTGACTACGATGTTCTTGTGCTCTGAGATTGGAATATCAGAGGCGTCTTCATCAAACCCAAGACGTGCATCAGCAATCTCATCAACGAGTTCCCTGATTCTCTTGAGGAACTCACGCTCTCCAATCTCTTTGGTGCTCATCGGCTAGCCTCCTACCTGACTTCTTTCTGTTCATGATAAACTTTTATAACAAATCCAACGGGATGCGCTGCAACCAAGCCTCGGTGGCCAAGTGGTTTAAGGCGATTGCTTCGTAAGCAATAGATCGGGGGTTCAAATCCCCCCCGGGGCTCCATTTCTGTTTTTTTTCCGCAGACCAGATGCACCAAGTGCATACTTCAGCTGAGCTTCACTGCAATAGTGCAACCCTCACCAATCGGAAGGATTGTGCTCTCCAAATTATATTGGAGCAACGCCCGATTGAATTCATCAATTCCTTTGTTAGACTCGTCACTTGCGCCAAGCACTCTCATCACAGGCCAGAGTGTGTCATCAACAAGAAGCAATCCGCCTTTCCTCAGGATTCGGAAACAATCTGGAAGCATCTTTGGGTAGCCACGCTTGGTTGAATCTTGGAACACAACATCATAGCTTCCTGACTCGATTTCAGGCAGAACCTCAAATGCGTCACCAATTATGATTTCAATGCTATCTGCAACGGATTCGCGTTCAAAGCTTCTTTTTGCAAATTCAACCACGTCAGGGTCCGACTCAATAGTTGTCACTCTACCTCCAAATTCCTTGACTGCGAGCGCCATTGATGCTGTAGAGAATCCTATGTTCATTCCAATCTCGAGAATTCTTTTTGGTTGCATTAATTTCAACAGGACCTTGAAAAGACGGGCAATTTCATCTTCGATTATTGGACCTTCAAGACCTGATCTAGCCATGTAGTCTTCCGCAGCTGGCAAATCCGTTTCTTTGTAGATTTCTGCTATGTAATCAGTAGCTTTTTCTAAATCCATCAACAGCACCAAATGGAAATGTGGGACTATCTCTTTGAGGATTTCGATAAGGATGCTTCGGACGGTTCAAATCTCCCGGGGTTCCATTTTTCAACAGCCACCTTAAGGATTATAGTGCGCGAGCTGATTATTTGGGAAGGTGAGCAATATGAATGAATCTTCATATCCAGATATCATCAAGAAACTCCCGAAAGTGAAACACTCAATGGATGGCGTGGAGGGCTGGCTTGCCCAGGGTGAGAATTTCCAGATAGCATTCTTTGAAATTAAGCCTACAGCCAAGGTGCCACCACACAGTCATGGAGCTCAGTACGGAATCGTGATGGAGGGTGAAATTATTCTAACAATAGGCGATAACACTCAAGTCTATGGCAAGGGTGATACCTATATTATTCCTGCAGGCGTTATTCACCATGCAGAATGCAAGTCTGTCGTCCTTGTAATGGACTATTTTGATGATGCAGACAGATATGAAACCGAATAGATTCCTACTCACTCCAAGCCTCATTCGAAAACTCGATTGCATGCAACACCTTCTGAGTGAACTCGTTTGTATCGCATTCAAAAGTGTACATCACAAATCCATCATAAGCAAAGAAGTGCATTCTTCTCACATGATAGATGATCTTCGGCTGTGCAACTTGCACTAGCTCGAGGAACTCATCCCGTCTAAACTTCACACGATAAGAACTTGTATGTTGAGCGGCTGCCGCTGCGGCAGCTGCTCCACCTGCAAAAGCCATCTTTAAACACCAGATATGAATCTGAATTTCCTAGTATCTAAACTTGACCTTAGACGCAGCATATTGCAGTGAATTGCATAGTGCTTATCTGATAGAGATTGCTCTGTCAAGCTATGGCTCATCCAGGAGTAATGCGTGATTCCGAGGGACGAGTTCCCCATGTATACCTGAAAGAAGGCGATGTCGCGGAATATGTTTTGCTGCCAGGCCCTCCAGAAAGAGCAAGAGTGACAGCCTCAATGTTTGACAGCTCCAAAGAATTGGGATTTAATAGAGAATACCTCAGCTTCACTGGGGAGTATCAGGGCGTTGAGGTCTCAGTTGTGTCCACGGGAATGGGAGTGTTCTCAGCAGTAGTAGCAGTTGAGGAACTCGCCGCCATTGGAGCTAATACGTTCATTAGAATTGGATCATGTGCCACTTACCAAGAAGAGATTCAACTCGGGGACAACATCATAGCTACTGGATGCATCAGGGACGAGGGGTGTACTCTGGAATACGCACCATTGGCATTTCCAGCTATAGCTGACCTAGCTGTAATGACAGCACTCATAGACTCAGCAAAAGAAATCGGTGCAACCTATCATACAGGAGTTGTGCGAACGTGCGAGAACTTCTACTTGCGCGACCGATCACCAGCCCTCAATGCGCAGTATGCGAAATTGGGTGCCGTCGCTCTCGATATGGAACTCTCTGCTATACTGATGGCTTCGATTGATTTGGGAAAAAGAGCCGGGGGCATACTCACCGTGGGATCCAATATGGTCACAACCGAGAACCGGTACAAGGGCGACCGAATCGACGAGTTTGACATGGGTGAAAGGAATATGATAAGAATCGCCCTTGAAACAGTAAGGAAACTGCACTCTCAAGGTCAATAATATACCACGGGACTTGTGCAGCTGCCCACAGCTTTATTCGCGTTAAAAAGAGCTCAAGAGGACCAAAGAGGTGAAAATAGATATGAAACGTACAAAGAAGCAAAAAGACAAGAAAAAGCGATGGCAATCACTCCCCCCATTCGAGTGGTACGCAGCAGCAGGACGATGAGCACTTATTCGCTCATCAATCTAGTTTCCCGGGGTCTTGATGAATTAATGAAATCCAACTGACCTCGGTCTACACTCCTTCTCACGAAATTGACATCATTGCCGTGCATATCTCCGACAGCTTTAAGTGATTTACAAATGCATCACCAAATCGCTTACTCATGCGGAGGTTGCCAAGCCTGGCCAAAGGCGCTAGGTTGAGGGCCTAGACTCCGTGGCGGTTCGTCATGGAGAGGCTTTCTCGTAGGAGTTCGCGAGTTCAAATCTCGCCCTCCGCACCACTTCTTTCTGATTATCGTACTAAGAGGAATGCGTATCGATTCATCATCTTTCCATAGTCAGATAGGACCTCAATGGGGTAGCCCTCTGCCCTCACAGTTGAAAACACATCTACAGCCATTGCTTCAGGAGGCGGTCGAGCACGTGAG
>JAEOTX010000190.1 GCA_016839605.1 Candidatus Thorarchaeota archaeon | reverse complement strand
GTTTCGGGTTGAAACTACTGCTATGGGTGACGCAATACCCAGCGATTACCCGTGCATATATGCAATGGAGCAAATAGAAGTCTATGGCAATAGAGGATGTGCTTCTTGGTCTTGGGATTGGACTGCTTGTCACAGTGTTCGTCTATTTGGTTTTGAACTGGCGCCTTAGGCACAGAATCGAGATGGTGACCGCTGAATTCGAGAAGACTTGGGCCGAGCAAGAGGGTGATATTAGAAAGGATGCAGCCCAAAGAAGCCGCTATGTCATAAAGGGCAAAATAGCCGAGCATATGGTCCCAATGATGGGCGATGTTTTCAGATACAATCCTGCTGATGCACGTTTCATAGGGGCTCCCATTGATTATCTGATTTTTGATGGCTACACCGAAGTGAAGGACAGCTCCGTCGACCGCCCTATCACAGTGGTTCTTGCTGACATTAAGACAGGTGATGCAAGACTCAACAGAACTGAACGCAAAATCAAAGAGGCTGTGGAAGCTGGGAGAGTCAAATGGGAGACTATTAGAGTGGATCTCTGAGATTAGCACTACAGGTCGTGCCAATTGGTGTTTCAGATATTCGAACACAGGACTGGTGAGTTGTGGGGGTCATCGCTACCTGAGACCAGTGACGACCTTAAACAGATAGCAGATGCGGGCATCAAAGTGGTCATTTCTCTGGAATCGAGGTTTGGATTTCCAGACTTCTCAGAGTTCGACCTGGAACACCACCAGATCTCAATTCCGGACTTTGACATTCCCTCTGAGCAGAATGTAAGGGAATTCGTGGATATTGTAAAGACCGCCTTGAGCCAAGGGAAGTCGGTATTGGTGCATTGTCTTGCAGGTTGTGGCCGGACGGGAACAATGCTTGCAATTGCTGAAGTCTATATCTATGGTCAGACCAAAGGCCGCGATGCGATTGATTTTGTCAGAAAGAACCGATCTTGTGCAATTGAAACGTCGGGACAAGAAGAGAGCATCAAAGCTCATGCGGCAAACCCTCTACATGGCTTGACATAATATGGCATGAAATCGGTTGTGAACCACTCACATTGCAGCAGGACTATCACAGAAACAGTCCATCATAAGCGCTCGAAGCACGGCATCAGTCACCTGGCCTTCATCGGGGAGGCCTTCGAGCACAACCTCGCAGATTCTAATAGTTGGCAAGCTGGTCACTGTATCCTCGCATCCGCACCCAGCATCTTCATTCTCATCGACATCAATCTGACAGATCACGTCACCAGAAACTCCATACTGATTGATGGCTTCTCTAATGATTTCTTTTGCAGCGTCGCAGAACAAACATAACTTCCCAGTATAGACTATAATGCAACCGCAACGCCCACATGGGGGTTTACTAGAGTTTTTGGCTGTAGATATGACGTCTGTCATCTGGTCCGCCTCGAATCAGTCCCTTATTCAAGTATTATATGATATAGTATACCCTAATATACTATACGGTGGCATATGATTTCCATGATTGCCTCTGGTATTCCTCTATTAGAGCGAATCTCTTTTCTAGCAGGTCACTGTCGGAGGAGTCATATTTAGCTATGAGTGAGTGAGGTCTATGTCAGAGGTGTATTCCAGACTTCCGGAAGCAGAAATAGATAGTCGAATCGCACGGCTCAAGGAGCATCTTCGTAGTGCAGAGCTTGATGGTGCTCTTTTGATGACCTCCGCTGAATTATACTACTATTCAGGTGTAGGTACTGGAGGGGCTGTCTATGTACCTGCGGAAGAAGACCCAATTCGACTAGTGGAGCGAAACTTGGAGCTGGTTGAGTCATACTCATTGATTCCAGAAATTAGACTCATGGGACGCATGTCGCAATTGTTCCAGACACTAAACGTGCCTTCGAACTCCAGAATTGCGATGGAGTCTGATGTCATCCCCTACTCACTGATGAGCTACCTTCAGTCAAGAGCGGATGGAATTCACTTTTCTGATGGCAGTGACATGTTCAGAACGATACGATCAAAGAAGTCCGACTATGAGATTGAACTGATTGAAGCAGCCGCTAAACTTGTGGATCAATCATTTGAATACTGTACAGAGATTGCTACTCCTGAGATGACCGAGATTGCACTATCAATGCGTCTCGATGCTTGGATGGTGGAGAATGGACATGCCGGCTTCATCACAACTCGTGCTTTCAATTCTGAAATGCTGATCTATTCCTATGTTGTTTCAAGTAGTGGATCCACATTAAACACGTTTTTCACTCCAGTATCAGGAGTTGGGCTCTCGTTGAAATATCCGTTGGGGCCTACCCGTCAAAAGCTCGGTCGAAACCGACCATTTCTGGTCGACTCGTGTGGAAATATGAAAGGTTACCACTCTGATACGACTCGTACCTTCATCTGCGGCAAGTTTGATGATGACCTAAGTGCTAAACTGGATAGTCTATCAACGGTGAGGAGTTTCCTGATTAAGAAGATGAAACCGGGGGTCAATCTGGGAGACCTCTATAGCAATGTAATCGAACTCAGCATCGAACTCGGAATACACGATCAATTCATGGGTGTAAACGATGACAAAGTCGCTTTCATTGGGCATGGAGTTGGTCTTGAGCTGGATGAGTTGCCTATTTTCTACTCTAAAGGTCCCGATCTGGAGCAAGGAAATGTTCTTGCTTGTGAGCCGAAAATTATCACTCCTGGTCATGAGGTCTTAGGGATTGAAGACACATACGTCATAACTAGTTCGGGCAATGATCCCCTGTCTAATGCTCCCGATCGATTTGAGATTGGATAGAGGACTAACTCATTACTAGGCCAGAATCTTAGCAGCCACTTGCTTTCCGAATTCGATAGCCCTGTTAAGCTCTCCTTCCGATAAGGGTCCCTTCCTGTCCTCTACCAGAGCTGAAAAGCTATCAATGACAAATGTAATACATGACATTTTCTGACGAACTACCTGTTCCAATTTCTTCACAGCAATTCCCTTGTTCCCGCCCGTATAGGTATCAAATGCCGCTCCCACTTTTGGGTCAAGGTGCACAATACTCGCTCGCTCAATGAACTTCAGCATGTTTCGTGACGGTTCCTGATTGTGGTTGGGGCTACCGAAGATGATCGCATCAAATCCTGCTAGGTCATCAGTGTGGTGGACCTCCCTAGTCTTTGCAACTGTACATTCTATCACGCCAGACTCTCTAATGCCCTCTGCTATTGCATCTGCTACTTCCTTTGTATTTCCATAGATGCTCTCGTAGATTATAATCGTCTTCGTCATCGTGCTCTCCAGTTTTTCTTGGTCGAAGACGCGCTTATGTGCATTTTCACATGGCGCTGTTGGAAAGGTATAATACTGCCTCTGCAGAAACTCAGTCCACTAAAGATGACTTCTATCAACTAGTATGATAGTCAGGTCGAGGAGGTCAACTAGAGTGTGTGTAAATCCAGTTTACAGCGTGACGTGATGCTCATTCGATAAGAACAGACATCGGTCAAGTCCTCGCTTCGACCCCTATCATCTATCATCACTTCTGTCAGACAACAACGAATGACATGAAGTGAGTCAGCAACAACACGGAGTTCGGATGACTCCAAACCAGTCCTAAGAGGACCGGGTATAGTCGTCCCGTAATGCATGGCCTGCAATACAAGCAGTCCCTCTCTCTAGAGGTGGAGAACGTGGTAAAAGAAACCGACAAGACAGTAGTCAAGAGACAGTCGCATCCCAATAGCCAGTCCTCAGAAAGAGAGGATGTTGAAGAGAAGGATGCATCCCAAAAGAAGCATGAAACACGTGATATTAGTGCAGATGAGTCAGAATTGGAGACGTTCTGGAGGTACTACATAGCATGAACCTCAACGGTCCAATCTGGCTGAGGGTGAAGTTCCACTATGATGTAAATGTGTGGGCATCCCCCTCCCTTTTTTTCCATATCACAGTATGACCGATAATGATTCAAAAGTCTCCGAGCCGCATGATTATCGAGGAATAATCTCTTATCTCATGGAAGCGGTTTACGATGCCAAATGCCCCATCTGACGAAATAATGTCGCTATATCGTCGTGGTGAGCATTTCCAAAGGTTTGGTGAGCTCAATGCGGCTGAAGAATCCCTCAAGGCAGCAATTGAGAAAGATGAAACATTTGCTCCGGCGTGGAACCTCTTGGGACTGGTCTACCAAGACGCTGAGAAGAGCGCTGAAGCATTAGAGTGTTTCAATGAGGCTATGAAACTCGACAAGAAATGGACTGAGCCAATTGTAAATGCTGGGATGCTTCTGTACTCTGAAGAGATGTATGAGGAAACAATAGAAACCCTCACTAGATATCTAGAGCTTGGGGGCAGCGAGCTGGATACACTCTTGGCATTGACGAAAGCAGCTGTTCAAGCAGATGACTGTCAAACTGTACTCACAACCACATCTGCCATTCTAGAAGCCCATAAAGATCTCTATGAAGTCTGGGAGATGCGGGGTATGTGCCAAGCCCAACTTGGTCGTTATAATGCCGCTTGTACGAGTCTTAATGCAGCTATAGACCTGAATCCAAGAGCTGTTAGTTCACTCAATGCTGTTGGGAATCTCTGCTATGAAGCTCAGAACTATGTGAGAGCAGCGGAGTTCTTTGAGCCTAGCC
>JAEOTX010000026.1 GCA_016839605.1 Candidatus Thorarchaeota archaeon | reverse complement strand
TCGGAACATATCTAGCTGATGAAAAGAACCTCAAAATCGAGGGGCAGAAACTGAAGGTCGCTGATTTGCTGATATCACTCAGTCAAGGAGGACTTCTGGGATTCCGGCGTGGTAATGAGTCCACCCTATGCAATGTTGCAGCAGGTCTATTCAATGGAGGTGGTCATCCATATGCTGCTGGTGGGGAATATGGCATGTACGATGATTTTCAGGCTGTCTGTGATGATATCTTCCTGACTCTTTCCAAACACAAGAATTGGACTGAAGCATCTTAGGAATCTGCTGTGCTATTCTCATTTCCTTCGACAATATTCTTTATCATCGCTACGATATCGACTCCCTCATCGAAAATTCTATCGAATGTATTCAATGCATCATCAAGCAATCTTGGATTGTCCTCTCTGCGAACCAGCGCAGCCATATCTGATGCAGGAGCGTGAGTCAGATAGAGAAGCATTACATCACTATTCAGCGAGACCATTCTATAGGTCTTGAGTGGGGCTACCGAGCTCTTCAATTTGAGATTTCCACTTAGTATTGCTTCCATAAGGAGCTGTTTCAGATTGCCAATGTATGTTGCTATCAAGGCGGGGTCTTGTGATGCAACTTCTGATGGCACCATTATAGCGCGGAGTTCAATGCCTTCAGTGGCCTTCATCAAGAGCTCCATTTCAGTGACCCCACTTGTTTCGCCCCCTCTATCAACGACCTGTGTGGGGGATAACACTCTGATTAGGTCGCCTTCCTTCGCATTTTGAAAGAACTCTCTGATGAGGATGCTTCTCACGTTCTCTATGCCCTCTATTACAGTCGAACTATCGATGGGAACGCTCCCTACTATGGTGTTATACACCATCATAGTGAGGTCTTCCACGGTTGTGTCCTTGATTGACTCTAAATCGCCACTGACCCTTTCTCGGTCAGATTTTAGCGCTTGGACGCGTGATTTTAGCTTTTTCTGCAAAGCTCCAGCAATGATTGTTTGGGATGTAATATAGCGACGTGGATTGCCAATACGCTCTGTGTTAATGAACCCCTCATCCTCTAGTCGAGACAGACATTTGTAAATCCAGACCTTCGAAAGCTTCATGCCTATGTCATTCAGATGACCAAAAAGATCGGAGAATGTGACTCCCTCAGGATTTCTGCTCGCCACATCAACCAACTCCTTGAGGACCTGCATGTCTCGTGAACCCATGTCCACTCCAATTTCCTCAATTATATCCCTACTAGATTTACCACTCATTTCTCCCTCATCTCCGTGAGCGTTTCTGCTTTCTCATAATCTTCTTCAAAGCTTTCAATTGCACTATCTATCAACAAAAGGTTGGCTTCTCTAGATATCCATGTGGCAGCCAAGGGTGCTTCTGCTATAATAAGCATCATCCCTTCTCCACTCTTGGAAACAAACTGATATGTTGCATCATCTCTTGGAAATCTTCTCATCTCCAAACGATGACCCTGCTCATGTAGCTTCTGGATAATGACACGATACTCTTCTGTCAGTATGGAATTCTCATTTGAGCGGCATAAGATCCGAACCTCTGCACCACTCTTTCCTAGGCAATCAAGGATGTTTGTCAATCTTCCCTCGATATCCTCTTCAGCCCTCAACCAGTCTGAGGTGAATCGAATCACATCACCCCTGTTTGCAGTCTTACATACCTCTCGATCAATAACACCAAAGCAAGACTGAAGCCCCTCAGCAAAGATTGGCTTCGTCCTGATACGGCGTCCAGTCATAATTGACATGAACTCACCTGCAAGCGTTCCCGAGTCAAGATGTTCAAGACTTGTTATCTCCGAATCTATCTCGTTAACCATTGATTCAAGTTTCTCCGTAGCCGCCTGTTTTGCCTTTTTCAAACCAATGCGCATCACCTTATGACTAGAACCATATCGATGGCGGTAGCCAGTCCTATCCACTATGATATACCCATCCTTTTCGAGCGAAGCCAGGCTACGATACAGGAGAGGATCGCTTACACTCTTCTCTCCTTCTTCAATCATGAAGGATTCCTTAAATTCTTCAAAACTGACAAATGACTCGTGGTCCTTCTGTGCCTTTATCAGGGCTCTGAGGACTACCATCTTCCTCTCTTCTGGATTTACTCCAATTATTGCCAATTTGGCCTCGCTTGAACGGAGTGTCACAGCCCCCACCTATTCACCAGAGATTTTCATTTGCGCCACTCAAGTTTACTCCCCTAGCAGCATCTTAGCGAGCGGTCCACCGCCAGCGCCCATTGCAGCAAAGTCCTCCTTGGTAAGTTCAAATAAGGACTTGGCCGATTCCCAATGATTGTCAAAGGATACTACTGCATTGTCAATCAGGTCTGGATTGAATTCTCTAGTGAACCATGTGGCTGTCAATGGGTTCTCAGTAAGTACTAGAGCTGTACTCTGATTGTTCAGACTCACCTGGCTGTAGGTTCTCATGCCTGGAAATACACGAACATCAAACTTTAATCCTGCTTCACGCATCTTGTATATTCCCTGGACTATGCCTTTCATCTTCTTTGAGTCCATATCTCGATTGACCATTTCTTGCGCTCCCAGGATATCAATGGTAACAAGATAGCGAACCTCAGCGCCGTTCTTAGCAGCATCAATGAACTTCATCATTCGGTCTTCTCCTCCTTTGAGGAGTGGAGTAATCCATAGGACTGTAGCTCTAATTACATCACCTTTCTTAGCGACACTAGTTATGTTATATTTCAAGACCGTGTCCAGTTCTTCCACACCGCGCACAATTCGAGTAGTAGGCGTTTGTCTCTTTCCCGTTAGCGCTGTCACGAGTTGCTGTGCCAAAATTCCGCAATCGAGCTTGATGATGTCATCCAGATTTGTCTGCAAAGTGCTCATTTGCTTGTCTATTTCCCCAATTCTACTAGTCTTCAGTTGCTCAAGACCTGTCATTATAGCGTTTACATCAGCTACATACCGTTTGCGATGTGTTGACTGGCCTTCTACTCGAACTAGTTTAGTTTCAATTAGTGATTTGAGCACTCTATGTACCCACGCTTTTGAGAGCTTTCCATCTGGGATTTCTTTCAGGACAGACTCGTAGATGTCAGCGAAAGGGCTAGGAACTGGGGGCTCTCCTTGAATATTCAGAATTGCACGCAGAACTGCCACGGCTCTAGACTCCCGCTCTGTTCCTACATTGAATCCCAGTAATGCTAGGGCCCCTCTAAGAACATCATCTTCAATCATTCTCAAGACCATCCCATCTGTGAGTTACCTCAAACCGAGGTTTGAACACCCAACATACTAACTTGATGAATGTTTACAACCACAATACCTTATAATGTGCTCGAATACCTTTCATACTGCGGTAATATGCAGGAACTCCGCGTGGATGCGAACGGTAATCCACACGGGCATGTTATAGGCGAAGACGAGCAGGGTACGAGGGGGCGGGACCCTGCTCACATTATCTCTCCTCCATGCGCCCCTCTCTCTCTTTTTATAGTCCACTGAGGGCAATTGACTTCAGATAGCCCTTCCCTATTCTCATTACCATGGGCAAAAAGTCGGAGAGAAGAGTCATGATATCGGAGACGCCTGCATTCCCTTGAATCAAAGCATTGAGGGTCTTTGCATCTAACTGGCCTAAGACAATCTCAGCAGCATCTAACGGGTCGTTATGCATGGCGTATTTGCTCACCGCCCACATGCCCTTGCCAGTGTTCTGGATATTCCGTGCGAGTTTTGATCCTCGATATTCCTTCTCATACTGCTGGATGCTCTTCTTTGAGAAGTCATTCTCATCAATAGCTCTCTTTGCATGTTTTGCTAGCATTGTCCCTGCATGGAAGCAAGTCGTAACCCCACCTCCTACTATGCTAGAAACCTGTCCTGCTGAGTTTCCGCAGAGTGAAACCCCTGCGTCTGTGAATCGGGGGATAATTCCAGCACAAGGCACTACTCCGCCATTCTGCATGGCTATCTTCGAGTCTCGTAGCTCGGGGATATGCTTTCTGTACTTCTTCAAAACATCCAGCAATGAGGGCAGCTTGTCCCAGTTCTCCTTTGAGGATGGTACTCTTCCAATACCTAGATTGACCTCGGTCTCACTCCTTGGGTATAGCCACAAATATCCGAGTCCGACGTCTCGCGCTACGTAAAAGTACGCAGTCTCAGGGTCAACACCCTTGCAGTTCTCAAGCTTCCATCTGATTCCATAGGAGAGAAGCCACTTGGGATGAGTGAACCCTGCAGTTTCAGAGACCCTGCTGAACGCTCCATCTGCTCCAACAGTGAGCCCAGCCCGTTCTTCCTCCTCATTGTACTTCACACCCACGACCTGATTGCCCTCTTTGACAACAGACTTCACATGTGCACCATATCTGAACTCGGCACCGTCAGCCTCGGCTCTTTCTCGCATGATTTCCTGACAGTTGTCCTCATCAAGTAGGTAGGAGTTGCCGAGGAGTCCTTTTCCCACGACAATCTGGCCTCCTGTGTCAAGACTCTCACCAATTATCTGGGTGTATTTGTTTCCAATATACTCCGAGTCCGGCTTTACTCTAAGGAGCTTCAAGGCGTTATCTGTCACTAATTCTCCCATGAGAGAGTCAGTGACCTTCTTTCGTTTCTCAAGGACCAATGTGTTGAGACCTTTGGCTGCAGCTCGATCCGCAGTCATCAATCCTGCAGGACCAGTTCCTGCGATAATGAGGTCG
The DNA here is from genome assembly GCA_016839605.1 of Candidatus Thorarchaeota archaeon. Taxonomy (GTDB): domain Archaea; phylum Asgardarchaeota; class Thorarchaeia; order Thorarchaeales; family Thorarchaeaceae; genus SMTZ1-83. Next base: position 121 of record JAEOTX010000026.1, on the reverse strand, counting down.
TAAGGCATTCTTCATACACCCACGCTGGATGGTTACCGCCCTCGTCTTCATAGCCTCTATATCTGTTTCCATGCGGATGAAACGCCTGGTCTCTGTATTGCTATCCTTAAAATAGGAGCAT
>JAEOTX010000189.1 GCA_016839605.1 Candidatus Thorarchaeota archaeon | reverse complement strand
ACAAGTCGACCTATAATGTCTGGGTGATGATGCCTGCTAGTGAAACCAATCATTTCCTTTCAAGAATCAGCCTCTTTAGAAAATACACTGAGGAATTCTTTATCCAGATGGTAATCAAGGGTAAGGGTAAAGGCTACGTTCATCTACTGTCAGCATTCAACCTTGATACTAGGAGTTGGGAGATGCCAATTTCTGAGACGCTGGTAAAGATCAAGGAAATCGCCCAGTGAATCATATCTGATGGTTACAGAGACATCAAAGTTTAAAACGGAATTCGTTTTTGCTGCACTGACAGAAATGCCACGAGGAAATATCACACATCTCTATCGGTTCCCGCTTATTAGTGGGAACTAATGTAGAGCTCTCTTCCTCGTGTTGTCGACTTCTTCTGATTGCGGTCCTCTCGGGGAAGAGGACTCTATTGACAGTTACACGCCAGGGGCGATAAGCTGTCTTTTGTGTGCTGTCCTCGAGGAGGAAAATGGAAAAATGTCAGCTCGAGAAGCACGAAAACGAAAACGCAAAGTGAGACGTGAAATGAACAAGAATGAACTAAGATGGTATACAGCTGCTTTTGCAGATATCATTGATGCTAGGCATAGCTCCCTTAATTTTCCACTTCGTGATTATATCGCGTTGACACCGCGGATTAATTCCAATCGGCGTCTGGGCTCATATATGGACAGGAAAGTGAAGGGATAACCGCGATTCCATTACGGCCAGAATCGTTTTGCATGAGACCCCTGTGCATGCAGCATTAATGTGAATGCTATTGCACAGGGCAATCTTCTTTTTCAGTCAAATTCAGAGCATCTTTTCAGCCCATGCATCCGCCTTTTATCTTCATGTCTTTGGCTTCATATGAGATTCCTTGATGTGATTCTCCTTCTCTTCTTCGGAATGAAACGATCTTCCACATGCCTTACATGTCACTGTTTCTGACTCAATACTCATATTCATCATATCAACCTGAGGAATTAACTATAATTAACTTATTGGTCTGGTTCACTTCTAGTCAACGAAGGCGACAGCATCGATCTCTATGAGGCACCCATAGTGTAGTTCAGTGGTTGGAACAACGGTTCTTGCTGGTCTATGTTTTCCGAAGAACTCGGCATAAATTTCATTCACCTGGCCCCATAACGTCACATCAGGAATATAGGCCGTGGTCCTCAACACCTTCTTCTTTGAACTCCCTGCGGCCTCAAGCACCTGGGATAAGCTCTGCAATGCAGCCCTAGTATGTTCTTCAATTCCTCCTTCAACTGGCCTTCCTTTCTCTGGATCCATAGGTAGTTGACCTGATACGTATACAATCCCGTCATGTACTACTGCAGGAGAATAGTGAGCTTTGCTCTTCTTTCTAGCCTCGCTGTCGACATCTATCATCTTCATTGCACATCACTCCTCTCAGATATATTCAGTCTAGTCCTCATGTGCGTGTTATTTTTGCTGCCTCTCTGGCAACTTCGTGTGGGGGTTTCACATCGTCTGGAATCGGGCATTTGTACTCCCGACCCATCAATCGTTTCTCGAACTCATCCTGAACAGCTTTCAATTGCTCAGGCTTTGTGAGAAGGTCTAGGGCGGTGCCAGCAATTGCCTTAGCAGCGAATAGCATCGACTTATGCCCTATGCTCATTCCACAGACAGCAACCGTCTGCCATGAGTGGCCCGGGTCTCCAAGAAGTCCGGTGGCGGTGGTAAATTCCATTGTAGGGGTGACCCAACTTACATCTCCCACATCAGTTGATCCCGGCCATACAATGCCCTTGTCCCATGGATCGGGAATAGTCGTATCAATGAGGACGTCAACAAAGTCTTCCCAGTCAGGTCGTTTCATCATGCGTAGAAGTTCAATCTTTGCTTCCTTCGTGATTGACTTATTCATCTCCTTCAGGAAGTCCATTTCTTGATTTGTGTATTCAGGTGCCCCGATTTCTCTCATGTTTCCAACCACGACATCGCTAAGACTCTTGCTTGGAATAACGTTGGTGCACCCTTCTACGACATCTACAACATGTTTAGTCCTAGCCATCAGATTGGCTCCTTTCGCAATGTCCAGAATCCACGTGATCATTTCATCTACTTGACTCATCTCTGGAGCTCTAATGTAGTACCAACTCCTTGCATAATCCGGAACGACATTGGGCTGCATTCCGCCTTTTTCGATCACATAGTGGATTCTTGCTTCTTGCATGATATGCTCTCGCATATAGTTGACTCCAACATTCATCAATTCAAGTGCATCAAGTGCGCTGCGTCCATGCTCGGGTGAATAAGCTGCATGTGATGTCAGACCATGGAAATGGAACTTTGCGGACTTCACAGCCAATGAGCTTCCTATCCCTGCTGTATTTGTGCTGCCCGCATGATGACTTATAGCTGCATCCACATTGTCGAAGTATCCATCTCGTACCATGAACACTTTCCCGCTATAGGTCTCCTCGGCTGGACAACCAAAGAATTTGATTGTGCCCGGTATCTTGTTCTTCTCCATGGCGATTTTTGCTCCTATCGCTCCAGCCATTCCTGATACGCCATGGATGTTATGACCACAGCCGTGGCCCGGTGCTCCCTCCTCGAGTGGGTCTTGTTGTGCTATAGCCTTCTGAGATAATCCCGGCAGTGCGTCATACTCTCCATTGATAGCAATGACTGGTGATCCTGAGCCATATGTCGCTACAAACGCTGTAGGCATGTCCGCTATGCCGCGGTCAACTGTGAATCCATACTCTTCGAGCGTCTTGGCAAGCAGTTCAGATGATTTGAACTCTAGAAGTCCAAGCTCAGCAAACTCCCAGACCTTGTCGCTTACTTCAATCATTTGTGACTCATTTCGTGATATCCAATCCCAGGCAAATTCCTTGGCCATGTTGTACACCTATCCTCGTGCTTTGTATTACCTTCTCTTATCTTAGCTGGATTATGTAGGTCAAACAACTAACTACGCTTCATCTACAGAACGGCCAAGGAGGAATCGAAGGTAAGTGCCGAGGTCCCCTAGTCTGATATATAGGCCTGGGACTCTCTCCATATACTCAGAATATCCCTCTCCGAACCTTTCCATCAACTCCTTTTCCTCGACTGAAATCTGCGCTCTCCAGGCAGCATAAAATAGCACAAAGAAGATGATTGTGAAGACGGACATTCGAAAGAACATTGCAGATAGACCCAACAAGATGCCAGCGAAGTATGTCGGGTGACGGATTATTGAGTAAATCTCCCGCTGCTGAATCTCTGATTCATCAGGGAAATAGAGGTAAATCACAATCATATAATCGATGCCAAACGTAAGAACTGCCTGACGCATAGTAAGTAATCCTAGCAACACAAAGAAGCTCCCAAGTACTATCCGTAGAGGAACGTCTAACTCGATAGGGATGCCAACCAGAGGAAGGAGGGACTGCGAGAACAGAGTTGTCAACTCGTTCACTGGAGGTCCGGGAGGCAGAGACCTCACAGACACAAACATATGAACTAGACATCCAAATAGTAATCCAATTCCTGAAATCCCATGAGGAATGACGCGTTGATATGCCAGTTCTCCAAGATCAGCTTGAAGCTCGATTCTCTTTCGCCAGACTCCCCAAACAAGCCAGAGTGCAACGACTAATAATACCGTCATGCCCCCGATTGGCAATAATGGCTCTATAAAAACCAGGAAAGATAGCTGTACAGCAATTCGGGGTAGAATGTCAAGAATCAGCAAGAATGTCAATCCTAGCAGCGCCATGCCAAACATGAGCAGAGGCACCAATGCTAATCTCTTCCCGGCATATCCCGGCAGTTTCTCGCGGACTTTCTCCATTCCTTTCAGATGCATCTCGAGACCCGTCCCTCTACCCACATACTGGGAGATAACTCATTCGAAATTGTGTGGCTGCTTGGTCAGTATGATTGATATCTGGTTTTCACACGATATCTGACTTGGTGGGTGAACCTGAAGAAGCATTCCTTTGTTGTAATTTGGATTCTCTTGGTCCTCATGTTGCCAGTATTGATAGGTACTCAAGACAGTTCCTCACCGATAGAATCTGATATAGAGGCACAAGTTTCGCAGATAGGCTCAGTTGCAGAACGTGCTTCTGAAGCCGGAAGGATTACATCTATTGCACAGAATGAGGCTCGAAACATCCTCAGACGATCATACGATGAGTCAGTGACTCAGTGGGAAGTGTCCAAACACCTTGAGGCGATAATGCGTGCAGAGGGGGCTGATGGTCCTCTTGCATTTGCGACGCTCACTATGTCTGGTCCGGAGCTGGAGGAACCACACGGGAATCCATATGACGACCATGAGCATATCATTAATCCTGCCACAGAGCCTATCGTCATGATTGACATGGGCTGCAAATATCAGAACCACAGTGCTGACGTCACTCGAACTTATTTCTTTGAGAATGCGACACAAGAAATGCTTGATGCATATTCGGCTGTCCTAGCGGCCGAAGAAGCAGCCATCGCTGCGATAGCCCCTGGAGTCACTATTGGAGAGCTAGATGACATTGTGAGAAACGAGCTGTCTGACTATATTGGAGAGGCTGGAGTGTACTTCCACCAATACTGGGGACATGGCGTTGGGTTCTTTGTCCATGAATATCCTACATTGTATTCTGGAAATGCTGCGATTGAGCTGCAAGTCGGTCAGGTGCTTGCTATTGAGCCTAACCTATTCTTCAGTGGATGGGCTGTGAGAGTAGAGGACATAGTCCTGGTGACAACTACTGGAGTGGAGGTCTTGAGTGATTCGCCAAAAGCTCTTGATGACGTGACAATCACTCAAGATGATCCACTTGTATCGACAGTCATCAGTATCAGTAATTATGAATACAATCAGAATGTGAACGTACACTTAGACATAGAGGACTCAGCTGAACGTTCTCCTACTCAGGTTTCATTCTTTGATGGCCGTACTTGGCACACAATGACTCAGGTTGACGCACAGTTCACGTACAACTACTGGTTGCTGGAGCGCTTCTATTCAGGACTCATAGCTGCAGCTTTCAAGATACACTTCAATCAAGACCGGGTCTATTTCACGCGAGATCTGACAGCCACTCCCACCAATACCTCTGAGGTATACCTTAGCTCGTCTCTTGTTCTAGATGTCGATGGTCCGGGTGTATCCACCGCCACAGCATGGACAATCTTCCAGGAGGATGCGGCGATGATTAGACTGCATTTCGTCAGTATGATAACAAATGATGGCTCTCAGACTCTTCTCACAGATGATGATGGTCGAGTGGTCGAAGACATTCGCAGTTTTGATGAATTTGATGCCCGAAACTTCTGGTCTCCTTGGGTGGCTGGAAACACAGCTCGATTAAGTGTGAATCCCATTTCGGCATATGGCGTCACTGGAGTCGGGTTCGTCGTGGATAAGTATGAGATTGCATATCCAATGGACTACACGCCGCCTCTCACAACTACCAGTCCAACCACTCCTACAACCGACCTAACTCCGAGCCCAACTTCACCTTCGCCATCGCCGCCCCCGCCTGTAGGAGTGATAGACCTCACTCTTGTAATTACAGGCGTCGTTGGGCTTGCAGCTGTTGGCATAATAATCGTCATCGCAAGAGACCTCCGGTCTTAGATTTCTGTACTCATTCTACGTATGGAGAATGTCAATATCGGCGCATAAGCCTCTTACATCGAAAAAAGACCTCATTATACCCCGTTTCATGAATGCGGATATTAAAAAGTCTTTAGTGAACGCTTTGAGGTTCTCATAAGAAGAAACTGAGTGCGGCAGTAGTGCCAAATCAGTCCTTGGCTAATACCCTGTACATCAGTCGTAACGAGACAGCCGACTGATAGGAGCAAGACTGCAGATGTCAAAAAAGAAGAAGAGTAAGGCCTCTGAAAAGAAGAGTGAACAGGAGACCAGAAGGGAGGTCGACTGGGTGCTAGCTTTTGAGTGGGCTAAAACTGGGTACAAGGGACCCTAGACAAATGGTGTGAGGAATATTGGATGTCTGAGGCTGAGGCGAAATCCGAAACAGAACCAGCGGACTACCTCAAAACAATTCATGCGATGATGTCAGTGAGTAGTTCAACGAATGTAGACGCTGAGAAATCCATGGGCTCAGGTGTTAAATTGGATGAGGCATCGGCTGAGCGAGCTTGGATAAACTCTATGCTGCTAGAGCCCAAGAATCCAACATTCTGGAACGCCTTTGCTTTGGTCTATATGATGAATGGTGATCATGATGCAGCGGAGCACGCTATCGAGCGCTCGTTGGAGATTGACACTGGAGTTGCGTGGACTTGGAGAATCTGGGGCGACTTGTTCTTGCGAATCGGTAGAACTGGCGAAGCAGAGCGTGCCTATCGCATGTCACTGGAGCTCAAGCCATGGAATATTCACTCTATGCAACAACTGTCATTTCTTTATATGCGAAGAGGTGCGTTCCCAGAAGCTATTGAGCTGATAAGCCGATTATTGCTGGTATTGCCAGACAATCAGCAGCTCTGGGACCTACTCACGCATTGTGTCAACAGTGCGAAGTAGGCATCATAGATCTAGTACCATCACAATTGCTAAGTGATATGACTGCTCAATCATTGGGCAGGGTGAATGAGTGTCCTGGTCGTATCGTGATCGCACTCATGCAGGTCACGTCCTTGTTGAAGAGTTGAAGAAAGAAGAATGGGTAGGCAAAGCCCTTGTCCTTGCAATTCCAAATGGAGGAGTTGCAGTAGCACTTCCCATTGCTGAAGCTTTCGAAGCTGATTTGGATGTCATTATTGTGAGGAAGCTACAGATACCTCATAATCCTGAAGCAGGATTCGGTTCTCTGACTTCATTTGGCACAATGATGCTGAACGATGCCTTGGTGAAACGTATTGGGCTGACCGAGGATGACATCAATACAGTTCGAAAAAAGACGGAAGCACAGATTGCAGAAAGGAGAGAGGCTTACGCAGACTTGGCTGGCCTCTATGTTCCCCAAGACCGAAACGTCATCATTGTAGATGACGGTCTTGCATCCGGCTATACAATGCTCGCAGCCATTCAGTCTGTGCGAGAATCAAAACCCAAGAGCATATCCGCTGCAGTCCCTACATCATCATCTAGCGCAGCGTCAAAAATCAGCCAAGTAGTTGATCGGTTTGTTTGTCCTCGTGTTGAATCGGGGTTCGTATTCGCAGTGGCAAATGCCTACGAGAACTGGTATGACGCACCTGACGATGAGGTCATCGATGCATTGGCGCGTGCACGGAACCCCCCATAACCTCAACCCTTCACACTAATATGGTACTCCTCTGCCGATGTAGTCCATGGCAATCAAAGTCATACCATTCTTCTCTCCTTTGACACCTGAGGGCCTCCGTGATGTTGTTCTCGAGAAGATGAAGATTGCTGATGTCGAAATTCTGATGCCTGAAGATTATACTACAATGCTGCAGATTGAACCAGAACGCGTCCGAGGCCAAATATACATTCTAGTTGGTTCAGGGGGCACGGAGAATCTCATTGATGATTTCGTAAGCAAAGTCAAATTGCCTCATACAATCATCCTTCTCAGTCATAACCTGAATAATTCCCTGCCTGCTGCAATGGAAACTCGTGCATCTTTGGAACATCAAGGATTAGCGTCGAGGATAGTCCACTATTCATTAGTTGATTTGGCTGAACAACTTCAGATTCGTGCGCAGTATGCAGCCATTATTGAAAGGATTGGAGAAAGCACCTTGGGGATCATTGGAAAGTCCTCTCATTGGTTGATTGCTTCTGGTGTGGACGATGCTTCAGTGAAACGCCGCTGGGGACTGACTATCGAACGCTTACCAATGGATTTTCTTCTCAATAACGTTACGCCAGACCTAAGCGGAGAATCTCAGAGTCAGCTCAAGGAATTCCTGAACAGGGCATCCAGTATTGATATTTCTGAAGAGGAGGCTGAGAAAGCTGCACGAGTTGCTCAGCGGGTATCACTTATTGTTGAATCAGAGGAATTGAATGCGGTAACATTGGAATGCTTCGATCTTCTGAAGCAGACAAAGGTCTCAGGATGCTATGCTCTCTCCACACTCAATGAGCGACCTCTTTTCGCTGCTGGATGTGAGGGTGATATCCCATCTACATTCACAATGCTACTGGCAAAACATGTGACTCAAAAGCCAGTATTTATGGCGAATGTCTCTGACGTCGATGCAGTATCAAACATTGCTACATTTGCGCACTGCACACTCCCTACTTCTATCGCTACAGATTACAGAATAATGACACACTATGAGACAGGAATGAGTCTTGGTGTCAGAGGAACAATCGCTCCGCAAAGTGTTACAGTTCTGAAGGTTTCTGGGGATGACCTCGCTTGCTATTGGGTTTCTGGGGGAGAAGTAGTAGAGAATCTTGAGAACGAGACTGGGTGCAGAACTCAGATACGCGTGAAGCTACAAGAGCCAGTGACATACTTCTTGGAGGAGTCATTGGCAAATCACCATGTCATCATCCTTGGTGATTTTGCTGAGGAATTCAAGGATTTCTTCTCATTTGCTATCAATGGATGGTGAAATTGCCCTCTACCTAGGATGACCCGAAAACGGTAATAAGAGGGTCTGCGTACTAGAGACACCTTGTACATTTCTTAGGGGAATGAACTTTGACAGAAATACCATTACCTCCTGGCGATTATGAAGCGCCACCTGCGCCATCGAAGAAAGGTCGAGGATGCGGTACGATGATGATTGTTGGTCTAGTCATCGCAATCGTTATCGTGGCTGGAGTTATTATAGTGCTGCTACCCGGATTAGGCAACGGAGACTATAGCGAGAGGGAAGTAGCAGACTATCAGAATCAAGACATCGATCTCTCTCCAACATATTACCGTGGAGGGTTCTCGGTGTCCTCAAGTGAGGTTCAAACAAGCACCGTGCCGGATTTGCTCTTTGACATTAACGTGCGCGACACTGGATCCGACGGCGTATCAGTATCTGCCTATATCGCTGTTTATGAAACATCAGTGAGTATAGTTGATGGTGCAACTACTTGGGGTGAGCTATCATCCTATCTCGTTGATGAGGGGACCTATCCAAGTCCCTTCTCTCAACGAATCGATCTGTATAACTACGCTTCTTCATACACATGGGTCATTTGGTTTGAGGCGAGTGGGAAAACAGATGTCTGGGATGTAGACATTACACTGACCCTTAGATACAATTGGAATCTATAGGGGATTCTCCAATCCCCTTCACTTCTTTTTCCTCTGCTTATAGCAGAGACACTCCGCACTCAGGACAAAACTTACCTGAAGTGCCTATGTCCGCCCAGCATTTATGACACTTACCAACGAGCTTGGTGAATAATGGTTTCAGAGTCTCCTTGACTCCTTCCTTCAGAAGTTGTCTTGTCCAGAGTCTATCAAGACCCGAATTGAAAATCTTAGCAGACTCAGGATTCTGGAACACATTCCCCGCTGCACATGCCTTTTCAAGGGCTGTTTTAAATGATGGACTATCTTTGTAAAGTTTCTTCATCGACTTCTGGATAAACCTGTTAAGATCACTGTCGAGTGGCTCATGTTCACAAGGCAGGCCAAACCTGTCCTTCGGAATCATCATAGGAGTAATTACAATTGGTTTTCCTTTGTTGTAGGTGACAACATACGTCATGATATTCACTAGTGTAAGGGGTGCTAAGTTTCTGATGGAGTTATTATCGAACGTCAAATGCGATATATTTTGAAGTTCTATCTGAAGGTCCTCGAGCCGCTTCTCAACCAACCCATCAATTCTATCCACAGCTTCAGTAACATTTCTCTTCATCTCATTCAGTTCGGCGTTCTTTTCATCCATCTCTTTCTTGAGGTCCATCATTTTGGATTGTAGCTCTGAAATTTGAGTGTCAGTGGATTCTTCTTCTTCTTGGATTTGGGCAGCAACTGCATCATCGTAATCAAGCGCTTTCTGGAGAGATGCGTCTGCATAATCACTCAATGAGTCGGCAACATCATCGAATGTACGAACAGTGTCTGTGAGTCCGCTGATTAAGGACCTAAACAGATCCACAGCTTCCTGAATATCCACAGCTTTTGCAGCCATGTCACCTCTGGTGACTTTGATATCCTGCATGATTTTTGCAAAGAATCTCTCAAGCTCGGTTGTTTCACGTACAAAATCTGCAACTAGTGTCTTCTCATCCTTTTTTCTTCTGTCCTTAATCCTGTAGATCTTATCAGACAGTCTTTCATTAAGACTCTCCATCTTCAGCTCAGAAGACTGCTCTTGTGTTCCGTATCTCTTCTCCCACCGAGTCAATTCTGCCGCCATCACATTCTCTAGTGCATTAAGACGGTCGGTAAGCTTCTCCTTTGTCAACCTGTGCAGCTCTTCAATATTGTCTAGTCTGGTGGCTGCATCTTCCACAAGAACTTGAAACTCTTCACTCACACTTAGTGCAGTCTGAGAGTCCAGTTTCATCTCAAGGGCGTTAAGGTCTGCATTAGGGTCTACCTCAACATACCTCTTGCTTTGTGCGACAATGATCTCCGGTTGCTGAAGGTTTTTGATATGGTGGACTCTTGGCTCAATTTCTCTCAATAGAGGAAGGGCTTTTTCGATTGCTTCAGGGATATCCTTGATTTCACTGGTTTCATTGCTGATGATCCTTCGAACAGGGCCTATTGCAGTGTTCTCACTCAGCTCAAGAGTTACTGACGACTCCCCAATAGCAGACAACAGAATAGAGTCTGTATCAGAGACCTGCACAATCCAGTATGGAAAAGATACTGGAGCTATATGGGTTATCTTGGACTTCGCCTTTCTATTTGACTCCGCTAAGACAACTGCCATCGCCAAGCCGACATCTTCGTCTTCAACAACCAGTTTCTTGCCTTTCTCACGGAATGCGAAATCAAGAGCGATTTGTCTTACCACTTGGCCCACCTTCAGATGGAAAGCGAATCGCACGTGTGATTAATTATAGTTGTTAGGGTGTCCACCTATTATGGAAATCAATCCTCTGGGAAATTGGAGGTCCCTGGAAAGTGGCTGGAATTTATCTTCGCACTAGATGAGCAAGGGCATGGTCCACACCAATATCAAGAGGGATTGAACTGGCATATAGAATGACACCGGGATCCACACTGAACTCGGAGAGCTTAGGGCATCTAAGAAGGGGTGTGACATTGAGTTCGGAGAAGAAATTAAACTCGAGTGCTAGGAAGCGTAGGTTCCCGCACGCTTGAAGGTGACCGAGATTGAGAGTAACCAACCTATTGTGTGCAACGGATAGCCAACTCAGACTCATACACGAGCCCAACGACGCAAGATCAATCGTTTCTAGGTTGTTCTCAAAGAGCCAAAGATCCTTCAACTTGGAGGCTCCATCTAGCGGGCTGAGGTCTATTGATTTCAACTGATTCCCGTAAAGAACGACTGACTCTAGACTCTTCGAAGACTCTAGTGGACTGAGATCAATATGTTCGATCTTGTTGCCGCTCAAATCTACACTTCTCACATCTTCGCAAAATCTCAGTGGCTCAAGATCGATTGATTTGATGTCATGATCTGATGCAATCACGTCAAGCATATTCTCCTCTCGTTTCAGAGGGAGATATTGTTGCCAACCTGCAGTGGTGGTGAATACTAGCTCGACTTCAGACATCAACTTTGCTCCCGATTGTAGCAGTAGAGTTTCGAGGAGCATCGCAGCAATTAGAGTTTCGGAAATGCAAGACTAGAAGAATCAATTTCTCTACTTGAATAGGGATTTGATGTATTGACTGAGACCAATACCCATTCTTGCTAAGTGTGACGTGTCACCTTCGTTTGTTGAGATCTTAACCTCCAAATCGAGCTCGTACAGCTTTCTCTGAATCGCATCACACCCCTCCGCATCAGTTTCAAGTCCCAATCCCAAAGCATGCACTAGCTCAAAGCCCCATGCAGTCATGATTATCGATCTGAGGTCTATGACACCATCTCTATCTATTAACGTGACCCCTTGAATCTCCTTCTTCCTCAACTCGAGGATTCTTGGTACATGTACTGCTAGTTCTGGTATCTCCTGCATTTCATTGATGTCAAAGAAATGAGTTGGCCCGCCCTGCAACACTTGTTCTTTCAATAATCTGGTGAGTTCCCCCCGGATGAACGCCCTAAGATTCCCATATTCTGATTCAGCCAAACCAGCACGGAGTATTGGTACTATACTCGAATTGAGTCCTCGATAACATGGCAAATAGACACGAAGGTCAAGTAGACAATTTATCTGTGCTCTATGTTTCCAGAGCGAGTCTGGCGCATCTCCTAGTCGCTCGACTGCAGCGCTTGTCATTGCTAGCAGGTTTTTCGTTTCCCAATTGATTGGATATTCACAAAGCTCTCTCACAACCACGCGATCTCCAATTCCTACAGCAAGAAAGTGCTTTTCGTTGTCTGGGAATATTACACTGTCTCTGTATGGAAGGGCTTTCAGTGGGCTATCTCTCTCTGTAGTATTGATTCTATCTTCGTGCTTACGTGAGTGCTCATTCTCAATCATCGCAGCATGTTCCCTTTCGACCACTAAGCAAATTGGCTGTCTATGACTATACTAATCTCGCTCATTTGACGTTGGTGGTTTCTACAGAGAGAGCCCACTCCAGCTTTGGCGGATTTATCGGTGAGAATAGAGCTGGCATGTCATCGTCATTGGACCGATCATTCCGCTGCTTTTCCTTTTCAATTACACTTGATGTTTCCATCCACATTCTCAATTTATCCACGTGTCCACGAAGCTGAATGATACTGTTCATTTGTCCTAGGGACATTGAAACCAGACCTATGCGTCTTCCTTTTTCGTGTGCCTTGAAGAAGCTCGCTTGGAAACCCTTAGCTCTGAACTTCTGAGCGCGCCTTCCCAAAGTCAATACCAGGTCCAAATCCTCCTCTGACTCTAAGTTCAGATAATACGCTGGACGATGTGGATGTGACATGTCAGTGAACTTGACAACATGCGATCCATGTTTGAAGAGCTGGTTAACACAGTCGCGACATCTGTGCTTACCTTCTTCTGAGAAAGAGTCGTATACGAGCTGGACTTTTTCAGTTGAGCCGCACCTGCTGCATCTCAAGACCATTAGATTGCCTCCAGTATCTTCTTCTCTCAATAAATTCGGTGTGTTTAGTGAGAAAATACTGAACTTGAGAAGCTGTGTTTCCTGTGTGATACAGACTTGCTGACTGAGAATTGGGATTTTCCAGCTGCAAAGTCGGAATCTGTATAAGCTCTGGTGTTTTGATTCCAAGCAATGGACGAATCTGAGTTCATTTCCCATCAAAAAGAAGTGAGAATGTTATTCAGCAGTAAGAGGCATGATGAAGCAGAGGTAGTTCTGCAGAAATGCATTGATGCTTTTCGTGTGAGTTCTCGAGAGTTCATGGAGCTCCTACTCTCCGAATTTTCCGACAAGGAAATACAGAGCCTTCTTGCAGCGCTATATTGGTGGAATTATCTCTAAATCGAAATCTCACTTCATAACGGTGGGGATTGCATTTCTTTCTGAACCGAATCTTGAAGCGCAGAACGAAAGCTTAATATTAATGCAAAGTACTTTGTACTGCAAAGAACTTTACGAAGTTGAGTACTATAATGAACGAAGATATTGATCTGGAAAAACTGGAACAAGCAACTTTCAGAACCGCGAACCAAGACGGACTCACAGAGTTCTGGATGGGGCTTATGATAATGGCAATTGGACTACTACTGGTGAATCCGGTCTTTGTCCCCTACATTGCCCTAATCATTATTTTTCAAGTCGCCGTTACAGAACGAATCAAAGAGAAGTACACCTATCCCCGAATAGGTGTGGTCAAACTACACGATGAGAGTGAGATACCCTCTGGTGTTGCATGGATCACATTCGCAATCATTCTGATAGTTGCAATATCTGCAGCAATGATCTCAATCAGAGTTGACCATGAGATTGTCCATCTCATTGCAACCTGGGCTCCCCTGCTGGTTGGTGTTTCGTTCCTGAAACCCGCAGCATATCTGGTAGAGAGGTCAGGTCTAAAGAGATACTACGGCTTTGGTCTGGCCACAGTGATCTTGGGTGTGTTTGTCTTTCTGCTGCCGCTTCAACACCCTGCAGTAGGAATGTCCGCATTCATGACTCTCTCAGGGGGGATACTGACCCTAGCAGGCATAACCAGCATGGTACACTTCATCCGTAAGTACCCAGTTCTCGAAACGGAAGTTGGGGGCTATGAGCAAGAAGAATGAACCTGATGCAGACCCAGAGATCGACAGGGTTATCCATGAGCCCTCTCGGCTTAAGATAATGGCCCAGCTCTATGTAGTGAAATCTGCCGACTATACATTCCTCATGAAGCAGTTGGGCTTCACGTGGGGGAACCTCTCCTCTCATCTGACGAAACTCGAGAAGGCAGGATATGTCCTGGCCAAGAAGGATTTCGTAGAGAAGAAACCAAGGACGACCCTGAGTCTGACTGATGCAGGTCGTAAGGCATTCAATAGATACAGAAACATAATGAAATCAGTCATAGAAGAGCTTCCTGAATAGATCCTACCTGGACAGGCTGCTCTTCTATGAACCTTTTTT